>JAFGPQ010000113.1 GCA_016936115.1 Spirochaetales bacterium | reverse complement strand
CGATGGTGGCCGAAACATCAAGGGGCACCCCGAAGATGCCCTCGGTGGACATGGTGATCTGCCCGAAAAAGCGGTTCACCGAAACCCCCTTGAAGGCCAGAACCGCCGGCATATAGGGTCCGAAGAAGCTGTAAAGGATAAAGACGATCGCCACGATGGGCAGGGCCGGTCCCAGGGCGCGGCGGGCCGCCTCGAGCAGCAGGATCAGCAGGAGGAAGCCGAAAAGAATGTCCCGAAAAAGGGGCGTTCCCTGGCGCATGCTCAGACCCACGTAATCTATGGTGATGTACAGGGCCAGCAGAGCGGCGGCCACTGATATGATAATGTCCGCAGGGGTATAACGGTCCCTGTTCGCGAAATAGTTCAGAAATTTACTCTTCTTAGGCTTCTTGAAGAGGGGATGGCTCAGAAAGACCAGGCAGATGGCAAAGGCAAGGTGGATGGATCTGACCATGGTGCTGTCCAGCAGCAGGAAAGAGGATATCAACAGCTGAAAGAGGGACCAGGAGGCGGCGATAACCGGAATAATCCAACGGGTCCAGCCTGCGGATACGGCACGGGTGCCGCCTTCCGCTTCATCGGCGATGCGCTGGGCTGTTTCCAGATCCGCATCGGTCTGTTCATGATCGAGGGGGTCTCGCATGGGAGGGCTCCTTTTTTAATTAGTTTGGTGGGGAAAATTCCAAACGATTATTACAATAATAACGCCGGGAAATAATGGATTTGAACGAGCAGATCGCCCCGCTGCAACGACGCATCCGGGGCTAAATGCCGCTCAAATCCATTATTTGAGGCCCGCTTCCTCGTAATACTTGAGGGCGCCCGGATGAATCGGCGCGGAGAGACCTTCCAGCATGCTCTCCTTCGTCAGAACGGCGAAGGCGGGATGAAGGGATTTGAACTCATCCAGGTTTTCAAAGACTTCCTTCGTAATGGCGTAAACCACTTCGTCGGGAACGTCGGCGGAGGTACACAGGGTAGCCTTAACACCGAAAGTGGGCACATTGTCCGTATTGGACGCATTGGGATACTCCGATACGGGAACGAAGGAGGGTGCGTAGTAGGAGTACTTGGCCAGGAGGGAATCCACCTTGTCAATGGGGACAAAGTGAGTCTTTCTGGCGCCGGAAGTGGCTTCCTTTATGGAACCGTTGGGATGGCCCACCGTATAGAAGAAGGCGTCAATTCTCCCGTCCTGGAGCATCTTGGCCGATTCGGCGGCCTTGAGCCCTTCCGCGGTCAGATCGGTCTCCGGATTGATGCCGTAAGCTTCGAAGGCATCCATGGCGTTGCCCCTGTGGCCGGAACCGGGGTTCCCGATATTCACGACCCTACCCTTGAGATCCTCAAAGGTTTCGATGCCCGAATCATCCGCCGCGATGAGGGTGACCGATTCGGGATGGATGGAAAATACAGCCCGCAGCTTATCCTGCTTGCCCGTGGCTTCCCAGTCAGCGGTTCCGTTGTAGGCCTGGTACTGTCTGTCCGACTGGACGATACCGAACTCCAGGTCCCCCGCCATAATGGCGTTCACATTGAAAACGGATCCCCCCGTGGATTCCACGGTAGCCTTGATGCCGTACTCGTCATACTTTTTATTCACCATTTTGGAAATGGCCCCGCCGGTGGGATAGTAGACACCGGTGACACCGCCCGTACCGATGGTAACGAAGGTTCTGGACGCACCGCCCTCCGATCCGCCGCTTGCGAAAGCCAGGGAGAGGGAAAGAACAGCCAGTAGAGTAAGAATGATACTCTTTTTCATATTTTTCTCCTTTTCACGATCTCTGGGAAACCGCTAAAAAATTTTACTTTTTTCAAATGTATGAGTAGGTTTCTTATTTACAATTCTAATTATAATGTAGTTATAAATCAGATCATGTTTTTCAGGGAGATCTGCATATATATGGGAATATAATCTATATTACCCTGATTCTGCCAATAACTCAAGAGTAAATATGTAACTTCTACTTTCCCGTACAAAGTGATCAACTCTATTTTACTTATACCTGTAATGGATTAATCGATCCATTCCGTAAAGACTTCCCCTGTGCTATCATGACTCCATGGACATTAAGCCGGATATTCTGAAAGATCTGGATCGCTTTGATTACCTGGACCTGCACACCCATCTGGAGGATTGTCCCGAAGGAGATCTTGCTACGGGCATCCTCTATTTCGCCTCTTCCATGGACCGGCTAAGCTGGGAGAAGACCGCCGACCTGGCCCGGAGGAACCGGGCTGTACTGCCCCTGTGCGGCATACATCCCATGAGGGCCCGGGAGGCTCTGAGCGATCTCCCCTCCCTGCTCGGAGCAGCGGAAGGAATCCCCCTTATCGGGGAGATAGGCCTGGATTTTCACTGGGTAGAGGACCGTTCCGGCGACGAGGCCCAGAGACGGGTATTCCGGGAATTCCTCGCCCTGGCCTCCCGCACGGGGGCTCCCCCCACCATCCATACCAAGGGGGCGGAAGGGGAGATTCTGGAGGAACTGCGCCGCCATTCCATCACCAATGCCCTGATTCACTGGTACTCCGGACCACAGGAACTGATTCCCCTGTATCTGGAGCAGGGCTGCTACTTCACCGCCGGGCCGGACGTGTTCAGCGGTTCCCCGGTCTGTTCTCTGGTTCCCCCGGACCGGCTCTTCTGCGAGACCGATTACCCCACGGGGATGCCCTGGATCTGCGGCGGGGAATCACGAACAGACGACATTATCCGGGTCTATGAGCAGACGGCGCTTCTGCTGGGCACGGAGGTCTCCCGCCTGGCAGACCGGTTAAAGGAGAATCTGATTAACTGGCTGGGGTGACCCGGGAGGGACACAGATCGGCCAGGGGGCAGTTCCCGCAGTCCGGCTTCCGGGCGAAACAGTAGCGTCGGCCGTGCAGATTCAGAGCCATGGACAGGTCCGACTGCAGCTCCCGGGGAATCGCCCTGAGCAGCTGTTTCTCGATCTTCTCCGGCTCGGTGAACCGGGTGAATCCCAGCCGTTTGCTCACCCGTTTGAAATGGGTATCCACGATTATAGCCGGGGTGTCGAAGATGTGATAGAGAATCACGTTGGCCGTTTTGCGGCCCACCCCGGGCAGGGCGGTCAGCTCCTTCATAGTATCCGGCAGGGAGTGATCCGGCCGGTCTTTCAGAGCCGTTGCGGTTTTGATGATATGGGCCGCCTTCATGCGAAAGAATCCGGTGGGCCGGATGATTTCCTCCACAATAGCGGGGTTGGCGTCGGCCAGGTCGGCGGGGTTCGGAAAGCGGCGGAACAGTTCGGGGGTGACCTTGTTCACCCCCGCATCGGTGGTCTGCGCCGAGAGGATCACCGCAATAAGAAGCTGATAGGGGGTTTCGTAATTCAGAAGGGGCCGCCTGTCGGGATATTCCTTTCTGAGAATATCGGTGACAGCCCGGGCTTTCTCGGCTTTGTTCATTCCCCGGCTCCCAGGAGCTTCCTGATAATCCGGCTGATGTCGCTCAGTCGGTAGGGCTTTCGGATAAAACCGCTCAGACCGTCCGCATTGAGCGCCTGAAGATCCTCTTCCCGGGAATACCCCGTTGCGATAAGCACGGGCAGTTCCGGATTCAGTTCCCGGAGTCGGTAAAAACATTCACGTCCATCCATAACGGGCATCATCATATCCAGAATGACAAGATCAATCGAGTCCCTTTCCCGGAATATTTCCAGCCCCTCCAGGCCGTCGCCGGCTGAAAGGACCTGGTATCCCAAATGCTCCAGCCCCTTCTCCAGGGCTTTTCTGAGGACCGGTTCGTCATCTATGATGAGAATCCGGCCGCTTCCACTCTGAGGTTCCGGTTCCGGTTCCGTCACGATCTCCCTTTCTTCGCTCAGGGGAAGCAGAATACGGAATTCCGATCCCTTTCCCGGCTCGCTTTTCACCTCGATCCACCCCTTGTGCTGCCTGATGGCGCCGTAGGCGGCGGAGAGTCCCAGCCCGGTCCCCTCTCCCAGTTTCTTGGTCGTGAAAAAGGGTTCGAAAATGCGGGATTGGGTCTCCCTGTCCATACCCACGCCCGAATCACGCACAAGAATCTCAAGATACTCCCCCGGGGCCAATTCGGAGGGGGAATCCTCCCCGGGAGCCAGAAAGACATTATCCGTGGTAAAGGAGAGAGTTCCCCCTTCGGGCATGGCGTGATCCGCATTAATTCCCAGATTCAAAAAGGAGTTCTGCAGCTGGCTTCTGTCTCCGGTGACAACGAAAGCGGGGGCTCTGAAGTCGGTCTCTATGGTGATTCTTTTCTTAAGAGTTCTCTCCAGGATAGTAATAGTTGCCCCAAGGGTCTGATGGATATCAACGGGGACGGAGATCCGTCCCCCCTTGCGGGAGAAGGAGAGCAGTTTTTCGGTCAGATCGGCGGCGTGGTCCACCGATTCGATGATCATTTCCACGTAGCTCGCCGCGTCGGCATCCCGCCCAACGCAGGAC
This sequence comes from Spirochaetales bacterium, assembly GCA_016936115.1. GTDB lineage: Bacteria > Spirochaetota > Spirochaetia > DSM-2461 > DSM-2461 > SZUA-368. The sequence goes on along the minus strand of JAFGPQ010000113.1, from coordinate 2,844 downwards.
CGGAGCAGTTCGGCGCTGCCCAGAATGCCGCCCAGCATATTATTAAAATCATGGGCGATCCCGCTGGTCAGCTGCCCGATCCCCTCCATCTTCTGGCTCTGCCTCAGGGTCTCCTCCATGACAACCCGCTCGGTAATATCATCTATGCGAATAACGACTCCTTCTATACCGTTCGCCACCAGGGGATAGAGGGTAATCTCTTCGAAGAGGATATCCCCTCCTTCTGTTTTCGTTTCCCGGGAAAGGGATGAGGTCATTCTGTTCCAGACGGTTTCGTCAAAACGGTTCCGGTATTCCTCCATATGGGGAATCAGTTTGAAAAGGGATATGCCTACGGCTTCCTCCCGGGACAGGGAAAATTTCCGCACCGCTTCGTTATTCCACTGGGTTACTCGGTATTCCGGGTCTATCCCGATCAGAGCGGAGGGCATGGAGTTTACCACATTGTCGATATAGCTCAGGGCTTTCCTGAGCTCCCCGCTTCTCTCCTCCACCAGTTTTTCCAGATTGCTCCTGATGTCCGAGAGAGACCGATTGCTGGCGTTCAGCTCCTCCACCGTACTCTGAAGCTCTCCGGTCCTCTCCGCCACGGTCTTCTCCAGGGCCAGATGATAATCCCGCCACTCCTGTATCATGGAATTCATAGCTTCGGAGAGAATCCCCACTTCCGAGTCGTGGCTAACCGAGCTGATAATGGATCTGTCCCCCTGAGCGATTTTCCGAGCCACCAGGGTCAGTTCCCCTATGGGCTTGATAATGGAGCGGACAATCATGAAAACCAATAAAATCCCGATTAGGACCCCTGCGAGAATAACCGCACCGTTGATCCTCAGGGTCTGGAGGATTTCCCCGGTGATGTCCGAGTAGGCGCCGATCAGCCCCAGGGACCACCCCATGGATGAGATGGGAGAGAAGGAGATGTAACCGGTCTCCCGCTGTATGGGGTATGTGGCGAATCCGCTCTGCCCCCGGCCCTGGGCTTCAACCACCGATCCCATGGATTCTGCAGAAAGACCGTATATGCTCCTGGGGGGAAGGACGCCCTCTCCCTGATAGTAGATGAAATTCCCCGCCCGGTCCGAGACGTACAGTTTCGTGTCCTGTTTCAGAGAGGTTTCCTCCAGCTCCGAGAAAAGATCCTCCAGGGGAAGCACGAGTACCACCATCCCCGCCGGAGACGGCTCCCGGCCGTAAATATAGGTAAGCATGGCGGGAGCGAAGAAGAGGAGAGACGGTTTCCCGAAAGCCGTATTGGGGACAGACACGACCGACTCTCCCCGGGCGATCGCCTTTTCCCAGAAGGAGTATCCGATAAGGTTGTAATCAAGATATTCCTCGTCATAGGGGGCCATTTCAAGGACTTTCCCGTTCATGGGCGCGTAAAAGATATGGGAGAACTGGGGATATCTCTTCAGGGTGTCCCGAAGGGTCGACTCTATATGAATGCCCGTAACCGTGGCGCTGCCCAGATCCTGGGCGATAAAGCGGTAGCGGGTGATGGCGTCATCGAACTGGGAAGAGTAGTTGCGGCTCAGGAGATTGGCGTAGTCCCTGACGCTGGTTTCGGATATTGTGTAAAAGCGGCGATAGGAGATAGTGGTGGTTATCATAAATATCACCACGAGGACTGTGGTTATGGCGCTTATCAAACGATTTTGCAGTTTCAAGCGAATCTCCTGAACGTTTTACATGGGTACTATTATGCAAGAATATGGGGAAAAAGTAAACGAATTTAAATTTGGCTTCGGGCGGACGGTTATGTTACAATGGAATTCATGGAGGAGAATTCCATGAGAAAATTATCCGCCCTTATCCTGGCAGCTGTTCTGCTGCTCTTCGGTTGTTCACAAAAAAAAGTGGAGATATCCCTGGATGGCGAAATTTCCGAACCCCGGCAGGTAGAGAGCGAACACTCTCCCGAGGATTCTGCCGACGGGAAACCTCTGATAGAGGTGGGAGCGCAGGATACCATAAAAATAATGGTTCGGGCGGACGGGGCTCCGGGAATGTACCTGGGTGAGGACGGGGAAGTCCACGGCTTTTATGTGGATCTGGAAAGAATGATCATGGAGGAGATGGGCCAGGCCTATGAACTCATTCCCTACGACGATGTGGGGCCTGTCATACAGGGAATCAAATCGGGGTTCTACACCAGCGCCCTGGCTACGCCGGACCTGCCCGATTACCGCACCTTTCTTGATCTGTCTCTTCCCTATGAAGTGCTCCATTACACCACCTTCGTCCGATCGGACAATACCGATATCGGAGGGGACACCCGGGAAGAGATCATAGCCAGTCTGTTCGGAAAGACCGTAGGCGCTCAAGCCCGGGGCCATATCTACCAGGCCCTGCGGGATTATCGGGAAATCGAATTGCGGGAGTATCCCACCACCACCCAGGCTCTGAATGACCTGGAGAAGGGCCTATTGGATGCGGTTCCCGATGTGGAGCGCATCGGCCTCTACTATTCGCGACTGAACGGCTGGGACCTGAAAACGGCGGGTGTGCCCATTATCGAACAGAACATCTGCACCTCCTTTTCCCAGGCCCTGGCCCCCTCCCTTCTGGAGCGTTACGACACGGCGCTCCAGGCGATTATCAACGACGGCCGGTTGGAATCGCTCTACGGGGACTATTTCGGTTCCATGGATGCCGAGGACAAACCCTGGCTCTGATCAGCCGGCCCGGATCTCATCGGAGGGAAGCCCGGTGAACTGGGAATCGTAGAGCCGCCGGTACAGGCCGTCCTTTTCGTAAAGCTCCCCGTGGGAACCCTCTTCCACAATCCCCTCGTCGGTCAGGACCACAATCTTGTCCGCATGGCGCACCGTGGAGAGGCGGTGG
>JAFGPQ010000112.1 GCA_016936115.1 Spirochaetales bacterium | reverse complement strand
TTGAAGGTGGAGCCCGTGGGGATGAGGGCTTCGTCGTCGGACCAGTATAGGATTCCATAGCCCAGATTTCTCTGGCAACCGGTTACCAATAAAAGAAATGTCATTATAGGAAGGAGAAAGTTTTTCTTGTTCATAGGATAGGTATTCTACAGAAAAAGAAAAGGTTTTTCAACGGTTCAGGATGATTAAAACCCGCCCTTCCTTAAGCCAGTCGGAGAATTGCTGGCTGGCCAGAATCATTCCGGCATCGGCAGCGGATATGACCGGATCGCATTTGTTCCGGCCGAAAACCTCCCGAAGGGATATCTTCAGAGGCTTCATACCGATTCTGTCCCGGGTTTCCAGGAACGAATCGGGAATCTGGTCGGTGTACTGAACCATTCCCCAATCCCTTATCGCAGAGGCTTCCACAAAGGTCTTGTCAAAGATCAGGTTCATATCCTCATCATAAACCGTAGGAAAAAGGGCAGGTTCCAGGAGAACCTCCTCATCTGTTCCATGGAAGCGGACCGGATCGCCCGCATAGATCGCCAGGCCGGTGAATGATTCATCGGTGCGCCCCATAGTGGAGGTGAAATCCGGAGTGACAGGTCTTTCATGGGCAAGAAAGAGGGAGACTATATCGGGATAGAAATCCAGTCTATAGCGGATAATGAAGCGCTTCATATCCGGGGAGGTTTTGCTGAATACCTTATTGCTGTTGTCTATCAGATCCTCGAGCTGGGAAATGAAAGTGGTGTCGGAGAAGTAGAGGGTATCCATTTTTTCCCAGGAGTCAACGGCAATGTCTCTCAGTTCCTGTGAAATCAGGCCGGGAGCTTCCGATTCGATAGTCCGTTCCGCCACGAAACGATTCGTCGGCTTCATTTCCCCCGATGGCAGGGCAACGGAGATGTCAAAGAGTATTTCACCTTTCATCCAGTTCGTGTGAGTTTCAACGCTTAAGTCCTCTTGACCGCTCAGAGCGGGCAGAACCAGAAAGGACAGAAGAAATATGATCATGCCGTTTTTCACTGCTAACTCCTTTGCCCTTTACAGGGGCTGCCCCATGTAGATGCCGGCCCATTCCCAGCGGCCGTTGATCTCAGGATCAAGGGGATACTCTATCTGCTTGAAGTAGAGGTACCAGGGCTTGACCCGGTAGGACCATCCCCAGGTTTTCAGAAAGGCTTCCTTCTCATTGGAAAAACTCTCCAGGGTGGGACTGTAATAGAGGCGAGTGTACTTGTAGCTGGCAAGATCGCCAATGGTAACTTCTTCGTCAAGATTCATCATCTTCTGGCTCCAGCTCAGAATAAAGAAATTATCCGACTGGTACCGCTCCAGAAGATCGTAACGCCTTCTGGCAATGGCGTATTTAACCGCATTCACCAGGTCGTCCAGAGTCTCGAAGGTCCATGATTTATCGGAATCGTGAAAACGGATAAGAGCCTGCACCTGCTCATAGGCATCTATCACGCCGGGAATTTCCAGATCGGGGCTGTTCAGATATTTATGGTAATAGGTAAGAGATTCCTCAAAATCACCCCTTGTCTCATAGGCTATGGCGAGATAGTAGTAGCACTCTCCCAGATTGACCTGTTCGGGAAAATCGTTTATCAGCATGGAGTAGATAGTTATCCGTTCATCCGCCGTATCGCTTATAGCGAGCCACTCCTTGAGAATGAGAAGATGTATGGAATTCCCGCCCAGAATAAGATCCTGCGTATTATAGAGAATACGCCGGTAATAATCGGCCGCAAGGGGGATGGCGTCCTGTTTTTTATAATAATCGGCTATAACTGAGAAATAATAGGCCCGGTAAGGGTCATCGGGATAGGCTTTGAGGAAATCCTGGAGAATAAGGATGAGCTTATCCTCCCCGCCGGATTTCTGAAGATCCCTGATCGCCTGATCGCAGAGGGCGAATCTCTTGTCTGCCTCATCGGAGTGAAACATGTCATTCAGCAGTAAGCCGAGAGAGCCGCTATCCTTTTTGATCCCGTATTTCTGAAGATAATCGGACCCGTTTTTTCCGGTACAGGAAAGAATAAACAGTAACATAAATATGGCGGCACAGCACCTGAATTTAACCATTGCCCGATTGTACCATAACCGTTATTACCGTGACAATACAAAAAAAGAGCCCTATCCGCGAGGATAAGGCTCTCTTAGAAAAGGATTGATAATACTTACTCTACTATGGCAATGATATCCTGCATTTTGACCAGGAGATATTCCGCATTGTCAATTTTGATAGAAGTTCCCGCATATTTATCATACATGACCTTCTGTCCCTCTTTTACCGTGATGACGTCCTTATCATCACCCAATGCGGTTACGATACCCGTCTGAGTCTTTTCTTGAGCCGTATCGGGAATATACAGGCCGGAAGCCGTTTTTGTTTCCGCTTCCTCAATCTTAATCAGTACTCTGTCTCCCAAAGGTTTAACAGTCATATCTATCCTCTCGTTTCTGTTAAAAATTTCATCACTAATATACGCAAATCCCAAAACAGGGTCAATAAAAAGTTAAAAAAACTATAATTCTGTCCCCAAATGCCCCACATAAGGACAGGATAAGGCGACGGTCAGGCGGTCCGTGTCTTTTTGACACACAAAAAAGTTAAGTATGCCTATCTGTTTCAAAATGACTCATATTGAAACCAATCTTTGGTGTAAAAGCTAAACTA
>JAFGPQ010000111.1 GCA_016936115.1 Spirochaetales bacterium | reverse complement strand
GATCTTCAGAGCATCCCTGAATAAACCGGCTCTTTCATAATCCAGGGCCAGATCCAGGTACAGGTTCTCATCCCCCCCGAGTGAGGAGGCTCCCGATTCAAAAAGAAGCCCCGGGTTCAGCCGGTCCACTTCCCGGCATTGAGCCAGGAGAGAATCGATATCCCTGCCGGAAACGCGTCGAAGAGCCGCTTTGAAAATCAGGGCTTTCGTGTTGTGAGCATTGTAGGTGAGAGAGCGGTCCAGAAAATCCTGCCCCTCCTTCCATTGCCTCTTCCGGCTGCTCAGGCAGGCCAGATAGTAAAATCCCACGCTCTGGGCGTCCTCGCACCAGGTAGCCTTGTAGAATACATCAGAAGCCTCGTCGTATCGGCCCTGCATAAAAAGGGACTGTCCCAGATGAAGCCGGTTCAGGCCGGTATAGGGATTGGCCGTGAGCCAGCTCTCCCTCTTTACGGCCTTTCTGAAATACTCCTCGCTCTCGGCAAAACAGCCCCGGCGGTAGAGAAGAAGGCCGTAGGCGTCGTTCAGGCGCATATCATCGGGGAAGCGTCTGAGCCCTTCCCGGTAGTAAGCCTCCGGTTCATAGCTGGCATGGCGGTACTGCTCCAGGTGCAGGCCGGCGAGAAAGAGTTCCTCCGCACTGGCCAGCTCCTCCGGCGGGGGCAGGGTAGCCGCCGGATCAGGCAGGGGCTCGTAGCTCTCTTCTTTCACCGTAAAGTCGACAAGGAGATCTCCCTCTGCCGATCTGACGCTTATGGTGAGTCCCCTATCCGAATTGACCGGCAGATCCGCTTTCAGGGTGACCGGATTTTCCGGGGAAGGGGAGGCCTTTGTCGTCCAGAGAATCTTCCCCTCCTTTTCAATGCTTATCTCCGCGTTATCACGTACGGCGGTGGTGTACAGGATGATGGTACCCTTCCCTTCGGCAAAGGTCCAGTTCAGGGCGGCTTCCCGGGTGGCGTTCCTGACCCGGCCCGCCTTTTTATAGGGCATGAAATACTGGGTGAACACCTTCTCCTCATGGGGATTCAGCCAGGTGAAATCGGGCTGGTTGTCCGTGAAGACTCCGGTCATCAGTTCGATGTAGGGCCCGTCCTCGTCGGTCAGATTCCGGTCCCAGGCCTTTCCGAAATCCCCATTGCCCCAGGTCCACTGCTTCTTGCCCGGGGATATATGATGGTCGGCTACATGGAGAAGACCCGCCTCGAGGCTTTCGTCGTAATTGCCCATAAAGTCGTAATCGGACCGGTGGGCCATGTAGGAGGTGGGCACGGGTATATTCCCGTAACGGGAGATATCCACGCCGGCGGAGTAATCCATCTTATAATACTCCCCCGTGGCGATGGGATAGGTGGAGACCGCCCTTTTCCCGTGGTCCATAACGGCCTTCACATCGGAGGGAAACACGGAGAAGGTGTGTTCATTCACAGAGACGGCGGGATTGGCCCACCACAGGAAGGTCTGGGACAGATCGGTGGGATTAGAGAGGCGGCCGTGAATTTCAAGATAGGCCGATTCGGGATAGAGGGTGAATCCCACCACGCTTCGGGTTCCGTACATCCGGTCCGTTTCCCCGCACCACAGAGTCTTTCGTCCCCCTTCTCCCGATTCAAGCTCGTAATCCAGGGGGGCGTAGGTGGAGGGACGGTGGTGCTGGGGCCAGTTGAACTCGATGCCCCCCGAAATCCAGGGGCCGGCCAGTCCCACCAGGGCCGGTTTGATGACCCGGTTGTAATATACGAAGTCGTAATTATTCGTCTTGTCCAGGGCCCGCTGAATCCGTCCCCCCAGTTCGGGAAGTATCATGATCTTCAGGTACCGGTTCTCCAGATACACAGCCCTGTAGGCTTTATCTACTCTCTCGTCGGTCAGGCCGTCTATGACGGGGAGGGGATAAACCTTTCCCGAACTTCCCTGATAGGCCCTCTTTTCAAGGAACATGGGGTTTTTGTCCGGCTCGGACAGGGTATATGTGGGGATGGAAACGGACTCCTCCCATAATTTGACATCATTCATGATATTCTCCTTAATCAGGATTATATCACGATGAAAAGGCAGAAAAATTGTGAAAATTCACATTAAGTTGGACTATATTCGCTTATAGCGAAGAAGTTTTCTCCTGATTTCCGCCCATCCCGGAAAAACAGACGTATAATATTAATATGAACCTGAAGGAGAGACATACCATCCTCCGCGCCGCCCGGGGAGACCGGGAGGCGATAAACCGTCTCTGAGAGTACTGGACTCCCCGTATCAGGACCTTCCTTCATAATGTGGACGTCCTGAGCCGTGAGGACCGGGAAGACCGGCTGCAGGAGATTATGGAGAGGATCTACCGCTCTCTGGACCAGTACAATCCCCTCTACTCGCCGGCTACCTGGATCTATACCATTGCCCGGAGGATCATTATCGACGGGGACAGGCGAAGGGACAGGTCCCCGGAGATAGTGGATGGGGATACCCTCGATATCCTACCGGGAAGTTATCCCTCACCGGAGGATCAGGTTATGGACAGGGATCTCGCTCAGAGGGTTCGTGATTTTATTCTCTGTCAGAACGGCCGGGACAGACAGCTTCTGTTTCTGGTCTGCTATGAGGAAATGTCCGGCCGGGCCGCTGCCGGGGTAATGGGCATGCCCGTCGGGACAGTCCGCGATCGTCTGAGAAAATTGAAAGAGAAACTGCAGGAGGAGTTGGATGAAACTGAACAGACGTAGATTCAGAAAACTGATAGGCCGGGGCTGGGAAGATCTGATTCCCCCCGCAGAATCTACCCCGCCGGATGTGACCGCTG
>JAFGPQ010000110.1 GCA_016936115.1 Spirochaetales bacterium | reverse complement strand
GCTGTTGAGACCGCGAATGGCCACAGGGCCGAATCCGTCGTCCACCGTGTCATCATGGTTGAGAACGACCTTATCATCGCTTGTACGGTGCAGGTCCGTTTCCAGGACATGGGCTCCCTTGAGCCGGGCGCTTTTAAAGGCGGCCGAACGGTTCTCCGGGAAATACCGGCTGTCACCCCTATGGGCAATGATCTTGACTCGTCCCACGTTATGCTCCTTTCTACTGCTGATTCGATAATTCCTGTATCTGGGTCATCAGCTTTCGGAGATCGCTTATCTCCTGCTGCTTTTTAAGAAGCTCCTCGCTTAAATCATCCTTTTCACGGGTAACGGATTCGTTCTGTTCGCTTAGTTCCTGAATACGGTTTTCCCGCCGGTAAATCTCCCCGTCGAAGCGGGTCTGCTGCTCCTTCAGGTCCTGCTCATATTCCTTCTTCATGCGATTGAGGATTCCCTCGAAGGACTGGGTCTCTTCCCTTTCCATCATGGTTTCTTCCAGATCGGCCGGATCCAGCTCTACCAGATAGATTTTATCCTGAGCAGCCTTTACTTCGATATGAAGAGCCTTGTCGACATAGCCCCTCTTTCTGATCAGGAAATCCAGTTTAGTTCCCACATCAAAAAGTCCCGAGAAGATATGGCTGGCGATTTTTCTACCGTCCAGATAGATATCCGCACCGGGAGGGGACGTTTCGATCATTACGGATACGGGCCAGGAACCGGATTCCACCGAGATAGGGGACATGAAGCGAAGGTTTTCAAGTCTCAGAGCGGCACTTTCGCCCAAGGGATAAACCGTTCCCCCTTCCCTGTCATCATTAGCGATGAATACCTGTTCCCCCGTTCTCACCGGAGGATTATCCCTTTCGAAACCATCCACGGAGTAGCGGACAGTTCCTTCTTTTACGGCGAGAAGGACCCCGTCCGCCGCTCTCATGACAAGGAAGTCGGTTCCCTTCACGTCGTAGAGGACACCCTCCGACTCCACCTGAAATTCATCATTTTCACTGAGACGGTTGACCCGGTAAAGCATGGACCCCATGAGAACTTCCGTTCGGATCTGCATATCCTTCTGTGCGTTCACAAGCTTTTTCATGAGCATAACCGTATTGCTGTCCAGCCCGGCGGTTCCCCGGTCGGAGAACTGGATCTGGCAGTAGGACTGGTCCACAACCTTAAGTACATCCCCTTCCTTGAGGGAGTCCCCTATTCCCGCCGAAATCATACGGTTATTCCGAATGATATAAACTTCACCGGAAACGCCGGTTATGAAGACATCCTTACCGGAGATTTTAACCGGGGGCAGGGATTCAGGTTCGCCGTATCCCTGATAGGGATCGATAAACCAGGAATAGAGTCCCAGCAACAGCAGAGCCACCGCCGCTCCGGCGAGCACGAAGAGACTGTATTTGACAAAACCCGGCATTTTACGGGGTTTCTTTTCGTCCTTCTTCCTGCTGTTCCGGGGAGAAGCTTTTCTCTCAGCTCTGTCTTTCGGTTTTTTGGGAGACTCTTTCCTGCCGGCTGATTTCATCCTGCGTCAATAACCTTCCTTAAGCGCCTGAGCGATGTTAAGGCAATAATCACCTATGTGTTCAATATAGCGTATCATATCGATAAAGAGAAGCTCTCCCTTGATATTTTCTCCGCCGGTCATCTTCTGCTGAGCTCTCTTCTTGAGGCTCTTGCGCTGCTTGTTGATGGATTTCTCCAGTTCATAGGCCTTCTTCAGAGAATCCTCATCGGGAACTTCGAGATTGTAATCTTTGATCAGAAGCAGGAATTTCTGTACTTCCTCACTGTAGGAACGGATCTCCTTAAAGGCTTTCTCATGAAAAGTGATTTTCTTACTCTGCTTTTTATTGGCAAGGACGAGAAGGTTGAAACAGCTGTCCCCGATACTTTCCAACTCATTGACTATGCGGATGAGGGAGGAGATTTTCGTCTGAAAATCCAGATCCTGATTATCCGCGGAACAGCGCATGAAGAATTTCGTCAGTTCTTCTTCCATCTGATCGGTCAGGTCCTCCTGTTTTTTCTGTTCCATGAGAACATCGTCAAGCTTGCGTTTGGGATCGTTGATAAAGGAGACGAAATGGCTGAACATGATCTCAACCCGGTTGATCATGTCGGACACTTCCTTACGCCCCCGGATCATATTGAAATCGGCCACATTCTGTAGAGTTCTTTCCACATATTCGATCCTGTACTTGATCTCATCCTCTTCATCTTCCTTATGAATGAGCTTTTCCACCAGTTTGGCTATCTGGGGAACGAAGCCGATGAAAAGAATCGTATTTATCACATTGAAGGATGTATGGAAGGCCGCCAGCTGGGCGGTAACATCGTTTCCGGGAATAATCAGCTTCGCAAGAGCCAGATAGGGTCTGAAAAAGAACAGAGCCACAACAGATCCTGCTATATTGAAAAGAATATGCACGAAGGCGGCCCTTCTGGCATTGAGCCTTGCTCCGAGACCGGCAAGAAAGGCATCAATGGTGGTACCGATATTACTTCCCAGAATCATGGCTGCCGCCGATTCGAAGGGAATGATCTCACCGTAGGCCAAGGTCAGAGTTATGGCCATGGAGGCACTGGAAGAGTGAACCACCACGGTAAGAAGAGTTCCCGCCAGCAGGAAAATAATTGTTGAGAGAAATCCCATGTTAGAGAGGGGGGCGAGAAAGGAGACCGCTTCCGCATCCGGTTTAGGGAAGATGTGCTTCATCTCACCCAGCCCCAGAAAGAGAAGCCCGAATCCCAGAATCACTTCGCCCCAGTGGCGCCGGATGGAAACCTTTGAAAAGAACAGGGGCATACCCACGCCGATGATGGGAATAGCCAGGGAGGTCATACTGACCTTGAATCCCAGAATTGATACGATCCACCCGGTGATGGTGGTACCGATGTTGGCGCCCATTATTACGCCAATGGACTGGGCCAGAGTCATAAGTCCCGCATTAACAAAGCCGACAACCATAACGGTGGTGGCCGAAGAGGACTGGATAATAGCCGTAACAATGAAACCGGTGAACAAAGCCATGTAACGGTTGGAGGTCAGACCGTTGAGAATGGATTCCATTCTCTCGCTGGAAGCCTTCTGCAGACCGTCACTCATCATCCTCATACCCAGGAGGAATAGCCCCAGAGAACCTAAGAGAGTGAAAAGACTGCTTATGACTTGCTGTACCAGATGCATAAAAAACTCCTTGAACAAACTACAAAAATGCTTTTTTTGTAAGCATACAGGAAAAGGTGTCTTATTTCATCAGATTTTCATTGAGATTTGCTCTTTTTTTTACAATCCGGTAGGAGAGCGCCAGAATAAGAGTCAGAAAATAGGGTATGGCCAGAACGATGTCCGAGGGGATCCGGTCGTACTGCTGCAGATTCATAGCCCAAAGATCAAAAAGAGAGAAGAGCACAACCGCGGGTAGTATTCCCAGTGGACGGCTGCCGCCCAGATAAACAGCCACCAGAGCAATCCACCCCTTCCCTGCGGAAATCCCCGGAACAAAGGCGCCCAGGGGAAGGGAGAGGGCCGCACCGGAAAAACCCGCCAGAATAGAACCGAGCAGCAAAGAGAGCCACTTCACCCTTTCCGGCCGACGACCCTTTTCACGGAGTCTGTTTTCGTTACCCCCGCTCATTCTTATCATTCTCCCCGGGTTGGTTTTTTCAAAGAAGATATAGGTGGCCGCGGTCAGGATCAAGGCGAGAACCGGGAAAAACAGTGTTCCAAAGGAGGGGACACTCTCCGGCCTCACCGTTCCTTCCGTCCCGTAACTGATACGGGAAAGCGTTTTCACCAAAGGATAGGCCAGAAGATTGATTCCCAGACCGGAAACAAAGGGGTCGTTTTTCAGAACCAGAGAGGAGAGGCCGAATATAACCGTAAGAATCATGGAGGCCAGGAGTCCCGCGGACAGACCGATAAGGGGAGACCCGGAGAGTGCCGCCCCGTGAAGGGCGCCGTAAGCGGAGACGAGCATAAGTCCTTCCAGGGAGATGTTAAGTATCCCGGCCCGCTCAGAGAAAAGTCCTCCCAGTGCCGCCAGGAGCAGGGGGGCGGAGAGAGTCAGCAGGGATTCAATCACGGTGGAGCCTCCCGGAAGTTACCACAAGGAAGATGAAAGCCATGATAAATCCATCCAGGGGATAGGTGAACTGGCCCATCAGATTCAGCCGTTCCGCTCCCTGTACCAGGTGCGAGAAAAAGAGGGCCGAGGGAATGACGAGCAGAGGATTGTTTCCACCGATCAGGGAGACAGCCATGCCGTTCCAGCCGTAGCCGCTGAAGAAATCCTGAATTCCCCGGTGGCTTGTCCCCATAATGAGAATGGCCCCGGCCAATCCGTTGACCGCACCGCTTACAAAGAGGGTACGCACGGTCTGTTTATGTCTGTCCACGCCGCAGTAGGCCGCAAAATCCCCGTTTACCCCGCAGAGTCTCCAGTCATAGCCGGCGGGCCGGTAATAGAGGAACAGCCAGGTCCCCATTACCAGAAAAATCGCGAAGAACAGGGAAATATTCAGATGGGAGGGAGAGAGCAGTTCGGGCAGCTGAAACTGAGAGGGAATTTCCGGTGTGGTTACCAGATAGCTGTCCCCGTCCTTGAAAGGACCGGTTATGAAGTAACGGGAGACGTGGATGGTACCCATGGAAAGCAGATAGGTGGTGATCACTTCGCTCAGTCCGGTAATGTTCTTGATATATCCGGATAGAGCGCTAAGCAATCCCGAAGAAAATGCCGCTAAAACGAGAGCGACAAGTACTCCTGCCGGTCCCCAGAGACCGGTCATAAAGGAAAAGAAGATGACTGCGACCATCCCCCCCAGACAGATCTGTCCTTCCCCTCCCAGATTAAACTCACCCCCCTGAAAGGCATAAACCACCGCAGTTCCGCTTATCATGAAAAGAACCGACCGGTTCAGCCAGTTGCCAAGAGCCATGGACGTGGCGAAAGGAGACAGGAAAAGGCTCTTGAGGCCGATCTGGGGGGAGATGTGAAAAGAGAGGATTATTCCCGCGGAGAGAAGATAGGCGCTGAGCATCATAAACAGGAGGAAAGGTCCCTTTCTTTTAATTAGGGATTTCATCGGTTGCTGCCTCCCATAAGAGCCGTCAATTGCGCTAGATTCGATTCTCCCCGTTCCAGGGTCTCTCCTCTCGTCCCCTTGAAGAGGGGTATAATCCGGTCGCCCAGACGAAGGGCCTCTTCCGGATCGGCTGTCAGCATAAGGACCTCTTTTCCCTCATCCTTCGCCCGATAGATCAGATTGTAGAGATAGTCCCGGTTGGCCCGGTCCAGGGCGGAGGATGGTTCAGAGAGCAGGATCCGGTTTCCCGAACGCTGGAATTCCCTCAAAAGGAGCAGCTTTTTCTGATTCCCCCCGGAGAGATGATTCATCCTGTCTCCGGGACGGGCGGCCACACCGTATTCTTCAAGGGATTTCATGCCGTCCCTGAGAAAGCTTTTTTTTCGCAGCAGTCCCCAGGGGGCGGTATAACTTTTTCTCCTGTGGATCATGAAATTCTCTTCAACGGACCAGCTCTCCTCCATGGCTTTTTTTCTGTTCAGAGAAGGAATATACCCGTTATCTTCACTGAGATAATCCCGGGCCAGCTTCTCCTCTTCATCCCACAATCCGCTTTCGTGATGGCCGACGATAACTGTGATTTGTCCTTTTTCTCCTTCTGAAAGGGAGCTTTCCTGCTTCGTAAGGGGCTTTTTCTTTGTTTCTGGTATAAGGTTCTCCAGGACAATTTCCTTCAGCTTATCTGATCCTGCGGACCTGTCCAGAACGATACGACCTTTTTTCATGAGAATGATACGCTGTCCCAGTTCCAGGGCGTCTTCCACCTTATGGGTGATTATCACGGGAGTTATTCCCTTCTTTTTCAAAAGAATAAGTAGGGAGGAAAGACGGGGAAACTCCGGTTCATCCAGAATAAGGACGGTTCGGCCCATGAGAAGATTCTCGGCCAGTTCTATAAGCTGATGCTGATAGGGAGCCAGTTGTCCTACCCGGTCTTCCGGATTCAGTGCATATCCCAGCTCTGCGAAAATATCCCTTACCCGGGCCTTCTCCTTTCCCGCGGAATAGAAAAGCCCCCGGTTCAACTCACGGTTCCCCCCGAAGATCATATCGCTGACCGTAAAATCATGGATAATCAGGGGTTTCTGATGGACCATACCCGCCGACGCCCCCTCGGCGAAGCGTATGCTTCCCCGGTCATGCTTCAGTTTACCCGTTACCAGAGAGGCCAGGGTGCTTTTCCCGGCGCCGTTCTCCCCCATCAGGATCAGAGTTTCTCCCCGCCCTATATCCAGATCCACCCCGTCGCAGGCTGTGACACCATTCAGGGGAAAGGTTTTCCCTATTCCCCTCAGCTCGACAACAGCCTGCTCGGTCACGGACTTATACCCCCTCATCCAGGGAGTAGCGGCCGTTCAGAAACTGTTCCATAAGAAAAGAAACTTTTTCCTGAACTTCTTCGGGGACGTATTTGAGATAGGCCTCTTCGGTCTGATCAAGAAGCACATATCCGTTCTGTATATTGCCCTCCTTGATATCGCCCTGCTCCATATTGCCCTTCATCAATCCCAGTACCATCTCCTCAGCGGCCATTTCCTGCTTCAGAACGGCACTTCCCAGAATGACTCCGGGGGCGGCTTCCGTTCCGGGAGAGTCAAACCAGACGATATACTTGCCCATCTTCTTGGCTGCCGTGATAACTCCCTGGTTAGCTCCTCCCGCAATGGGAAGAATCACATCCACCCCGTTCCGGTACATGCTCTCCGCCAGTTCCGTCCCTTTGGCAGCATCGTACCAGTTTCCCACCACCCTAAAATCCAGGGTAAACCGGGGATCCACACTTTTCATGCCCATCTCATAACCGGGAATGATGGATTTCTCCATATCCGGGTAAGTCTGTCCCGCAATAAGCCCCAGCTTGAATTCGCCGGAGAGATTCTTCAAATCGGAGAGAGCGGATTGAGCGGCCAGAAAACCCGCCAGAAAGGCCTGCTCCCTGTGGTTATAGGCAAATACCGCCTGGCTGTCGTCTGCTTTGTTCTCCCCGTCAAGTACGAGGAACTGCTGGGCGGGAAAACTCTCTTTCACCTCACGGCAGAGAGATGAGAGGGCCGGATTAGACGTGACGATCAGGCTGTAAGCCCCTTCCGAAGCCAGTGCCGCGAGACGGTCCTTCCACTCCCCCTGATTGAATCCCGCCTCAACGGTGGTCACCGGGATATTCAGGCTTTCAGCCGCTTTTCTGACGCCACGATCCATCTGCTCATAGGTGGGACTGCCGTCCAGCACGCCGGGAACATACACGGCGATGGTGTAAACCGATGATGGGATTGTCTCGTTCTTACCGGCACCGCTTAGAATAGCCAGAGAAAAAACGAACAAAAACGCAAGAGAACCTTTAAATAAATGATGAAACATTGTACCTCCCTGCTTTGGGTAAACATGGGAGGAGAATTCCAACTGACGGACCAAGAGTGTCCCAGATTTCCTTCTCCCATCCTGACTATAACAGTCGGCATCGGAATTTCACCGATTCAACCGCTTCGTTGGAATATGAAGCGGGTCGCGGGCTTTAACCGCCGGTAAGGAATTGCACCTTGCCCCAAAGGAATAAATAATTTTTTATAAGATAGTATCAGCCCGGGAAATTGTCAAGTATCTCGTCTTTTTTCAGATACATGGCGCCGGTCCGGACCAGACCTCCCCCTTTAACATGTTTTTTGAAAGCTCTCTGAAGGGAGGTTTCATCGGGCCAGTCATCGGGGTTCTCCGAAGAGGTTCCCATGATAAAGGGCACCCCTTCTATTTCACTCCAGGTGACGGGATGGATATGTACGGTATCCTGCAGTGCGACAAGATGGGATTCGGCGGGCAGAAAAAGGGGAAGATCGGGACTGAAAATCCAGGAGACGCATACCACCGCCTCGGGCTTTCTGTCCGGATAGAGGTCTGAGAAGAATTCCAGTCCCTCCTTCCAGGAGGAGAAGGTCACCTCCCGGCTCATGGAACCGCCGCCGGGGATATGCATATCCAGAACCCAGCAGTCAATTCCCAGCTTTTCGGGGAAGGTTTCATGAACTTCTGACGCCTTCCTGAGCATATATTCGAAGCGTCCCACCTTGAACAGCTCTCCCCTCATGGGGTGTAAAAACCAGTAGATGGCTCTCTTCACAGTCCCCGGAACATGGTTGAAGAAAAAGAAATCCAGGGATTTCGTTCCCACCCCCAGGCAGGTTTCCCGGGTTATCTTCTCGGGAAGATCCCGTTCTTTATGGACAGCGATGATCTCACGAACCGCCAAAAGAGAGAGAAAGAGAAAGAAATCGGGCCGCGCCTCACCCCGTACCAGCGGATCGGACCAATCGGTGAAAGAGGGTGTTTCCCTGCTTTCATTGAGAGTACGGCAGGCGTTCAAAAAGAATTCCCGCAGTTCAGTATCATCCCGGATGATCTCCCCCAGTTCCAGGAGATTATTCTTCCATTCGGAGGGCCATCCCAGGTAGGGGCAGAGCGCCTCGATATTCTCAGTTTCGGTCAGGGAGAGATATTCCAGGGACATACTGAAGGATTATCCCCTGTATCCCCGGGGATTCATGCTCTGCCAATTCCAGGCGCTTGCCACCATATCATCCAGTCCCAGTTCCGCCTCCCAGCCCAGCTCGTTCTTTGCCAGAGCAGGATCCCCATATACTGTGGCGATGTCCCCGGAGCGGCGGGGTCCGAACTCGTAGGGAACGGCATGTCCGCAGATACGGGAAAAGGCATCGATCATCTCAAGAACGGAGTAGCCCTTGCCCGTGCCGATATTGAAAATGGAAACGCCACCCTTCTTCTTCAGCCGGTCCAGAGCTTTCACATGGGCTTTCGCCAGATCTACCACGTGGATGTAGTCGCGCACGCCCGTTCCGTCCGGGGTATCCCAGTCATTGCCGAAGACCATGACCTTCTCCCGGATGCCTGCAGCCACCTGAGAGACAAAGGGAAGCAGGTTATTGGGGTATTCCGGATCTTCGCCGATACGGCCCGACTCATGGGCTCCCACGGGATTGAAGTAGCGCAGGATCGTCACATCCCAATCTTTCGCTTTCGCCGCATCGATGAGAATCTGCTCCATCATCAGTTTAGTCTGCCCGTAGGGATTGGTGGCATGAACGGGAAAATCCTCTTTGACAGGTACCGAGGCGGGATCCCCGTAGACCGTGGCGGAGGAGGAGAATACAAGCTGCTTCACCCCCCTTTCATCCATCACTTTATAGAGATTCAGGGATCCGGTAATATTATTCTCATAGTACATGAGCGGTTTTGCCACCGATTCCCCAACCGCTTTCAGCGCTGCGAAGTGAATAACCCCGGTAATCTCCGGTTCCTTGTCGAAGAGATCTCTGAGTTCATCTATACTCTTCAGATCAACTTCGTAGAGGGAGAGTTTCTTTCCCGACAGTTCTTCGACTCTTCTCACCGCTTCCCGGGAGGAGTTGCAGAAGTTATCCGCCAGTACAAGGTCGTAACCGTTTTTCAATAATTCCACATTGGTATGGGAGGCGATATATCCGGCACCGCCCGTAATAAGAATTTTCCCCACAAATCGCTCCTGTTTTATTTCTATAATAACGTCATTTCTTTTTTTTTACCAGACAGAGTTCATAGGGAATATGCCAAACGTCCTATTGCGAATCCTCGAAAATGGAATATAGTTATTCTATAAAGACTTCAGGAGAGATTATGAAACGTACTATCATTTTTATTGTTCTTGTCCTCAGCTTCGGTGTCGCCGGATTGTCCGCCCGTTCCTCCTATGGAAAAGCCGTGGGGGGAGCCTTCTCCTACGGCCTGGATACGGGGACCGGCGGCGGGGGCACCTTCCTCTTCAGTATTCCCCAGGTGCCCTTTACCATGGTAGGAGTCAGTCTTATATCATCGGGTGATACCTTCAATCTGGGGATTACCGATGACTACTGGTTCTTCCATGATAATCTTACCGGGATCCTGAACCTGTATATGGGATTGGGATTTTACGGAGGTCTCGCTTCTTCGGACAGCAATATGAATCTGGATTTCGGAGGACGGGTTCCCATCGGGCTACAAGCCTTTCTCCTTCCCCCTCTTGAACTGTTCATTGAGATAGCTCCTACGGCCTATGCCACGATTACCCCCGTGTTCGACTTTCCCCAATTCAGTGTTCAGGGTGCCTTCGGGGTACGGTTCTGGTTTTGACCTGGCGAACCGGGTTTTCTTACTTTCCATTTCTCCAGGGAAATGGAAAGCCAGACGGTTTAAATCCTTCATCCCCTACCGGAATTCTCTCCCGTGATCGTTTTCAACTCTTTCGCCAGCTTTTCCAACTTCTCCGGATCATCCGATTGTATTCTTATGACAATTTCATTTCCTCGCACTGACTCTTTTTTCTCCTGATCAGAGCTTTTTTCTTCGGTTCCCTTGCCGAATAGGAGCTCCATCATCGCCTTTCCCACCACATTCATTAACATCCCGAACAGGACCAGCCCGGAGAGCATGGTGGGCACGGCTATAAGCTTGAGAACCCGCAGCATTCGCAGAAACCGCAGGATCCGGAATTTCCTTACTGCCTTTAACCCGCTCAAGCTGAGCAGCCCCAGATGGGGGGGTAGAATCGCCAGAATATCGATAAGTCCCCAGTAAATATAAAGATAACTGTATGGAAAGGAGTCGTGCCTTAGACCCGAATGAGCCACAGATATTGATTTCCCGGTAATGCCAATTATTAAAGGTCAGCAAATCTTCGTATTATTACAATCCTAAGACAGAAAGAAGGGAGGATATTGAAGAAAAGATCGCATTGAAGAATGCTCTGGCTCTCTATGGGACGCCGGCGATCTTTAACACAGATCAGGGATGTCAGATTCCCAAAACGGCTGCTGTGTTGGATTTCAGACCCTGAGGAAGGGCCTCGTTGATAATAATGGCTAATTTCATGCCTGTGGCATAAAAGCGAATAAAGGGGCTGTATTGTATAAAAAGTGCGGTTATTCTCCAGGGGGCAAAGGGCACCATGCAGCCTTCCCCCCTAATCCAAGGAAAATGACTGTAGTGATTTTTTGGGGGTCTTCAAATAATGGAGTAACTGCGTAGGCTTGGTTTCCATGTCCATCTGACGTGTCATACATAATATACTCATCATCATAGCTCCAGGTCCCATTGGAAGTACATCCATTTTCATAAGAACCCACAGAGAGCACTCCCCCCAACGTAATCTCATCTTTTGCTGATCTTGTTCCAATTAAAGGTTCTGGTATTGATTCCCCTTTCCTGAGCACCTGTAATTGCAAATTCCTATTGAACGCTATATCTTCCCCATTGGGCAGATAGAAGGGGGAAAGTGCGGGATATTCCCAATCGTGATATAGAACGGTTTCTTTTTTTGTCTCTATATCAATAGAGATTACGGAGGGCATGATTGCAGACAATATACTTCCCATCAGGAGACCATCTGATGAACTTAAGAAAAAGGTCTTCCCCATCGAAAGAGAAAGAAGTGGGTTGCTCTTTTTCCGTTCCATCAAGATTCATTATGAACAAATAACAGGATTTCTCGGTAAAGGCTACTTTTGTTTTTCCATATTTGGCAAGGAAAGCTTCTTTTTCAATCTGCGTGTATTCTGCTTCAATCCTTTCCCTCATTTCATCCATTTCAATATAATGCTTGTTATACTCGTCCCTCGATGCATTCATAATTACATCACGGGCATGTTTAAACCTATAGGGATCATTCTCGTCCAAAAGTATTTTTTCTGTAACAACATAGGACAGTTTTGATTTCACAAAGGGTAACCCTAACAGATGGCCTGAATGTTTTATTGATAATGACAGACCCGTTACCATATAAATCCAGTTTTGCATGGATATAAAAAAATCAAGGAATCCTGGATGTTCCCCGCCTTGTTGAATGACAACACTTTAATATTATCAATCAGACCATTAGTAATCAACAAGTCGTTTTTTATCTTATTGATAATGGTTCTGCTATCGGTCGTACTCATCGTCCAGGCATACTCGTCCTGTAGTACCGTAATTTCCTGCTCAAGAAAAGGCTTGATATTTATGGGAGCCCCGGACTCACACCACCGCAGCAGTATTTTCTGATTTGCCGTGTTTTCCATCAATACCGTGCCGTACTGCTGTTCTATAATCTCCTTCTGATCTTCCAGCTTAAAAACGGGATTGGTACCATTTGACACCCAGAAGCTCACATACATTCGGGAAACCACTTGAAGGGCTTTGGGTTCAATAGTTAACAGCAGCATTTTCTGGGCGTTGGAAGCGTATATATCGTTGGCATATCGTAAGTCCAAAGAGAAATCATACTGAATATTGTGAAATGACTCGGTTTGATAGGAGAGCTTCTCATTCCGAATCAGCTACGTAGGCCGCCATGACAGAGACCCCGATAACCCCTCCTCCAATCGCTCCCGCTTTCATGTAGGCGACCAGAGTGATGGCATAACCCGTTGCTGCGATAATGTTACCAGCGGTGATAATTCTCTGAGCCATTGCAAGATCATCATCGTTCATGGAAAGAGCCTACTTCTGCTGTTCTCAGAATTGACAGTATCGATGAGGGCTTTGATGATTCCCACTTTTGAAAGTGTCACTTTCGATGAGGTCCCAATAAATTTCATAACAAGATTGGCTAAAGCACCGCCCGCAACCAATGTCTTAATTAGGGCGTCTCTGCTGTTTGTCGTTTGGGTGATACTATAGAGGGAGACCCCCAGATTGAATATGCTTAAGGCCGTGAGGAAATGATTCATTCCATCCTGTCCGTCTTTAATAAGTGCAGCAATCCTTCCTTGGTTGATTCCTACGCTCTCATATCCCACATATTGAACCAGTTTCCCATTCTCTCGGGCGGTATAGAAGGTACAGCCAGAATATCTTTTGGACATGGCTTCTTTCCATACGGTTATGTTCATGTATCTATTGTGATAGGCTGCCAATTTGGCATTGGTGATGGAAACAAGGTTATTGGTAAATCTGTGATCTATGATATGAGTGAAACTCTCGATAGGCGTACTTCTTTCCTTCATGGAAATAATCGTACTGAAAGGGGAAAGGATTTTTGAAAAACCCACGGGCCCTTTACGGGCGACGTAGAAGCAAACGGTAAACCAGTTCTTTTCATTGAACCGTCTGCTGATATCTTCAATATTGAGATTATTCCCCTCGTTCTTAATAATATCCAGTTGGGATAGGGAATCCTCAAAAATCCCCTTGAAGAAATCTCGCCCCTGTATCTCCTCGTAAAGGACCAGGGTAAGAACATGGCAGCGCTTTGCGAATACAAATCGATCATGGGCTTCATTCGATCAAGAAGGGTCTGTCTCCATTGCTGTAATTGATCATATTTTACATGTTTCTTATGCCTTCTTTCAAAACCATCGACATGGCAAAGGCTGTGGGTCAATTCGGCAATAGTGTTGTATTCTGCAAAGGAAATATCAGAAAAATCTACCGAATTTATTGTCTGCGGTTCTTCCTTATCCATTTCTTCTTGAAATAGAATTTTATTATCTTGATAGTTTTTTGCCATTCCTTGGGCTACCCCAAGATAGTCCGTCAAATAGACGGTGGTAACCCTATTATCACCAACCCCCATGTGAGCGACATTTTCCGTCGGTTGCTGGCCGTTGTATTGTCGTGAGTAACGACTCCCGTTGATGTATTCGATCTGTTCGGAATCCAATGGGATGAATGTCAGACGGGGACAGACACTATCAGAAGAATATTGGTTCCGTCTTCAAGTTGTGACTATAAAACCTTGTACCTCATCTCTATTAGCTTATGACCAACGACGGCACCATAGTCATTTACATAGAGAAACCCCAACCCCTCATAGAAGCTTCTGAGATACTCATGAGCATGAATCTCGATTGATACCATGCCAGACGCCTGAGCGTGCTCTATCATCGCTCTGACGACGTCTCTGGCGATTCCCCTGCCCCTGTACTCCTTCATCACCGCCACACGGGCCATTACGGCATGTACCCCATCTTCAGAATAGAGTCGTGCCGTTGCCACCGCAATATCTCCGTCAGTAGCCAGGGCATGAGATGAAAACTCATCTTTACCATCATGGTCCAATTCGGCAGGTATCCCCTGCTCTTCGGTGAAGACGGCATAGCGGATGGAATGGGATCTGGAGATTATGTCGGGAGCGTTACCGATTGTGAGGTCCATAAGGTATTATATATAAGATCGTAAGACAAAAAAAGGGAGCAGCCCCTGATAGACTGCTCCCCTTTGAGGGATTCATATGTAAACACCATATCACATTTATTATGACTATGCAAGTTTATTTATGGGTGATAAAGATCATCATATGAAGAATTAAGAATTTCAGGATCATCAATTCACAGTCATATTTACAGATAATGATTACTTTCACGGACTGTTCATCCGTGTAGAAAAAAAGCTGCCCTTCAACCAGGGCAGCTCTATAAGAAAGGAGAGTTTATGAAAAAACATAATACAAGTTTATGCTCTCTGGCAGAGGAATGCAAATTTTCTTTCCTTCTGTTATCTTATCTAACATTAGCCTTTACATTCGGCCACTCCCCAAAGCTTTCTAAAACGAATTGACAACTATCTCAAATTGAAATCATACATTACAAATGCATAGTTCAATAGCTGAGGTAAAAATCGTCCCCAATCCAGAAATCTCTGGAATTCCTTATTATATAAAAAGAGTCAAATGTGGCATCCCCTCCCCTGCCTAAGATTATGCTGAGCAGGAGATAAATTTCAACGAGTACCTGATAAAACACGAAGCATCCACCTTCACCGTAAATCCCTTAGTCCAGAAACATAGAGAGGGCTCTATCCTGGCAATGATAGATTTGCCCCTATCCGAATAACCTAAGAGATGGACTTTATGGTCTGGGGTGTCATTTCCCACATCATCCATCATTGCAAGATATCGTGATCATTCTCGTCGACTGCAATTCCTTTTATGTCTCCAGTGAGAAGGTCTTCCGCCCCGATCTCAGAGACAAGCCTGTTATGGTTTTATCCAACAACGACGGATGCGTAGTAGTTCTGAGTTCGGAAGCGAAGAAGGCAGGAATTGCCAGGGGTGAAGGGGTGTTACGAGGTTATGTTTCTCAGAAACTCCGCCCGTACCGATACCCACAGGTTTTATGAAAAGAATGGATTCGATGGGGTATAAATAGAAATTTCAGTAATACTCAAGGAAATTTAGAATTGTTTGTTAAAGTACTTATAGATATGAAATCGAGAGGTAATAAAATGAAAGATGCAGACAACCAGAGTAAGAAAGATGATTATTTTGGAATCCGCTTAGGACTTACAGTGTAGCCATTACTGTAGCCAGAATGATTGAAAAAAGCGGGAAACACATGGAACTGAGTCAACACGTGCTTCCCGCTATCACCTTATCCTATCAAAAGACAGGAAAAGAAATGAAAATGTCTTGAAGTGATCGACGCGGGATTCGAACCCACCACCTCTTCCTCCGGAGGGAAGCGCTCTATCCAAATGAGCTAGTCGACCAAGTGGAGAAAAATATAGCTTCTTTTAGGAAAACTGTCAACGGGTCGGATAAACACTCTTTGTTAGACCATGGTCATGATGAGATTGATTTTATCATCCAGTCTTTTGGGAGAGACTTTCATTCCCGTTTTGACGATGCCTCCGCTGAAAAGTGTCACCTTATACTCCTGTATCATCCAATAGAGCTCATCCAGAGCCTGCAGCTTCTTTTCCGTGGAATAGGGGGAGATTCCCTCCTTCAGATTCTGATATTTCCCATGATAAACCTGCCACTCTTCCTCCCTTTTGCTGTCGGTGACGGGATCCTGCAGCCCTTTTTCCGTTCTGATGGTCAGGGTCCTGATATAGCGGATCAGATCATTCCAGTGCGCCTGCTCATAGGCCAGAGGGAAATACTCGGGAAGGATGGCATTCAAATCTGATTCACGGTCATCAAGAAATTGCTCTCGCCCCTTCTTTGCCTGTAAACGGACTCTTTTAAAAGCCTGGATACACTCGGCATAGACTTCCAGCATGCGGATTAATTGATCCCCATATTTCTCCGCTTCCTCATAAAGCCGGGGAGCCTGCTGTTCTCTCAGCTTTAAGAAATCCTGCTCCCTGCGGCAATCGGCAGTACCGAACAGATCAAGAAACACCCTATCCCAGAAGGCATCCAGGAGTTTATCCGAATTTCCCAGATAAAGAATTTCACGGGGCATTCTCTCCTTAAGAGTCAGGTAGCTTCTAAGAGATTTCTCTTCCTTCCGATAATGGGCACGGAAAAGGGCGGCGGTCCCCTCCCGGTGGGCTCTTACCGCTTCGTCACGGTTTACCATAAGGCGCAGATCAACCCGGGTCTCCGTCTTTTTCAGGGCGGGATAGAGGGGAACACTCTGGCCCCTGTTTTTCACCATCAATTTCTCGGGTAAATCCAGATCCTTCCATCCGGAAAGATTCTCCTTCTCCCATTCGCCTCTGATCTTCTTAAAATCCGGTTCCGGGAGGGGGGTACTCTTCATCTTCTCTAGCAGGATTTTTTTATCCCTGCCCGCTTTTATAATTTTCCCTTTTTTATCCTCTATGGCAAAGCGGATTTTCAGATGTTCCGGAATTTTATCCAAATCCCAGTCTGAGGGGTGTATTACAATCTGCCAGTTCCGGTAGATAATAGGAGTAATCTGTTCCACCACGGGCAGGGTGGATCCGGAGTACATCTGATCCATGATTTGATCCACATGCTGATTCAGAGGGATGAGTTTTTTGCGGAGTTCCTTGGGAAGTCCTTTCAGAAGAGATATGACAAGCTCCCGGTTCTTACCGGGTACCATGGTATCAATGGCATTAATATCCAGCTGGCTTAGCCGGTAGTTTGGTATTTTCAGAGTAACCCCATCATCCTCTTCGCCCGGTTTAAACTGATATTCTAGGGAAAGCTTGATATCATCCTGATAGAAGTAGTCCGGATAGCTCTCTCTGCTAAATTCGAAATCTTTAACCAGAAGATCATCCTCGTTCAGATAGAGCTCTTTATCACCCAATTCTTTGATGAGTTTGTTCAATTGCCGAACATCAAATATATCCTGTGGCTTAGCCATACCTTTACTTAGCTGCTGTATGGTATTCTGATAAAATCCCTCAATCACGGAAATATCCTGCAGGAGGTCCCGGCGGCGCAGCTTATCCTCTTTCAGGCTAAGTTCCTCCCAGAGTTTTCTATTCGCCTTTAGAAACTCCGGTTCCCTTCCGGACAGAGTATTCTCGCCGCAGAGTCCTTCCCTGATAAACATCTCCGCTGCCTCTTTCGGGCAATACTGGCCATAGGGAACCGTTTTGTCACGGCTCAGAAGAAAACCGAAAATCTTCTCCTCCTCCTTACAAAGGATTTCACCGGTCCTGTCCTCCCACCAGGGTGAGATATATGACTTTTTAACAAGATGGCTTCCTATCTGGCTTATCCACTGGGGTTGTATATTGGCATTGACTCTCATGTAAAGTCGGCTGGTTCGGACCATTTCGGCGGAGACGAGCCACTCCCCCCCCTTATTGAAGAGCTCCGATCCGGGAAATATCATCGCCTCCCGCCTTTTCGTCGCTTCGTAGAAATTCTTCTCCTTCCTGTGGGAGATATGAGAAAGAAATCCGCTCAGAACGGACTTGTGTACCGCATTATACAGGGCCTCTTCATTTCCCTTGAACGGTGTCAGGGAATTCTCCGAAACGGTTTTCTCCTCTTCCACAATGGATTTGAACTGCATATACAAATCCCGCCATTCCCTCATCCTTTTGAAGGAGAGGAAATTCTCCTTGCAGTATTTCTTCAGGGCGCCCAGCTTGAGCTTACCGTCGCCTATCTCCCGCCATCCCTTCCAGATATTCAGGAAGGTCAGAAAGTCCGACTCCCCGTGGCGGAAGGCGCTGTGTTTCTGATCCGCCGCACCCGCCTTGTCGCTCGGTCGATCCCGGGGATCATGTATGGAGAGGGCGCCCGCCAGGATCAGGGCTTCGTTCGCACAGCCTTCCCGGCCCGCCTGAAGAATCATCTTTCCCAGCCGGGGATCCATGGGCAGCCTGGCGATACTCTGCCCCTCTCTGGTTAATATCTTTATTCTCTTCGGTTCACTCTTATCTTTGGAATGGTTCCTGTTATTTACGTCTTTGATGGCCCGCAGTTCTTCCAG
>JAFGPQ010000109.1 GCA_016936115.1 Spirochaetales bacterium | reverse complement strand
GGCTTATGAGCAGAAAGCCCCTCCCCTGGCCGGCGCCCTGTCCTACGAATCGGCGTATTATCTCCATTCCCTCCCGATCCTGTCCCCAATCCGGTTCATCCAGGATCATGAAGGGAGTGTCCCGTGCGGCGGCCGCGGCCAGGGCGACCCGCTTTCTCAGGGCGAAGCTGAGCATGGCCGGAGGAATCTTCTCCCAGGGCTTCAGCCCGAAGGCCTCCAGTATCTCATCCACCCGGGTCTCCTTTTCCTTTTCCGGCAGACCGAAACCTATCTCCTCCCTTAAGGAAGAAGCGAAGAGCTGATGATCGGGATTCTGAAAGAGGTAGGAAAGGACTCCGGCCCGCTGTGCCACGGTGAATCCGCCCAGATCCTGCCCGCCCCGTGAAATCTGTCCCGCGGTCGGTTTGAGAAATCCCATGAGAAGGGAGGCAAGAGTCGTTTTTCCCGTCCCGTTCGCCCCGGACAACCCTATGGTTTCGCCGGGATTCAGATTGAGGGAGAAATCGTTGAAAAGGGGCAGTCCGCCGGGATAGGCAAAATCCAGTCCGGAGAGATTCAGGGATGCCCCCCGGGAGTAATCCTTTCCCGGGACCGGCGGATAGACGGGGAAAGAGAGGGGCTCTTCCTTAACGAGACGTCCCCCGGATAGATGATAACGGCGATGGAATTCTCCTCCCTCCCGATTCTTCTCGGCCAGAATGATAGTCTTACCCTTTTCCCGGTTCAGGGTTTTCAGAAGTTCGAGGATCTGCTCGGCTCCCCGGGGATCCAGGGCGGAGAGGGGTTCGTCAAGAAGATAAAGAGGAGGATCCCAGGCCAGGAGGACCGCCAGAAGAAGGCGCTGTTTCTCTCCCCCGGACAACTCCCGGGGATTGCGTTCTTCATATCCGGCCAGCCCGGTGAATTCCAGGGCTCGGAGGATTTTTTCTTCCATCTCCCCGGATGGAATGCCCCGGTTCTGCAGAGGAAAGGCGATCTCCTCCCGTACGGTGGGTGTGAAGAGCTGGGTATGGGGATTCTGAAAAGCGGCCCCCGCCGTTTCGGAGAGGACCGATGGATTGAGGGTGCGAATCTCTTTCCCGCCCAGATACAGGGCGCCCCCGATTTTGCCCCCCGTCACATGGGGAATCATGCCGCTCAGGGCCAGAAGCAGGGTGCTTTTACCGCTGCCCGAACCGCCGGTGAGAAGAACAAAGTCCCCCTCATCCACGGTCAGACTGATCCGGTCCAGGGCTTTTCGAAAAAACCCCGAATCGGAGGCCCTTTCCATACCGGTGGGAATCGGATAGGTGAAGGAGAAATCCTCCGCCCGGATCACTCTTCCTCCCAGCTCCGGGGTTTGGTCATATCCGTAAGGGGGGGATAGGCTTTTTTCACAGCGTAGACAAGGGGAATGCCGATCAATCCTCCCGCGGTGACCTGGAGGCAGTTCCCGACCACTTCGCTCAGGGCGGGACCGGTTCCGTAGAGAACGGCCGCAGCGGCGAAATAGCCAGCCACCATAATAACGCCCCCGCCCGGAACGGCCAGGATATAGGAGACGAGAGTCCCTTTACGGCCTATGAAACCGGCGGTCACAGCCTGGAGTCCGTGAATGAGAAAGGAAAGTACCATCCAGTGGGGATAGCCACCGATCAGATCGGCCAGCCCCGTTCCCAGACCGGCGGTGAGTCCTCCCACGAGGGGCCCGAAGGCGAAGGCGGAAAAGTACACCGCCACGTCGGCCAGAGTGATATAGCCTCTGGTAGGGGCGACGGGTATGCGCACGACAAGAGTAAAAACAATGGTAACCGCCGTTATGAGTGCCGTAAGGGCCATGAGGCGGACTTTTGATGCGTTATATCTCTCCATAGAAGCATCATAGATAAGAAACCCCTCATGGTCAATCATGCCTGAGATTTTAGGGTGGCTTATTTAGTTTTCCAGAATGGTGATCTCAACCCGGCGGTTTTTGACCCGCCCCGCTTCTGTGGAATTGGTATCCACCGGTTCGGCGGCGCCCAAACCTTTCGTCATGATCAGGCGGTCCGGATTTTCCAGAAGCTCCCGCAGGAAGGCCGCCGTATTGGCCGCCCGATCCTCGGAGAGGGTGACCCCCGTGTCCCAGTCCCCCACGTCGGCCGCATGCCCCGTGATGAGCAGATCCCGGTCGCCGTAGTAGTTCAGCACCTTGGCAATCTCCCTCAGGCGGATCTTCTCCTCTTCCCTCAGCTCGGGGGAATTCGGATCGAAGTGGATATTGTGCAGGGTTATCTTGATTCCCTCATCGGCCAGGGCCACGTCCGTATCATCCAGCTCGGAGAGGGCCTCGTCCACTTTCTGAGCTTCCTCTTCGGTCAGGTTGTCATGGGGGGTATAGACGGCGCTGCGGGTGCCGGAGTAGACAACTTCCTGTCCGTCGGCCATATCGAAAATAATGGTGAAATCCTCGGATATCTGATAGGGCAGACCCTTCTCCCGGTCCCAGAGCATGGTCCGTTCCGACCTTCCCCTGACACGGGCGGGATAGAAAAGCCCCATGGCATACTCCGGGGCATTATTGTGGAAAATATCGTAGACCATCTCAAAGTGGTCATAGGTTCCCCCGTCGTAATCCACCTGTCCCAGATAGGTATAATTCACATCGATGGGAAACCTTATCTCGAGCACATCATAATTCCGACTCAGGTCATGAACCTCTTCCCCCCGGGCTTCCCAGGTATCCCCCGGTTCCAGATCCCCGTCGGGAAAGAGGGGCATGTTTCTCATCACCGGACTAAGATACTCCTTGCCCACTTCCATATTCCCCAGGGAATCCCTCCTAAAGACAACGGTCTCCTGATTGGAAATCTGAAAAATCTGCTCCCGTCCCTGGCTGACCTCTTCAAGGAGGTAGAACTCTCCCCGGTTCTGAGTCCAGCCGTCCTGCCCATCCTCCACATCGATGGAGACCTTACCCGTTAACCGTCCGGACTGCAGATAGGTACCGTTAATGTACACATCTTCCACGGTAACCGACTCTATGCTGTACTGATCCCCCTTCTCCAGGCCGAAATGAAAGGTTTCTCCGAAGAGAGAGAAAGGCAGAGAGGAGATAAGAAGGATCAGGGAAAAGGGAATTTTCGCAGACTTCATACTATCTTATCGGCAGGGGGTATAGAAAACCGAAGAAAAATGACCGCACATACTTCTTTACAGAGCCCGTTTATTGAGGATAGAATAACCCATGGGCAAAATAGGTATCATCAATAAGGACAGGGACGTGAAAGCCCTTTTTGAGAAGCTGAAGGAAGAGGGTAACGCCGAGGGGTATGAATTCACCTACCTCAGGAGCGAAGACGAGGCGGTCCATTTTCTGAATAATGAGCTGCCCCATCTGATAATCGTCAATTTCACCGATCTTCATCTGGATATCTCCGGAATCATGGAGAGTATCGCCGGAGACCACTGGCTTTACGATTTCGGCATTATCGCCCTGTACCATACCGAAGAGATTACCGAAGAGGAGCTGGAAGAGGAGTACGGCGATTACAATATCATCCTGGCTCTGCCCTATCGCCAGATCGATTCGGACCTGATCCCCCCTCTCAAGCTGATAGAGAAGAACTGCCAGCTTGTCCTGCAGAAGCCCATGAGCTCCACCCTGACCGGGGGGGATACGGCGGGATCCTTTATCATAGGGAACAACCTGAACAACCTGCCCCTCTACTCCCGCATTCTCATCCACTCCCTGGTCAAGGACGGCCTTATGGAGAGGGAGCGCTCCGCCCAGGCGGAATCGGCCCTGATAGAACTGCTGACCAACGCCATAGAGCACGGGAACTGCCGCATCAGCTTCGAGGAACGGGAGAAGGCCCGGGAACGGGGCATGAGCGCCCGGGATCTGGTGTCCATCAAGAGCCGGAACGACCTTTACACCACAAGAAAGGTCACCCTCTCCTGGGAAAGAAGGGAGAAACAGCTCTATATTAAGATTACCGACCAGGGGGACGGCTTCGACGCGGCTAAACTGAATCTGGAACTGGCCAATGACGAACCTCTTTCCGTTCCCGGCGGGGGCATCGCCATGGCCAATATGATAGCGGACGACCTCTTTTATAATGACACGGGCAACTGCGCCACCATGGTTTTCAACCTGAAGGAAGAGAATGAGGACCGGCCCATACCGGAGGGCTTTGTGAACGAGGAGATCCTCGTGGTCAATCCGGGGGATGTGGTCATCGAGGAGGGTTCGGTAAGCGACTCCCTCTACTATATCAGCCGGGGAACCTTTTCCGTTTATGCGGGAGACAAAAAAGTGGCCCGTCTGGACGGGAGCGATGTGTTCATGGGGGAGATGGCCTTTCTCATGAATAATACCCGCAGCGCCTCGGTGGTGGCCGACGTTCCGGGGCGGCTTGTGAAAATCACCCGGGAATCCTTTCTGAATGTGCTCCGGGACTACCCCCACTACGGGATCTATCTCTCCCGTATGCTGGCCCAGCGGCTGGACAGGGCGAACAAGATGAATTTTCAGCTCAAGCAGGAATTGGCCGGTGTTTCCGAAGAGGATTAATTTCTCCCTGCATGGGAGATAAAGAGTCCCGTCTCCTTGGGAATCTCAATGAAACCATTCCCGTTCTTCTCTTTTTCAGCTCCTTCATCAGCTCATCCCGGGAGAGCATTTCATTCCTCGCAAAGGATGCCATGGACAGGATATAATCCGCCGGATCCCCCGACTCGGAAATTTTCAGGGAATCCCCGTAATCCGACCGGGTCACGGATGAGAAATACCCTTCCGGGGAGGAGGCACCGTTCTGCAGGGTGAAGCCGCTTTTCAAGGGTGACGGATTCCCCAGGGAGCCCAGTTACCGGTTCACTTAGGCGACGAATCCCCCCAGGCTATCCCATAGGGGAAATAATGATCCGCTTTCGACTGAAACTCCTTCACCTCAATGATTTTATCACCGGAAAATTGCATCAGGGACACCCCGTCGAATCCGTCTTCCTTTCCCTCGAATTCACAACGGAAATACCACTCCACCACACAGTCCTCTCCCGATTCCCGGTAATCCTTAAGGCGCCATTCCAACACCGATCCCCGGCGGTTCCACTCTTCGAACCACTTCAGACACTGATCCTTGCCCCGGTACTCCGGGCCGTAGCACTCCGCATAGCGGACGTCATCATCGAGACAGTTCCCCATCACCGCGATGTCCTTGTCGATCCAGGATCGGAAGTATTCCTCCACCAGGGCTCGTCTGTCCCGGGGCATGATCTTTTCCAGGATATAGCTCTCCTCCCGGGGATCTCCCGGTTTTTCGATCCGGACAACATGGAAGCCGCACTTGTTCACATAGAAGTTATGATTTCTCTTTGAAAATCCCGGGGTCTCCGTCCGCCAGACCCGGGTTTCCGGCCAGGTCTCCTCAATCAGTTTCCAGACGGCCGTACCCAGTCCCCTGTCCTGAACCTCCGGATCCAGAAAGATATTCCCCAGATTGTTCTCCCCGTTTTCGTTAATCCACAGAACAACGCCGCCAATCAGTCTGCCGTCCCTCTCGATGCGGCGGGCGGTGGAAGCGGGATGGAGAGCCCATTTTCTCAGGAAATCCCCGTTATCATACCCGGGAGGGCCCCCTTCCGGTTCATTCAGATGGCGTTTCGTATCCTCATCGAAGGCTCTTTTCATAATCGGCGTGAGTAATGCCACATCCGATTCGTCGAAAGGAAGCAGACGCAGATTCATAAATCAGCCCCTAACCGGTTTCGCCGTATCGTAAACCAGCTCATAATAGGAGTTGCCGTTGAATTCAAATTCCTCTGCCACGGAAAGCCCCAGCTTTTCATGGGCCCGGGCGGAGCGGGGGTTCTTTTTGTTGATAAAGGTTACCAGGATAGGATAGCGCCGGTTCATCTCCCTACGCGCCAGATCGAAAATTTCCTCCAGCACCCCGGTGCCCCGGTATTCCCTGTCGATACAGATGGGGCCGTACTGATAGGAATTCCCCACTGTCAGTTCTTCTCCCAGAAATTCCACCTCCCCCAACCGCTCGATCATATACTGAAAAAGAGGCCACCGGGAGCAGTACTCCCAGGAGGCGGCCATCACATAGGCGATAACCCTCTCTCCATCCAGAGCGACGAAGAGTCCCCTTTCCCGCTCAATCAGATCCCGCAATAGCTCCGCCGTAAACTGGGTCGTGACGAACCCGTCGGCCCTGTCCTCATCGGAGACCGTATCGATGTGATAATTCCGATGAAGGGCCAGTACCTTCTCAATATCCTCTACTTTTGCCGCCCTGTATTCCATGGCTTAACTCCTCCCCTCTTGTGAAAATCCCGCCAGTAATCCGGATAGCCCCCCTACGGTAGGGGCGGTATAGGTCGGATCCGCCCGGGCTATCTCCTCCGGACCGCCGTATCCGTACAGAACTCCCACGGAAGGAATCCCGTTCTTCTTCGCGCCTATAATATCATGCTCCCGGTCCCCCACCATAAGGGCGTTC
>JAFGPQ010000108.1 GCA_016936115.1 Spirochaetales bacterium | reverse complement strand
CATTTCGCCGAAAGGGATAATTACGGGGACGGGGCGGACAGGAGTCGGTGCGCTTCCTACGTAAGGGAACTGGACCTTGAGGAGATCCCCCGAATCTGAATGAAGGAAAAAACTACGGAAAAATCCCAAAAAAAACTTGATAAATACTATACAAGGTTGTATATTCAAGGAGGAGGAAACATGTCTACCCGATTGGTTTTGCTGGGCCTTCTTAAAGAGAAGCCTCTTCACGGTTACGAAATAAAGCATATCATCGAATCCCACATGGGGGATTGGACGAATATCGCCTTCGGTTCAATCTATTTTGCCCTGAGGAAACTGACCGAGGAGAATCTGGTAGAGGAGGTGAGCTCCGAGCAGCGGGGGAATCGTCCCTCCCGTCGTGTTTACTGCATAACCGAAGAGGGGAGGAATGAGTTCATGGTCCTTCTCGAAGAGTTGTGGGCTGTGCCGGTCAGGGACTATTTTCCCCTTGATGTGGGACTTTTTTTTATGAACCAGCTTCCCCGGGAGAAAAGGATCAGCCTTATTGCAGGGCGTATAGAAGGGCTTCGCCAAACCCTGAAGCATCTTGAAGAGCACAGGGAAAGTACCTTGGCCAATCCCCTGGTGCCCCCCGTATCGGACGCCATTTTCTCCCACACCCTGTACCATCTCCGGGCGGAACTGGCCTGGTTGGAAGGGGTGGAGAAATCTATTCTTGAGGGGCAATACTGATTTTTTTTGAAGTGATATACAAGGTTGTATATAAAAGATTGAATAACTAAGGAGTCATTATGGATCTGAGTACTTATTTTTCCTATGGCAGGGAGGAATTCTTTGAATTTCTCCGGGGTATGAACCAATCCCTGGGAATACTCCCTCTGGCTGCGGCTGCCGTCGGGATTTTTCTGTTCCTGCTTTCCCTGATCGGTCAAGGGGGCAGGGGCCGTCTCATCTCATTAGGACTGGCTTTTTTCTGGATCTGGAACGGGGCGGTATTTCATCTGCACTTCTTCCGGGTCCTTGATTCCCGGGCGGTTGTCTTCGCCATCCTGTTTCTGGTTCAGGGTGCCCTTTTCCTGCTTTACGGCACCCTTCTTGATACTCTCGATTTCTCCTTCCGTTCCCTGAAACAGGACCTGTTCCCCCTCTTCCTTCTCCTCTATTCCCTCATTCTTTACCCTCTCTGGGGGCATCTGTCGGGACAGGCGTGGGGGGAGATGCCCCTCTTCGGAACCTATCCCTGCCCTACGGTCATCTTTACTTTCTCCCTGCTCCTTTTGAACAGGAACTATCTCTCTCCCCTGCTTATGATCATTCCCCTCTTCTGGAGCCTGACCTCCCTGGGAGCGGCCCTTTATCTAGGGGTCCCTCAAGACTTTATGCTGATTTTCACGGGAGTGATCGGGACAGGCTCTCTGATCGTGAAAAACCGGCGGGCCCGGCGGCGGATAGAAGAGACAGACATGGGGATTCAGGATACTCCCACGGTGGAGGACTATGATCTCATGCAAAAGGGATTCCGGGACCGGGGAATTCTGGAGACCCCGGCGATTCTTAAAGCCGGCATAAGGGAGGGAGCTGTGGTTGAGCTGGGACCGGGACCGGGTTACCTGGGGCTGGAGTGGCTGAAAAATACCGAAGAAACCTCGCTGACCGGGGTAGAGATCAGTCCCGCTATGATAAGAATGGCCCGGAAGAACAGCAGGCAGTACGGCCTGGAGGAGAGGACAGAGTATAAAGAGGGCAACGTGATGGCCCTTCCCCTTGAATCGGAATCCCGGGAGGGCATCTTCTCAAACGGTTCCCTCCATGAATGGGAGGATCCTCTTCTGGTTCTGGGCGAGGCACACCGGGTTCTGAAAAGGGGGGGGACTCTTTTTGTCAGCGACTTGCGCCGGGATCTCTCCCCTCTTCTGTTCGGAGTGATGCGGCTTATGACTAAGGGGAACCCGATGAAACAGGGGTTCCTGACTTCACTCAGGGCGGCTTATCTCAAGAAGGAACTGATCAGTCTGATGGGAAAATCACCCTTTACGGAATTCCGGGTGAATCAATCACCCTTCGGGCTGAATGTGGTCGCCGTTAAGGAGTAATCCCGGGCAAACCCCCGAGAATCCTCTATGAAATCCCGGGGGGAGCTCTTCGTATAGACAAAATGGAGCTCCCTCATCAGGGGCCCCGTTTCGAAGGGGCGGGTACGCAGAGTGCCCAGGGCCAGCTCCCGGGCGGCGGCCCTGCGGGACATAACGGAACATCCGATTCCCGCTTCGGCCAGAGATTTGATGGCGCTCAGACTCCCCACTTCCATGATCACCGATGAGGGGGGCAGGACGATCTCTTTTCTGCGGCAGTACTCCTCCCAGTAGAACCGGGTGCCGGAACCCTTCTCCCGCAGAATGAGACGCATTTCAGTCAGCTCCTCCCGGCCCAGAGGTTCATCGGGGCGGGGGATATACTCTTCCCTGCCGATGAAGATCATCTCGTCTTTCAGGAACAGATCGTGGCGGTAGCGGGTTCTGTCAAAGGGCCCTTCCACCAGGGCCAGATCAATCTGCCCGGTGTCGAGCAGATGCAGGATCGACTCGGTGTTCTCTATGCGAACGGTGAGCTCTCTCTCCGGATGGAGCGCCCGATAGCCCCCAAGGTAAGAGGGGAGAATGAACTCCCCGATGGTCAGGGTCGCACCCAGACGATAGTGTTTCCGGCCGCCCAGATAACGGACGAACTCCCTCTGAAGCTGATTGTAGAGCGCCTCCGATTGCAGGGCTGTCTGATGAAGCCGCTTTCCCGCATCGTTAAGGACAAGGCGGCGTCCCACATGATCGAAGAGGGGAATCTCAAAGTGCTCCTCCAGGGCTTTGATATGCTGGGATACGGCGGACTGGGTCAGGCCCAGAGCTTCCGAAGCCTTGAGAAGGGTCCCCTGTTCCACCACGGCCAGAAATGTCTTTACCCGGTAATCAAACATGGCTTATCCTAACTCTTTACAAAGAGAAAATAAAGATTAGCTTAAGTATTGTCAATGAATTATAAATATTCATAAAGTATGTTTTCCTCTATGGTGAGAGCAGGAGGAATTTCATGAAACTTATTCCCGGTATTATCATATGCCTGCTGACAGCGGGGGCAGCCCTTCTCATAAGCCCCCTCCTTCCCCTGGACGGGGTAACCCTGGCGATCCTTCTGGGTATTGTGCTGGGACATCTGAGAATACTCCCCCCCTCCTTTTCCCGGGGGATCCGTTTTTCCAGCGGGACCATACTCTCCTGGGCCATCGCCCTTATGGGATTCCGGCTGGATTATTCGGTGCTTCTGGAACTGGGGCTTCCCACCCTTTTCATGATTCTGGCCGGCGTCTGCCTCTCCGTCGGGGCGGTTCTCTTATTCGGCCGTCTCGGCGGGCTGGACAGGGATCAGAAGCTGCTCGTGGGAATCGGTAACGGGGTCTGCGGCAGTTCCGCCATCGGGGCGGCGCAGAGTGTCATCGGAGCGGACCGGGACAAGGTGGGCATCGCCCTGGGTGTCATTAATCTTCTGGGAACGGCGGGAATTTTTCTGCTCCCCCTCTGGCTCTCCCTTTTTCCCGGCTTCTCGGCGGCTCAGAAAAGCGTGGTCATCGGGAATACTCTACAGGCGGTGGGCCAGGTTTCCGCCGCCGGCTTTACCCTGGGCGACGGCATAGGGGAGAGGGCTCTCCTTGTCAAAATGGGGCGGATTCTTCTCATCACCCCGGTGGTTCTCATACTGCGCCGTGTCTACAGCCGCGGGAATAAGGGGGAAGGGACGAAACTACCCGCCATCCCCCGCTATATCCTCTTTTTCCTGATCTTTTCTCTGGTGAGTACCCTTTCCCTTCTGCCGGAAACCGTAACGGGAGCCATCAAAGGGGGGAGCGAGTTCCTTCTCATGACCGCCATGGCGGGAATGGGCATGGGAATCGAACTGGGTAAACTGACGGGACGGGCTCTCCCTGTTCTGGCGGCGGGAGCGACGGGATGGATCCTGCAGATAGTCGTAAGCACCCTTTTGGCTGGATATCTCCTGTAAATCCCCTCGTTTCATTCTATGCAATTCAGAGTTGCAAAAATATAGATAAATATATATCAAATAAATCTTTACAGATCCCTATTTTCTGATATGATGGCTTAATGATTTCCTATGAAAACTATTTGTCCAGTTTACAGAATCATATGAGTTCTCAGTTTGACATAGTCAGGGATTATAATATTAATTCCAAGGCTTATGATCTTTACGGGAAATTGAACGTAAGTAACAGTAAGTATCTGCTTTCCGAAAAAGTACAGATTTATCAGTATCACAACAACGAGCATCTTCTGGTCAAATCCCTGACCGACCTTTCCCGG
This sequence comes from Spirochaetales bacterium, assembly GCA_016936115.1. Lineage (GTDB taxonomy): Bacteria > Spirochaetota > Spirochaetia > DSM-2461 > DSM-2461 > SZUA-368. Next base: position 1,756 of record JAFGPQ010000108.1, on the reverse strand, counting down.
CAGACCGTGCAGGAGGAAGTCCTCTTTCTCAAAAAGGAGCTTCCCCGGCTTATTACACCGGGAAAGAATCATATGTCCTCCCTGATAACCCTTCTTCTGCCCGTGGAGGGAGAGATCCCCCGGGAGACAGAAAAATTCGTCCGCCGGTTCCGTTACCAGAAGGGTCACGCCCTGGGGTTCCGGGGGTGGACCGATATCATCGTGGCTGTTGTTTCCCTGAGTGAAAACAGGGTTTTAACGCATAGAAATTTCTTAAAGTCGGCATCCTTCTTTCATCCGCAGAAGGTTTGCCCGAAGGAGAGGACATGAGTTCCATCGTCATTATTCTGCTATCCATAGCTCTGTTTGCGGCCGCCTACGTGCTGTACGGCGGCTGGCTGTGCCGAAAGTGGGGGATCGACAACAAAAAAGCGACCCCGGCCCACACGAAGGAGGACGGCATCGACTACGTGCCCGCCTCCAAGGGGGTCGTCCTGGGGCACCACTTCGCCTCCATCGCCGGCGCCGGTCCCATCACCGGACCCATCGCGGCGGCCATTTTCGGCTGGGTGCCCGTTCTTCTGTGGATCATCATTGGGTCTATTTTCGTGGGGGGCGTCCATGACTTCGGCGCCCTGGTCGCCTCCATACGGCACGACGGCAAGTCCATTGGGGAGATCATCGAGAAAAACATCGGCTCCCGGGGCAAGAGACTTTTCGCTATCTTCGCCTGGCTGACCCTGATTCTGGTGGTGGCCGCATTCCTGAATATCGTGGCATCCACCTTCGCCTCCACCCCCGAGGCGGCTACGGCTTCCCTGCTCTTCATCGCCGTGGCGGTGCTTTTCGGTTTCGCCGTGTACCGCCGGGGTCTCAATCTGGCCGTATCCTCGGTTGTCGGCGTGGCTCTTCTGGCACTCTGCATCTACCTGGGTATGCTCTTTCCCCTTACCCTGTCCGCCAAGGCCTGGATGTGGATTCTTCTGGGATACATCTTCATCGCCTCGGTAACCCCCGTCTGGATTCTTCTTCAGCCCCGGGATTACCTGAACTCCTTCCTGCTCTTCGCCATGATCGGCGGAGCGGTAATCGGTCTCATCTTCGCCCGGCCCCACATGAATCCGGAGTTCGTCCCCGCCTTCACCGGCTTCAACGTGAACGGCTCCTTCATGTTCCCTATCCTTTTCGTCACCGTGGCCTGCGGCGCCATCTCCGGTTTCCACTCCCTGGTCGGGTCGGGAACCTCCTCCAAGATGGTGGATCAGGAGAAGGACGCCAAATTGATAGGCTTCGGGGGAATGCTCATCGAGGGCGTTCTGGCTGTCATCTCCCTCATCGCCATCGGCGCCGTGGGCATGCAGAAGGGCGGGGCGATTCCCACTTTCTCCGTGGGCGTGGCCACCTTCATGAACGCCTTCGGCCTCTCCATGGACGTGGGGGTCCCTTTCATCGCCCTGGCTATTTCCGCCTTCGCCCTGACCAGCCTGGACACGGCCACCCGCCTGGCCCGCTTCATCTTCCAGGAGTTCTGGGCCGGGGACAGCGAGAAGGCCCAGAAGCCGGCGGCGAAGTTCCTGACCAACATCTACGTGGCCACCGCCGTTTCCGTAGCCATCGGGGGTTTCCTGGGATTCACCGACTGGCGCACCATATGGCCCATCTTCGGTTCCGCCAATCAGCTTCTGGCAGCCCTTGCCCTTCTCGCCGTGGGCGCCTGGCTGGCGAAGAGCGGCCGCAGCAACACCATGGTCAAAATCCCCATGGTGTTCATGTTCCT
>JAFGPQ010000107.1 GCA_016936115.1 Spirochaetales bacterium | reverse complement strand
GGGACCGGATATGGTTACCAGATTCACTGGGCGCTCCTTTCGAAAACCGATTCGCAATGGCTGATCAGTTCGCTTATATCGTGTGATTCAATGTAGTCCCAGCCGAGCCACATGAAGGGGCTCTCTTCGGGCAGCCGGTTATCCACCCCGGGATGGGTGGTAGGGAACAAGCCGTTATGGGCCAGAACGGTTCCCACCTCTTCCCCGGCGAAGAAATCGATCACCGGCTGAAGCTTTTCCCGTTTTTCCTTCTTGGAGAGCATGAAAATAGGGCTGATGATGGCTCCGTCTTCCGGCCATACCGCCTCCATGGTGCCGCCCTCCTTGACCATTTTCGTAAAGAAATAGGGCATGATGGTCACCACCGGTTTGTTCTCCTTCTTCCGGTCGCTTTTGACCATCTGGGAGGGGTGAAGCGATTCCAGAAGGCTCCGGCCCAGTTTCTCCACGCCCTCATCGCCGTACTTTTTATGGATATTCAGAAGGATGCCGTTGAAGAGGTCGAAATCGCCCACGGGCAGGGAGATGCGGTTCTCGAAAACCGGATTCATCAGGTCCTCCCAGCTGCGGGGTACGGGGGGATTCCCGGTAAGGGTTTCCAGCTCCTTCAGGTTGATGAGAAAGACAGCGGGAACCACGCCGATAAGGGAGAAATGCCCCCGGGGGTCGGGCAGTCCCAGTCCGTCGAAGGAGGCGTTGAAAGTCTCCATTCCGGTCAGGTCCTCAAAGGCTCCCTGTTCCTTGAATTGCCCGATCTTCTTCTTATCAAAAAACATGTCGAAACCGGCGGAGATGAAGAGATCGGGAAGCTGGTTTGCTTCGGTTACACCCTCTATGTTGTTCTGCACCCATTCCAGACCCATGGAGGCTGCTTTCAGCTCATAGTTGATCCGGGTTTTGTGGTCTGCTTTGAAGCCTTCAATGAACTTGTTGAACTCTTCCAGAAGGGGGATCCTTACGGGGCAGGGCAGCAGGCCCACCACATTCAGTTCCGCCTGTTCATCCCGCTCCGCAGCTGCCAGGGTGGCGTCCGTATTGTTCAGGGGAGCTTCAATGGCCTCAATGAGAAATTTCTCAAAGGTATGGTAATCCAGCTGTTTGAGCATAAGGGCCATTTCCAGACTGACCGACTTTCCGAACTGCTCCCGCTTGACCGGGTCGGCCATGTGGGCAAAGCCGTTGGAGGTGAAGACCGGAACGGTCAGGGGATATTTTTCGGCGATTTCCAGCAGGGTGCTGGTTTTCTCGAAATATGTCATACTTGGCTCCTTAATACACATAAAGGTACAATAATACCTAAATAGTCTTAAAAAAATTAGAAATCGGAAAGTTTAATTTTCTTATATGTCTGGTAGATATCCGATGAAATTCTATGGATATCCTTGGTGAATATACAATTGTGAAAGGCACACTTCGTTTTGCCGAAGGGGCAGTGGCCCATGTTGGCGGGACCTTCCATAGTTTCGTAAATATCCAGAAAGCTGATGTCATCGGCGGGTTTTTTCAGGACAAATCCTCCAGCCGGCCCCCGGACGGACTCCACATATCCCGCCTTGTGCAGGGTCTGAAAGACCTTGGCCAGATGGGCCTGGGAGGCATCCAGTTCTTCCGCCAGATGTTTTACGGTCAGACGCTTCGGCTGGCTTCTGGCGATGAGGGCCAGACTGTGCATGGCCAGATAGGCACTTTCCGACAGATTGATCAGGTTCATGGTTTACCTCCCTTTTTGTTGATGCTTTATATTTAGGTACTATAATGCCTAAATAAGATGGTGTCAATACTTTCTTAGGAAAAATGGAATTTCTTTCCCTCCTGCCCTATTAATGCATTATGATGCGAAGTCTTCTCCTATGCCTGTACCTATTGGCGGAGTTCTCCCTGTTCTCCAGCGGCGGTCCCGAGATCCGGGACGAAAGCAGATCCGCTTCTGTCTACGGCTGCTCGGACATAGTCGCGGGAATCTCCTTTCCCCCTTTTGCCGATGAGGGGCAGATTGATTTTACCCTGCGCCAGCTGCGGAAGCTCTCCGTTGACCGGATTCGTATTGCCGTGGACTGGCGGAACCGGGAGCCCGAACGGGGTGCTTTTTACTGGGAGCCCATGGACCGGCGGATGGAGGCGGCCGCCCGTCAGGGGGTATCCGTTTTCCTCACCATAGCCAGCCTGGGGCCGGAATGGGCCCGCCTCGAACCCGGTTCGGACGGGGCCTGCCTTCTGGACGAGGCGGCTTTTGCAGATTTCGCTGAAGCCCTGCTGACCCGCTACGATAATATAGACAGGATACAGTACGGAAATGAGTGGGAAGGGGGATCCCCCGGCGAAACAACCTACACCGATCCCGCTTCGATCCGAAATTTCGTGTTCTGTACCAATGCCCTCTATGATGCGGCCGCCCGGTTGAGCCCTGGCACAAAGGTCGTTCTGGGGGGCATAACCCGAACCTGGCCTATCGCCGAAATGTTTCTTCGGGACGGTTCCTACTCGGATTTTTCCGGAATCGAGCTGGCGGTGGGAGCAACGGAGGAGTACCTTCGCAGGCGGATCGATAAACTCGTCACCGCTTATGTGGATAATCATATAGTGGATAATATTGACTATGTGCTGGCAAACGCCCGCTACGATATGATCGATATCCATCTCTATGACGATCCGGAGAACTGGGCCGGCTACCTTTCTTTTCTGCCGAAGGATAAGCCGATTGTGGTATCCGAATTCGGGGGACCCAATTCGGAGTTCGAAAAGACCGCCCCTTCCTATCAGGCTCAGCGGATGGCGGCCTATCTGGATGCGATTGAGGGGCTGCCCATTCTGGAGGCCTATTACTTCAAGCTGGTTGACTCCCCCGCCTCCTACCATAAGAATTCGGGGCTTTTTTACAGCACCCGCCTTCCCAAGCCGGCCCGTAACGTTTTCGCTGACCGCTTGTCAGATCCGATTCTCAATTAAAAGAATCAATTGATGAATAGCCGAAATCCCCTTAGAATAAACCAACAGAGACTACCTAACAGGAAGATATGCCATGCTATTCAAAAAACGTCCCGACGGCACACTAATCAAAGGTCTGCACCACTTCACAAGAGCCCTTCCCTACATGATGCCCGGCCGAACCGAATCGGCCATCTATTTCGAGCAGGATTTCGATATAACGGAGACCCTGGCCTATATCGACAGGAACAGGGGTAAGACCCGCTTCTTTCAAATCTTCCTCTGCGCCCTGGCCCGGACCATCGCCCTGCGCCCCGATCTGAACCGCTTCGTCTCCGGCTATAACTATTACCAGAGAAACCAGATACTCCTTAATTTCATAGCCAAGAAGGAGCTGACCGATGAGGGGGAGGAGATTAATGTTTCGGTCCCCTTTTCCCCCTTCGATACCCTTCATACGGTAAAGGACAGGATGGAAAGGCTGATTGAGAAGGGCAGGAAGAGCGAAGACAGCGACAGTGACGATCTGAATGTTCTGCTCATGAAATTTCCCCGGGTTTTCCTCCGATTCTTCTTCTGGATGTACCGGTTCCTTGATTTTCACAATATTCTGCCCGCCTCTCTGATCAAGTCCGATCCCACCTATGTGTCCACCTTCATAACCAATGTGGGCAGCGTGGGCATAGACGCTCCCTTTCATCATAACTTTGAACACGGGAACTGCGGAATCTTCATCGCCCTGGGAAAATACAGGAAGTTCCGCTACATCGACGAGGAGGGCCGACTCGTCACGAGGGATGTGGTCAAGGTGACCTTCACCTATGACGACAGGATCAAGGACGGTATCTACTGCGCCCGGTCCATCGATCTTCTTAAGAAAATGGTGGAAAACCCGGCTCTTCTTGAAACCCCGCCGGCCCTGGAGGATGTGGATCTGAAAAGGCTCAATCTCAAGCACTTCCCCGCGGAGAAGGCGCAGGAGCTGAGAGCGGCCTGTCTCTCCCCCGATGGGGCGGAAGGCGTGTCGCCGTGAAAAATGCTACGCCCTGGGAAAAATACACCGGTACCGTACCCCTTTCCGTGGAATACCCCGATCAGACACTTTACGGCGCCCTGAGGGATCAGGCGGAACGGACTCCCGACCTTGTCGCCTGGGATTTTCTGGGTCTGAAGAACAGCTACAGACAGTTTCTGGCCGATGTGGACCGTTGCGCCGCATCCCTGATCGTTATGGGCCTGAAAAAGGGAGAGAGGGCGACGGTGTGCATGCCCAATACGCCCCAGGCGATCATCTTTTTCTACGCCCTGAGCCGTATAGGCGCCGTGGCCAGCATGATTCATCCCCTATCGGCTTCCGATGAGATTCTTTACTATTTAAAGATAAGCAAGAGCAAATGGGCTCTGACCCTGGACGCCTTCGTCCCCAATTTTACGGTAATTCTGGATAAATCCCCCCTTGAGAAACTTGTGGTCGCCAAACTGGGGGATTACATGGGAAATATCAAGAGTTCCCTCTTTTACCTGACAAAGGGGCGCAAGATTAAAAAGGTTTCTTCCGATGAAAGAATCCTATGGTGGAAGGATTTCATGGACAGGGGAGGAGCAGTTCCGGCGGAACCGGCCGCCGCCATGGACAGGAAAGAGCCGGCGGTGATCCTCTACAGCGGGGGCACCACGGGCCGCTCCAAGGGAATTATGCTGTCCAACGGGAATTTTAACGCCCTGGCTCGGCAGACCCAGGTGCAGGGAAGCGAGGTTCTGGGCCATCTGAAAGCGGGGGACGCGGTGCTGGCTATCCTTCCCGTTTGTCACGGTTTCGGCCTGGCCGTCTGTATCCACTCCTTTCTGACTTTCGGGGGCAAATGTATTCTGGTGCCCAAATTCTCCGCCGAACTGGTGGGGAAACTCATCAGAAAGGAACGCCCTGAGATTATCGCCGGTGTGCCCACCCTTTACGAGGCGCTTCTGACCGATCCCAATATGGCCAAGGCGGACATGAGTAATCTGAAGGGCGCCTTCGCCGGGGGTGACAAGGTCCCCCACAGCATTAAGCTGCGCTTCGACGAACTTCTGAAAACCGCCGGCGCCCGGGTTCCCCTGCGCGAGGGTTACGGCCTGACCGAATCGGTCACGGTTTGCGCCGTCATGCCCGAAGCGGAGTACAGGAAGGGTTCCGTGGGGATCCCCTATCCGGATATGTTTTTCAAGATCGTCGATCCCGAAACGGGAAAGGAGCTTCCCGACGGAGAGGAGGGGGAGATTTGCGTCACCGGCCCCACGGTCATGCTGGGATATCTGGACGAACCGGAAGAGACCGCCCAGGTGCTCCGAACCGATGAAGAGGGAGTGACCTGGCTGTATACGGGGGACCTGGGGCACAAAGACGGGGACGGATTCATCTATTTTAAGCTCCGGCTCAAAAGAATGATCAAAGTATCGGGGATCGCCGTCTATCCCACCCAGATAGAGGAGGTCATCGACGCCCATCCCCAGGTTCACCTGGTATGCGCCGTCGGCGTTCCCGACACCTATCAGATACAGAAGGTGAAGGCCTTTGTGGTTCTGAAAGATTCCTCCCTGGCCGGTCCCGCAATGGAACAGGAGCTGATTGACTGGTGCCGGACCCGCATCAACCGGTGGAGCTGCCCCCGGGAGATTGAATTCCGGGAGGAACTGCCTCTGACGAAGGTGGGAAAAATCGCCTATCCGGTTCTGGAACAGCAGGAACTGGGAAAAACCCGGGAAACCTGGGAGCTGCAGGAACAGATACGAAACGATCTTCTTGAAGATGAGAGCGAGATGCTCCGGGAGAGGGAGAAATTCAGTAAAGAATAGGTTTCGTGCTATAATGGCGGAAAATGACAGGGAGAGGAGAACCGCAATGATAAAGAGCATCAAAGTCAACCTGGACAGGCCCGGCCTGTGGATGGATGGGGGAGTCACTTACGGACAGGCCGATTTCTGGTACGGTCATGTGTCCCAGAACCTGAAATTGGATGTGATCTATCCCCATGAAAATCAGGAGAAACCCTGGCCCTGTATCGTTTGGATCTGCGGCGGGGCCTGGCGGAATATGGATGTTCACGCCCACATGCCCAACTTCGTGGAACTGGCCCGGAAAGGTTTCGTGGTGGCCAGCGTCCAGTACCGGCTCAGTAATGAAGTGACCTTTCCCGCCGCCCTGGAGGATGTGAAGGCCGCCATCCGCTATCTACGCAGACGGGCGGACCGCTATAATATCGATGTGAATAAATTCGGTGTGATGGGGGAGTCCGCCGGGGGACATCTGGCGGGCATGGTCGCCGTGACCGGAGGAGTAAAGGAGTTCGACAAGGGGGATAACCTTGAGTTCAGCAGCGCCGTACAGGCCGCCTGCCCCTGGTATATGGTGTCCGATCTTTCGGTCTTTCCTCCCCTGGATGAACCGGGGCTCTCTCCGGAAGCTCGCTTCATAGGGGGGATTCCCCGGGATAATCCGGAATTGGTCAGAGCGGCGAGCCCCGTCACCTATGTCTCTTCCGACTGCCCTCCCTGCCTGCTGCTGCACGGAACCGATGACAAAACGGTCCCCCATGATCAAAGCGTCCGCTTTCACGATGCCCTGGAGAAAGCCGGCGTTCCTGTTTCCTTGTATAGCGTGGAGGGAGCGGACCATGCGGATGAGAATTTCTTTCAGGAATCGGTAATGAAGATTATCGGGGAGTTCTTCGAGGATATTCTAAAAAAGTAGGGTATCAGACGGGGAAGTCAGATCTGATTGATGAATTCCTGGGTATAGTAGAGGGACGCTCCCACGGATACGGAATCCTTGGGGTAGCTGCTGATTTGAATGAAAGGGGTACTGTCCGTAAAAACGGCCTTTGCTTTCGTCAGCTCGATAAGCTTTTCCAGATCCTCATCCCGCAGATAATGGGAGATCTCGCCTCCCAGGATGATATGCCTGTCCAGGAGGATGTACAGATTATTCACGGCCCGGGCGAGCATTTCCAGATACTCATCCCATTTCTTCATATGGGAAGGGGAGTCATTCTTCAGCTCCTGAAAAAAACGGTCAATCGTTTCGCCGGAATCTAACAGGGCGTTCAGGGAGCAGTAGGACTCGATACAGCCTCGGGCTCCGCAGTAGCAGGGCCTGCCCTCCGGTATGAGCTGCATATGCTCTGCCGTACCGCAGTGCCCGTTCTCTCCCATCATGATTTGACCGCCCACAATCATGGCGCCGCCCAGGTGGTTTCCGATGGAGAGGTAAAGGGCGTTGGTGATGTCCTTATTGAACCAGAGCTCCGTATTCGCCGCGCATTTGGCATCATGGAAAAAGGAGCAGGGATAGCTGAGGTACCGGGAGAATACATCGATGCTCAGATCGGTATAGCCCAGGGTTTTGCCGAAGGTAATCTTTCTGCCGTCCACCGAGGTAAGCCCCTGAATGGCGAATCCGATCCCCAGAATCTGATCTGTCAGGTAGTTGTTCTCAAGTATGAAATCCTTGATCTTGTAGGATACTTCCTTGTAGTATTCATCCCGGTCCTCGAAATCCAGATCATATCGGCTTGTGGCACAGATTTCCCCTTTCAGGTTTGTACTTATGATACGTATCTGATTACTGTAAAGACCCACGCCCAGGGACAGGCGTGCATCGGAGCAGATGGTATAGGCCACGGCCCTGCGGCCGACGGAGGATTCAAAATACCCTTCCTTGGTTATCAGTCCCTGATGTTCCAGTTTCCGGAGTTTCTCCGAGACAGTGGGAAGGCTCAGGTTCAGCTGAGCCGCTATCTCCTGCTTTGAATTCTTACCGGAAAGATATATGAGCTTATATATGAGGGAGAGATTATTTTTCTTGATATCCGATACGGTAATATTTTTCATTCGTTATAGGTTCGGGAGATGATTCCTTGGACTTTTAGATGAATAAAAATAGCATGTAAAAAGGAAGTTGAAAACTCTTTTCTCATCCCTTGTCCTTTTTCCTTCCGTTTTCAGGGAAAACGGAAGGAAAACAGAGCTATTTATTCCAGAACTAGAAGCAGGTAAATGCACCGTCAACGATAAAATCGGATCCGGTAGTGAAAGAGCTCGTATCACCGGCCAGGTAGACCGCGATGGACTGCAGCTCTTCCGGTCTTCCCAGGCGTCCCATGGGAGCGATGGCATTCCACTGATCAATAAGGGCCTTGAGATGGGGAGCGCTGGTGACCAGTTCGGTTCCGATATAACCGGGGCTGATGCTGTTGACCCGGACCCCTCTCTTGGCGAATTCGACGGCCATGGACTTGGTCAGCTGGATAACGCCGGCCTTGGAGGCATTGTAGGAGCACTGGGGCTGGGGCACGTTAACGATATGTCCCGACATGGACGCGGTATTGATGATGGAGCCGAAACCCTGCTTGAGCATCTGTTTGGCCGCAGCCTGGGAGGTCAGAAAAACACCGGTCAGGTTAATGTCTATGACCTTGTTCCACTGGTCAAGGGTCATCTCTTCGGCGGGTACGTTAAGACAGATCCCGGCGTTGCAGAAAGCCACATCCAGCTTTCCGAACTTCTTCAGAATCGTATCCATCATGGCATCCACATCTTCCTGCTTCGTGGCGTCCGTTTTGATGGCAATGGTTTCCACGTCTTCCGCAGCGGCTATTTCCCTGGCCGTTTTCTGGGCTTCATCAATATCTATATCCACGATGGCCACGTGGCTTCCCGCTTCGGCGAGAGCGATGGCGATCTGCTTTCCGATCCCTCTGGCTCCGCCTGTTACAAAAGAGACTTTACCGTCAAGTCTCATTTTTTCTATGATTCCCATACATTCTCCTTATCTGATTCCAATTAAAGAAAGTCATTTTATGAAATATAATCTATGGTAGGGTCGAGCGAGGAGATTTGTCAAGGGAAATTTGCAGAATTCCCGAATACAATAAGATAAATAAATATCTAAATAACGATTAAACAACAATATATAAGGTAAACTCGGCAAAAAAAAGTTGAAAAAAAATCTTGACAACTAGAGATTTCAATAATAGCATATGTTTAACAAAATCATTTTACAAAATGCATGTTCGAAAAATTGTAAAACGATTGCGTTTTTAGGTTGCCCGATTTTCCGTTTACGGTTGGTCGGAAAGGAGAATCCGGTCTTTTCGGATTTTTCAGGTTTTGGGTTTTGGGTTTTGTTTTTTCCCATTCTATGTTTTATGCTTGAATTAAGGGAAATCGCGGAATCCATTTTCGCATACTATCAATTGAAAGATCGGGGGAGTCCGATCGAAAAAACGAGGAAGAAGAATGAAAAAGATTTTTGCCCTTTTGTTTGCCGTTGTTTTAAGCTTTAGCGTATTCGCTAACGGTCAGAGTGAAGAAAGCGACACTTTCAAGGTTGGTATCACCATCCAGTCTCTTGAGAACAGCTACTGGGCCGGTGTATTCGGCGAAGTTGAAGCCCTGATGAAGGCAAAGGGATGGGACTACACCATTCTCAGCTGTAAAGACAACTCTGCTACACAGATTCAGCAGATCGAAAACTTCACCACCAACCAGGTTGACCTGATCATGGTTCACGCTGCCGACCCCAACGCACTGGAAGATTATCTTGCCGCTGCCCGCAAGCAGGGAATCAAGGTTATGTGCTGGGATGACAAGATGAAGAACACCGACGTAAACTGGGTTCTGGACAACACCAAGCTTGGTTACACCATCGGTACCCCCGCTGCTGAGTTCGTAAATACTCACTACTCCGCTTCCAACAAAGCACAGGTTGCCATCATCAACTATCCCCAGCTCCCCATCCTGCTCGAAAGAGAGAATGGTATCCTCGCCGCTCTGAAAGAGAAGGCCGCCGGTAAGTACGAAGTCGTTGCTCAGCAGCCCGCCGTAGACGCCGCTACCGCTCTTTCCCACATGGAGACCATCCTTCAGGGTAACCCCAATGTGAAAGTCGTATGTTCCATCGGAGCCGGCGGTGACATTGGTGCCAACGAAGCTTTCATGACCAAGTACAACGGTAACATCCCCGCAGACGTGGGTATCTTCTCCGCCGACGCTACCGAACAGCAGCTCGAAGCTATCCTCGACGGACAGGCTTCCAGAGCAACCGTAGGTTTCGAAGGTTCCAACAAGAAGACCGCTGCCGCTTGTGTAGCCATCTACGAAAAACTGCTGAACGGCGAAACCTTCGCCAGCCAGGACGTTTACAGACCTCTCCTGGTTATGGACAAAGACAACGCTGCAACTTACCTGGCAGATTTCAAATAAGAAATAGGCTTCTGTTGTAAAGAGGAACCGTTGCGGCCGGCTCGGCCGGCCGTGACGGTTCCTTCATTATTCATTTGGAGAAAAGACCATGAGTGAAGACTATGTCTTGCAATTAAAAAACATCAGAAAAGAGTATCCCGGTGTTGTCGCCCTGAAAGATGTGACCCTGGAAGTTAAAAAAGGTGAAATCCTTGGTCTTATCGGTGAGAACGGAGCGGGAAAATCGACTCTGATCAAAACGTGTTCCGGGGCGGTAATACCCACTTCCGGGAAAATCATCGTGAACGGGAAAGAGTTTTCCGAGATGACACCCCAGCTGGCCAAGGAAAACGGCATAGCCATCATTTATCAGGAATTCAATAATGTGGGTGAACTGTCCGCCGCGGAGAACCTTTTTCTGGGGGATCCCATCCGAAAGGGGATCGTAATTGACCGCAAAGCGATGGAACAGGAAGCTGCCAAAGCCTTTGAGCAGCTGAATATCAAGATTGACCCGAAGACCCTGGTAAAACATCTGACCGTCGGTTATCAGCAGATGATCGAGATCGCCAAGGCGATTCACCAGGATGCCAAGGTCCTGATAATGGACGAGCCCTCCGCCCCTCTGACGAATGCGGAAGTTCAGAGCCTCTACAATGTGTGCGAGCTCTTGAAATCCAAGGGCGTTTCCATTGTCTACATATCCCATAGACTGGAAGAGATATTTCATCTGACCAGCAGAATCGTTGTTCTGCGGGATGGAAATTACATAGACACTCTCATTACCGCGGACAGCCATGTGGATGAGCTTATCAAACTGATGGTAGGGCGTGAGCTCAAGGAAGCCTTCCCCCCCCGTCCGCTCTTTGATTATGAGAAAAACACCGAAGTGGTTTTCGAGGCGAAGAACGTCACCGGAAATGGTGACAGGGACGTGAATATTCAGATCAGAAAGGGCGAGGTACTCGGTCTGGGCGGTCTGGTCGGAGCGGGACGGACAGAGCTGGCCCAGATGATCTTCGGCGATGTTCAGAAAACCGAGGGGCAGTTCATCTTCAAGGGGAAAGAGATCAACCCCAAATCCCCCCGGGAAGCCATCGATCTGGGTATCGCCCTGGTTCCGGAAGACCGGAAGAGGCATGGGGCCCTGCTCGGTGTATCGGTTAAGAACAACATCAACATGCCCATCTATAAAACCATATCCAAGCTGGCCTTTATCGATACGGCCAGGGAAGCGGCCACCACCGAGAAGTACCGCAAGGAGCTTCTGATAAAGACCCCCACCATTCAGCAGAATGTGAAAAACCTGAGCGGGGGAAACCAGCAGAAGGTTATCCTGGGCAAATGGCTCGCCGCCAACTCGGAGCTGATCATCCTGGACGAACCCACCAGAGGTATCGACGTGGGCGCCAAGTTCGAGATCTATAAGCTGATCAATCAGCTGGTGGAAATAGGGAAAACGGTACTGCTGATTTCCTCGGAAATGGAAGAGCTGATCGGCATGTCCGACAGGATCGTTGTATTTGCAGAAGGCCGTATCACCGGTGAACTGAAAAAAGAAGAATTTGAGCAGCATCTGATTTTGAAGATGGCTTCAGATATTCAGGAGGATTAAAAAAGTGAAAGAGAACATCATTAATAGCATAAAAAGGAGTGCGATCTGGCTGGTTCTTCTGCTGCTCGTTATCTTTTTTACGATTGCCAACCACCGGTTCCTGTCCATGAACAACCTTTTTCTGGTTGCCCGTCAGGTATCCATGTACGGCATCGCATCCATCGGCATGACCTTTGTCATTCTCATCGCCGGCATCGACCTTTCCATCGGTACGATCATCACCATCGTTAACGTGGTCTGCGCCTACCTCATGGTCAAGCTGGGCTTCGGCATGGTGGAAGCGGTTTTAGTTTCCGTACTCATGGCTACGGCCATCGGCGCGCTGAACGGCTTCCTGGTTTCCACCATCGGAATCCCCGCCATCATCGCCACCTTCGCCACCCAGACGGTTTTCTCCGGAGCGGCTTATCTGATAAGCGGGGGTATCCCCATTTTCGGTTTCGACCCCCGTTTCAAGGTTATCGGTCAGGGGTACCTGGGGCCTGTCCCGGTGCCGGTGCTTATCATGGCGGCCTGTTTTATAGTGGGCGCGTTCATCCTGAACAAGACCTACTTCGGCCGCTACTTCTACGCGGTGGGCGGTAACGAAGAGGCCGCCGAGCTCTCCGGTATCCGGGTCGGCCGGATCAAGTACCTGATTTACTCCCTGTCCGGTTTCTTCGCCGGTCTGGCCGGTATCGTCATGCTGTCCCGGACCAACTCCGCTCAGCCCACCGCCGGTCTGGGATACGAGTTCGACGTTATTACCTGTGTTGTTTTGGGCGGTGTCTCCATCATGGGCGGTCTGGGTAAGATATCCGGGGTCATTGCCGGTGTACTCATCATCGGTATCCTGACGAACGGAATGGTACTTCTGAACGTGAGCAGCTACACCCAGATGATAATCAAGGGTCTCGTTCTGATCTTCGCTGTCGGTTTCGATACGATTCAGAAAAAGAACTCCGTCGCCTGATGAGTTTACAGTAAGTTTAATATAACCAAAACCAAGAGACCCCGTTCCGGTTTCCCCAGGGAAAGCGGAACGGGGTATTTTTTTGTGCTGGTGGGCTAAGCCCTCGAATCCCGGCCCGACTGGCGAATCACCATCTTCGTAGGTATCTTTGTCTCCCGGTAGGGCTTTGTATTCCCGTTAATCCGTTTGAGCAGAGTTTCCGCCACCTGCTTCCCGATCATCTCCTTATCCTGATACACAGCGGAGATCTTGGGATGGGACATGGTGAGCCAGAAGGGGTCGTCAAAGGAGATAAGTCCCATCTTCTCGGGCATGGGGATGCCCCTGTCATTGATGAAACTGTAAGAACCCAGTACGGCCATGGCATTTCC
>JAFGPQ010000106.1 GCA_016936115.1 Spirochaetales bacterium | reverse complement strand
TCAACACGGCCCGGGGGGGCATCGTTGACGAGAAAGCCCTTTACGAGGCCCTGAAAACGGGCCATCTGGGGGGGGCTGCGGTGGATGTTCTGGAAAAGGAGCCCCCGGAACCGGAAAATCCCCTGCTCGGACTGGACAATATGGTCTTCACCGATCACGAGGCCTATTACTCGGAGAGTTCCATTGCTTCTTTGAAAAGGAAAACCGCCGAAAACGTACTCGCCTGCCTGACTCAGGGCCGGCCCGTCTTCACCGTAAACGAAGTCTAGGGTACCACCAGCCGGGAGACCTCTTCCCCGAACAGGTTGATGGATATGCTGTCGTTCAGGGGATCGGTCCGGCTCTGGCCGTTCACATAGTAACAGTAGTGATGCACTCCCGGAGACAGGAAAAGGCTGATTTCATACACCCCGGGGGAGGACTCCTTCATGGGGAACATATAGGGATCCCAGTCATTGAAGTCCCCCGCCAGATAGACCGTTTCCCCCTGGTCGCCCCAAAAGCGGCATACCACCCGGTTGTCTCCGCGCATTTCGGGGCTCAGCTTCTCGTTGGCCCTGTCCCGGCCCACCGTGAACCGGGTCAGCTCCACCCCGTTGCTGCCCGGGGTTTTCGTATCGCAGGAGGGGTCGGTCATCCAGATGCCGTCCACAATCAGTCTGTAATCGATATTCTCCACATAGGGCCAGGGCAGCAGGAAAAAGAAAACCCCGTGGCTGTTCCTCTGGTAGGTATGAATCTCTTTAAAATCTTCATGGGAGAAGGCGATTCCCACATGGCGGACCGGCTCCCGGCTCTTGAAGGTGAAGATGATCTGATCAAAGTACACCTCAGGCTTGCTTGCCGTGGTCATATCGGTGATTTTCAGATGGAGCCGGTAGTCGTCGATAGTGGCGAAGGCCAGGCCGTTGAGTATGATGAATAGCAGAAGGATGAGGGTTTTCTTCATGTTTTTCTTTTCCTTATCCTAATTTTCGGTATAGAATGGTCTTGCTTTAGGACAGATTGCTAAGAAAAGGAAGATTTCCTACCGATATTCTGTTATAAAGGTTAAGGCATGCCCAGTATAGAAGCTATAGATCGTATAAAAAACGTTGTAAACTCATTCGGCAATGAAGAAGCCATCCTGCAGCAGAGGGGAGCCTCTATCGAAGACGTGCTTCCCCCCGAAGGCGGTATGGATGACGAGCTTCAGGATCTTATGGCGCCCACCGTGGATTCGGACGACCTGGGCACGGTGGATTCCCTCCTGAGCAGTCTGGATGAGGAAATCGGGGACAGCGGCTTTGACCTGTCCGGTCCGGAGGAGGAGATTTTTTCCGACGAACCGGAAGAGGATGAAGAGGAATCGATCGATCTGGGAGGTCTGGACGATCTGGAAGACCTGGGCGGGCTTGATGATCTGGAGGATTTTTCCGTTCAGGAAGAACCGGATGATGATCTGACCGGTGATCTGGACGGAATGGATGATCTGGGAGGCCTCGACGATCTGGACGGAGTGGAAGATCTGGCCGGTCTGAACGACGACGACCTGAATACCCTGGATGATCTGGGTGAAATTGACGATGGGGACATAGCCGGTCTGGGAGAGATGGAGGATCTGGAAGACCTGGGAAGTCTGGAAGACCTGGGCGGGGAAGATTTTTCCGATGAGGATGACATTCCCGATACGGAGGCGGCTCTGGAGAACCTTGCCCAGAGCCTTGAAGAGGATGAACCCTTCGGCGGGGGCGAAAACGACGGGGGCGAGGAGATCGTCCTGGATGAGGATTTCGGCCTCAGCGAAATAGATGATGATTTCCTGGATGATCTGAATGATGACGAAGGGAATCAGTTCTCCCTGGACGATCTGGGATCGGAGTATAATTTCACCGAAGACGATACGGATGCCTCCGGGGATCTGGGCTTTGATCTGGATGAACTGGAAAATGATATCAACCAGACCGTTGCCTCCGAAGCGGCTCTGAATTTTGAGATTTCCCATGGGGACCTGGAAAAGCTGGAAGCCGCTCTCTACGGTCTGCCTCTGAACCTGAAGATCGCGGTTCAGGATTTTCTGAGCGATGACGCCAGTACGGTGGATCAGCTTGAAAAAATGATCGATCTGGTCACCCGGGACGTCCCCCCCCGCCAGATAGCTCAGCTGTACAAGAACTTCACCGGAAAACAAGTCGATATACCCAGGGGATATGAGAAGAAGAGCGGAGACGATTTTGCCCGGGAAAGGAACAGCCTTCGCACATTCGCCAGTGAAACCGTTGTCCCCCGAATCGTCAGGGGGGTAGTCTATTTCCTGGCTTTCTGGGTTGTGGCTATTATACTTTTCCAATTCGCCTACCGCCCTTTGAAAGCGGAGAGCCTCTATAAACAGGGGGTCGAACTGATAGAGCAGGATGAATATAAAGCGGGAGAGGACCATTTCAACGATGCCTTCTTCGGATGGGACCTGGGCCCCTTCCAGGTCCGGGGCGTCCGGCGGGAGGATAAATTCTTCCTCTATGCGGATGCTTATAAATCCCGCCGGAAGTACGATCTGGCGGAAACAAAGTACCAGCAGCTGCTCCAGGCCTATCCGGAAAACGAAGATGCCCGCTGTGCCTACGGGGAACTTCTGAGCCGGAATATGATCCGATACCGGGATGCGGAATACGTCCTGAAAGGGGCAGCCCCCCTGAAACTGGCCGCCGCTATTGCCGGAGAGGTAACCTATGAATCCATCCCGCTCCAGGAAATAACCGAGATTAACGACATCGACCGCCTGATTCTACTCGGGGACAACTACCTGGCCTGGGCCGATACTGACCCGGAGAAGTTCGAGAATGCCCGCTATATCTACGCCACCCTGCTCAAGGATAAAAGAGGGGGCGGGACCGATGAGGTGCTTCTGAGAATGTTCCGTTACCTTATCCGCACGAACAACAAGGAGGAGATAGAGAGCCTCCGTCTCATGTATAAGGATAAGGAGAGGGTTTCCGCATCCCCCACCCTGCAGGCGGAGGTTTTCGCCGAACTCGCCGGATGGCTCATCGACAACGATCGGATTCTGGAATCCCGTGATTTCATACTCAAAGCGGAGGAAGCGGATCGGACCGTTCCGGACGCCCACTACCAGCACGCCCGGTTTTTCGAAGCCACCTATAATCTGGAGGGGGAAAAGAGCACCCTCACCAATGCCCTGGGATTCCTGGGACAGATGACGGAGCTGGACAAGGCCCATATCTTTATGCAGATCGACGCCTACCGGCGGCTGGGCAATATTTCCCTGACCACGGGGGATTACGCCAAGGCGGAAGATCAGTATCTGATGGCCCTTGAGATATACGAGAACAGCCACCGCCTGAACCTCATAGGCACATCCCCCGAGATCGGCGCCCTTTATACGGAACTGGGAAACCTGAAATACGACTGGTCCGCCGATTATGACGCGGCCATGGACTATTTCGAGCTGGCCGAGGACAATCAGGGGGGATCTCCGGAGATCAATTACAAGAAGGGATTCATCCGGTACAAGGTCCAGGGTGATTACAGCAGCGCCCTCATGGATTTCTACCAGGTCTCGCGGGCCTATCCGGAGAACCGCAACCTCCTCCTGGCCATGGGCAATACCCTGACCGAACGGGGAGACTACTACGGCGCCGTCAGCCACTACGAACAGCTCCTGTCCCAGCTTCTGGAACAGAAGAATAACATCAAGGTGCTCCTTCCCGATGAAAAAGATGAGGAGTGGGCCCTGGTGGAGTACCTGATCATGACCTACAACAATCTGGGAATCGCCCAGAACGGTATCGCCCGTAAAACGCCGAACCGCACCATGGACAGAAAGGCGCTGACCTCATTCTCCCAGTCCTCGGAGTACTTTGATCTGCTTCTGAGAAATCGGGATACCCTGGGGCGCACGGAACTGACCGACCGGGCAGGAGAGAACCGGCAGACCCTTCTGGACAATACGGCGGAATCGAAGGAGCTGAAGCTCTACGAAGAGATTCTGCCCCATCTGCAGGACCTTCCCCTTTTTTACAAGAAAGCCCCGACTAACTAGGAGCTAAATACTCCACATCCAGTTGTAGCGGTCCTCAACGGCGCCGTACTGGATACCTTTGAGCTCCATGAGCAAAGCTTCCGAGACATCGCCCATCCCCTTTTCGGTAAAGACCTTCTTCTTTCCCTCATGGGTCAGGCTGTTTATGGGGGTCAGACCGGCGGCGGTTCCGGTGACGAAACACTCGCGGCCCTCGGCGAAGACCTCTTCCAAAGCAAGTTTTCTCTCTTCGGTTTTGATACCCCTGTCCCGGGCCAGCTGGAGTATGGATTTTCTGGTAATGCCGGGAAGGATGGTGTCCCCCAGTTCGGGAGTGACAAGGGTGCCGTCTTTCAAAAGGCAGAAGAAGTTACAGGAGGATCCTTCCTCGATGTAGCGATGATCTTCGCTGTCAAGAAAAATGGCTTCCATGAAACCGGCGCCGATAGCCTTCTTCTTCGCCAGGGTGGGAACCACGTAGTTGGCGTCGCACTTAATCCAGCCGGTCCCGTTCTTCGTCGCCCGGATCATATTCGTGGTCACCGCGTTATTCGTTCCCCCCACCTCGAAGTAGGAACCCACCGGAGTGGCTACTACGATCACCCAGGGGAAATAGGAGAGATTCACCCCGATACCCGGTTCGGAATAGGTAAAAGGCCTGACATAAAGAGCGCCGCCGGAGAGGTAATCGTCCTTCTCCCAGGCGGGATCGTATTTCACGGCGAATCCGGAATCAGCGTTCAGCCTGACCATTTTGAGGATACCCTGAAGAAGGATCTCCTCATCGATGGCGGGCATCATGAGCCCTGCCATGGATTTGTTCATGCGCCGGGCATTTTCATCGGGCCGGAAGAGCTTAATTCCCCCGTTCTTCTGGGGAAACGCCTTAAGACCTTCGAAACAGCCCATGCCGTACTGGGAAGTATAGTTAACCAGGGGAAGATTGTCGAAATTATTCCGGGAGAGAAGCAGCTTTTCCCGAGCTTCCGGCGCCATGGCCTTCTCCTCTTCATAGCTGTAGTGTTCCTTCTCGATAAGGGTTTCATTCCAATTTTCTCCGTTGAATTTAGCCATATAAATATGGGGGAACATCTCCAGGGTAAACGCCATAACTCTCTCCTTGTTTTCCCCCATATTAGGATCCTTTCTCCTCTTTTGTCAATTGCCGTCAAGAGACTGACCGAATGGGCGAGATTATAATTGCATATCTTACAATTTATCATTGCGCTATAGATAATCATAGCCTATACTGAAAGAAAGGGCCAAGGAGTGTGACCTATGGATTTTCAGGCTGATCTATACCGGAGGGCCGGAACTGCCCCGGCCAGAGTGATACTGCCCGAGACCGGAGACATCCGTGTTCTCCAGGCGGCGGACCGGGTGCTTAAGCAGGGGTTCGCCCTCCCGGTGCTGCTCGGAGACCGTGACGAGCTGGAGAAGAGAGCCCGGGTGAATAACCTCTCTTTGAAAGGGGCCGCCTTCCGGGCCGTTACCGGTGCTCCCGATCAGGATGATTTCGTAAAGCGGCTTGTCGCCCTCAGGGCCCACCGGGGGATGACCGAAGAACTGGCCCGGCAGAAAATGGCCGATCCTCTCTGGTTCGGCGCCATGATGGTAAAGACCGGCCAGGCCGACGGCCTGGTCGCCGGTTCTATTGCTTCCAGCGCCGATGTATTCCATGCGGCCCTGCAGATCATCGGCCCCCGGCCGGGTATCGAGGTGGTATCCGTGGCGGGATTCATAGAGATCCCCGACAAGACCCGGGGAGAAGAGGGGATGTTCCTCTTTGCAGACTGTGTGGTCACCGAGAATCCCACAACCTCCCAGCTCGCTTCCATCGCCCTCTCCTCGGCGGATACCTGGAAAACCCTCCTGAATACCGAACCCCGGGCAGCCCTCCTCTCCTACTCCACGAAGGGAAGCGCCGACAGTCCCTATACGAGAAAGGTCCGGGAAGCGGCGGATAGGGTTAAGGCGGGCAACCCCTCCCTGATTTGCGACGGGGAGCTACAGCTCGACGCGGCGATCATTCCTGAAGTGGCCCGAAAGAAGGCTCCTTCCAGTCCCGTGGAAGGACGGGCGAATATCCTTATTTTTCCCGATCTGAACAGCGCGAATACGAATTTCAAGAATACGGAACGTCTGGGGGGGGGCCTCTTCCGGGCTTCCGTTGTCCAGGGGCTGGCTCTGCCGATCAATGATCTCTCCCGGGGTACATCGGTGGAGACCATTGTGGATACGGTGGCGGTGACCGTACTCCAGAGCAGGGAGCGTTATGAGTAATGAGATCATCCTGGCCCTGAATCCGGGCTCCACATCTACGAAACTCGCCCTTTTCGACGGAGAAAGGGAGATCCTGCGGGAGACCCTGGCCCATACGCCGGAGGAATTGGGGAAAAACCGCATACAGGATCAGCTGCCGGTCCGTCTGAAGGCGGTCAGGGAGTTCCTGAATGAGAGCGGCTATCCCCCCTCGGAACTGAGCCTGATCGCCGCCCGGGGAGGCTTCCTGCCCCCGATCAACGCAGGGGCCTACCGGGTGGATCTGACCATGGTGGATTATCTCTCCCGACCGGATATCGGTCAGCATGCCTCCAATCTGGCGGCGCAGATCGCTTTTCTCCTCTCCCGGGAGAAAACACCCCAGATCCCGGCCATCATCTACGACGGGGTGACCACGGATCAGCTCTGCGCCCTGGCCCGCTACTCCGGATCCGCCCTTTTTACCCGGGAGAGCGTCTGCCACTGCCTGAATATGAGGGCGGTGGCCATGAGAACGGCAAGGGAGATGGATCGGGAGTACGGGGATGTGAATTTCATCGTGGTCCACCTGGGGGGCGGAATTTCCCTCTCACTCCAATCCGGGGGCCGGCTCATCGATATCGTCTCCGACGACGAGGGGCCCATGTCTCCCGAAAGATCCGGAAAAGTTCCCTGTCTCAAGCTGATCCGTGCCTGCTACTCCGGGGAGTATAACCGACGGGAGATGCTTAAGGCAATCCGGGGCAACGGGGGTATCAAATCCTACCTGGGGACCACCGATATCATTGAACTGGAGAAGCGTATAGAGAATGGGGACGACCACAGCGAAGAAATTCTCCGGGCCATGGTTCTGCAGACGGCCAAAGGGGTGGGCGAGCTCTCCGTAGTGGTGGACGGTCAGATAGACCGGATTATCATTACCGGGGGACTGGCCCGCTCCGAGATGGTCGTCTCCTGGCTGATGAAGCGTATCGCCTTTCTCGCTCCGATAACAGTCATCCCCGGGGAGTTTGAATTGGAAGCTCTGGCCGAAGGGGGTCTGCGGGTCCTGCGGGGGGAGGAACCGGTTCAGGCCCTGCATCTGAAGGATTGGGAACATTAAGCTTTTCCCCACAATCAGGTAAATTAAACCTCTCCTTTTCCCTTAACCCCTAATAAAGCACTTTTAGCCGGTGGCACGGATCTTGCAATTGATTGTTTAAGATAATAATACCCCCTGGTTCAGGCCAGAGGCTGGGATAAAAAGGAAAGAAGAAATGAAAAAGAAACTGACAGCACTGCTGATTCTCATTCTGGCAGCAGCCCTTTACGGGAACGGACAGAAACCGGCGGGAGCAAAAATGGTAAGGGGGGGAATGGATTTCTCCCTGGAGGATGTGGAACTGCTGAGCACCGAAAACAGCTGGCAGATAACCCTGGAGGAGGGTACCCGGTCACTGGTACATATCGATCAGGCCGGGGATGGCAGGGGCTGGCTTTACTACGACGGCAGGGAGCTCCGGTTCGGAGTGGAACCCCGGGTAGGCATCCATCTGGGAGGGAATCGGTACAAAGCGACCATCACCGTACCCCGCCTTCCCTCCTCCCTGCAGGCCTCTTCAAGCAGCAGCATAGAAGCGGATTTTCAGAGCCGCTCCGAGAATCTGGAAGCAAAAGTCAGCAGTTCTGCAAGGATTTATATCGACAGGATTCAAACGGGAAAAGCCGATTTGAGGGGGAGCAGTTCCGCAAGGATAGAGATCGGGGAACTTCTCTGCAACAGACTGGACGCAGACCTGAGCAGCAGCGCAGATATCACCCTGGAGGGGGGAAGCGCGGCGGTACTGAAAACCTCCCTTTCCAGCTCCAGCCGGTTCACGGGAGAGGATTTTCTTGTCAGCGACTCCTTCCAGGTGCACGGTTCCAGTTCCAGCAGGCAGGAATTCCGTGTTCTGGATGATACGGAGGGAGAGGGAAATCTGAGTTCAAGCAGCAAACTGATCCTCCACGGGAATCCGGCGGCCCGGGCCCTTCAGGGCATCTCCCTGAGTTCCAGCGCCCGGATTATCGTAGACTAGGTCAGGAGCACTTGCTCCAGCCGCATTCGGGACAGGTCACGCAGCCGTCCCG
>JAFGPQ010000105.1 GCA_016936115.1 Spirochaetales bacterium | reverse complement strand
TGCCGCTGGCCCCCGGAGAACTGGTGGGGGAAGCGCTTCCGGTACAGGGGGTTCAGCCCCACTTCCTCCATGATGGACTGCACCTTCTCCGAAATCTCCGCCCTTGTTCCGAAATTGTGTATCCGCAGGGGCTGGCCGATCAGGTCCTCCACCTTCTTTCGGGGGTTCAGGGAGGAGAAGGGATCCTGGAATACCATCTGCATATGGCTTCGAAGGGAGGTCATCTCCCCATGATTGAGGGAGAAGAGATCCCGGTCCCGGTATGCCACGTTCCCCGAGGTTTTTTCGTGAAGGCGCAGAATGGTCTTGCCCAGGGTGGATTTCCCGCAGCCCGATTCGCCCACCACTCCCAGGATCTCCCCGGGGCGGACTTCAAAACTCACGTCGTCCACCGCTTTGAGAATCACCTTTTCGCCGCCCATGGAGGAGGGGATGTGGTAGTATTTTTTAAGATTTTCAACACGCAGCAGGGCGTCTTCTTTCTGATTCATCATTTATCCTTATCTTTCTTCACCCTGTCCGCGTAATGGCACCAGAGGGAGTGCCCTTCATCTTTAACTGTTGCTCCGGGAAAGCTCCGGTCACAGCTTTCGTCGCCGTACTCGCAGCGGTTCCGGAAGGGACAGCCGTCGCCCAGAGTCAGCAGATCCGGGACATTGCCGTGAATCGCCTCCAGTCTGGTCGCTCCCTGGTATTTCCTGTTGGAGGGGAGGGAGTTCAGAAGTCCCAGGGTGTAGGGGTGGGAGGGATCCTCGAAAATCTGGTAAACCGATCCTTCCTCTACCTTTCTGCCTGCGTACATCACGATAACCCGATCCGCCGTTTCCGCCACCACTCCCATATCATGGGTTATGAGCAGCAGGGACATATTGACCCGGTCCTTCAGATCGGTCAGCAGATCCAGTATCTGGGCCTGGATGGTCACGTCCAGGGCCGTTGTTGGCTCATCGGCTATCATCAGCCCCGGATTGGGAGAGGCGAGGGCCATGGCGATCATAGCCCGCTGGCGCATTCCCCCGGAGAGCTGGTGGGGATAGGAGTGGGCCCGTTCTTCGGGAACGGGAATCTTCACCATATCCAGCAGCTCCACCGCCTTGGCGAAGGCTTCCTTCTTCTTCATCCCTTGATGGGTCATGAACACATCCGCCAGCTGGTCTCCCACCTTGAATACCGGGTTCAGACTGGTCATGGGTTCCTGGAATATCATGGAGATCTGAGTTCCCCGCAGAGCCTGTATCTCCTTTTCGCTCATCTTCAGGATATCCTCACCCCTGAAAACGACTTTCCCGCTTTCTATAACTCCGGGTGGCATGGGAATAAGCCGGTTAATGGTGTGGGCCGTGACCGACTTGCCGCATCCCGATTCCCCCACCAGGGCCAGGGTCTCCCCCTCTCTTATCTGCAGATCCAGATCCCGTACGGCTTTTACAATGCCCCGCCGGGTATGGAAATGGACGTTGATCCCTTCCATTGACAGTAATATGTTGTTTTCCATGCTAGTCCCTCATCCTCGGATCCAGAATATCCCGCAGCCCATCTCCCAACAGATTGAAACCCAGTACCGAAAGCAGGGTGGCGATACCGGGGAAGGTGACGATCCACCAGGCGCTGGTTATGAACTCCTTGGAGCTGGCGATCATCAGGCCCCATTCCGGTGTGGGAGGCTGTGCCCCCAGGCCCAGAAAGGAGAGGGCCGCCGAATCGAGGATAGCCGTTCCGATACCCAGGGTGGCCTGTACCGAAATGGGTGCCAGACAGTTGGGCAGAATGGATTTGAACATCAGTTCCAGGTCTCCCGCGCCCAGGGCCCTTTCGGCCAGTACGTAATCGCTCTCCTTTTCCGCCAGTACCGAAGCGCGGACGACTCGGGAGTAGCGGGGAATCTGGGAGATGCCGATGGCCACCATGGCGTTCATAAGGGAGGGTCCCAGAACTGCCACGATGACGATGGTCAGCAGTATGTAGGGAAAGGCCAGCATGATGTCGATAAGCCTCATGACGATCTTGTCCACAATCCCCCCGTAGTAGGCGGAGATCAGGCCGATGGCGCTTCCGAACACCAGGGAAATGCTCACCGAAATCACTCCGATGATCATGGAGATCCGGGCGCCGTAGAGAAGGCGGGAGAGCATATCCCGGCCCAAGTCATCGGTCCCCAGAAGGTAGCCTCCGGTCAGGGGGGCGGTCTTTCGGAATTCGATATTTTGCTCCAGGGGATCCATGGGGGAGATCAGGGGGGCGAATATCCCGATTAATATGAAAAGAGCGATAATCACCAGACCGGTCATGGCGGTTTTATTCTTCCGCAGCTGGTACCAGTGCTCGCTCAGGGGGTTCTCGTTTTTTATCTCTTTAATCTGTGCTTCACTCATTTCGGCCGCCTATTGGAGTCTTACTTTCGGGTTGATAACCGAATAGAGGATATCCACTACCAGGTTGATCAGAACGAAGCAGGTGGAAATTATGATGATTCCCCCCTGCACGGCGGGATAATCCCGGGCGGAGATGGCCTGATAGAGCCATTTCCCGATGCCCGGCCAGGCGAAGATGGTTTCCGTCAGTATGGCTCCCGAAAGGAGCAGGCCGAACTGCAGCCCGATGACTGTAATTACGGGCAGCAGGGCGTTTCGCAGGGCATAACGGTAGATGACGCGGCCCTCTTTAATGCCCGAGGAGCGTACTGTCTTGATGTAGTCCTGCGTCAGAACTTCCAGCATACTCGAACGGGTCGTCCGGGCGATAATGGCCAGGGGGATGGTTCCCAGTGCGATAGAGGGCAGCACCAGATGGTGCAGGGCCGAAAGAAAATACTCCGGCTTCCCCCGGAACAGGTATTTGAACGTATCGATGAGATAGAAATTCGTTTCCGGAGTGAAGTAGTAGCGAATGTTGATGCGTCCGCCGGTGGGGAACATATTCAGACCGACCGAAAAGATCATGATCATGACAAGGGCCAGCCAGAAGACCGGCATGGAAACCCCGAACAGGGCCCCCACCATGGAGGTAAGGTCCACCCAGCTGTTCTTCCGGGTGGCCGAGAGCACCCCTATCCAGACGCCGAGCAGGGTGGCGAAGATCATGGCGCAGAAGGCCAGTTCCACTGTGGCGGGAAAACGTTCCCTGATCTCGCTCATAACGGGCTGGCCCGATTTGATGGATTTTCCGAAATCCAGGTGCACCACCCTTTTCAGATAGAGGGTGTACTGCTCCGACATGGGCTTATCCAGTCCCAGGTCAGCCCGCAGCCGTTCGATTTTTTCCTTACTGGCCCGTTCTCCCAACATAACTCTGGCCGGATCTCCCGGTGCCAGAGCTATCATAAAGAAAACCAGGGTAACCACCCCGAAAAGGGTCGGAAGCAGCAGCGCCAGTCTTTTTAAGATGTATTTAAGCATAGTCCCTTCAAGAAACAGAACTGCCCCGGCGGACCGTCAGATGACGGCCGCCACGGCAGTCTGCTATGTTAGTTTTGTTTGGCCCCGCACCGGCGGCACAGGGTGAAACGGTTCAATTATTTTTCAATCCACACTTCGGTGAAAACGCGCTTGCCCGTGGGGTAGATGGTGAATCCCTTGACGGAATCCTTCATGGGTACGGATACCACGGAGTGGGCGATGGGAACCCAGGGAGCTTCCTCGTGGAAAATCTCCTGAGCCTGGCGGTAGTACTCGGTCCGCTTGGCCTGATCCATCTCTTCCTTGGCCTTGGCGCAGAGCTCGGTGAACTCGGCATTCTTCCAGAAAGCGATATTTCCCGCAGGGGGAATGGCGGCGGGCTCGGAAAGGAGAACCCACAGGAAGTTGTCCGGGTCACCGTTGTCACCGGTCCAGCCCAGCATGGCGGCCTGATGCTCGCCCTGGTCGGTTTTGTCCAGGTAGGTACCCCATTCGTAGGAGATGATCTCCACGTTCACGCCGACTTTCGCCAGCTGAGCCTGCATAACCTCGGCGACTTTCTTGCCGTTGGGGTTGTAGGGGCGGGCAACGGGCATGGCCCAGATCTCCGTATCGAAACCATTGGGGTAACCCGCTTCGGCCAGAAGAGCCTTTGCTTTTGCGGGATCATAGGGGTAGGCCTTGATGTCGTCGTTGTAGGACCACATGGTGGGGGGCAGGGGGTTCTTGGCAACCGCACCCGCTTCGCCGTAAACGGCGGCCACGATTTCATCCCGGTCGATGGCGTAATTCATAGCCTGTCTGACCAGTTTGTTGTCGTAGGGAGCCTTGTCGCAGTTCAGAGCCAGGTAGCCCACGTTCAGGCCTTCCTGCTGCAGAACCTTGATTCCCTCGGCACTCTTCATCTCCGCCAGATCTTCGGGGGAGGGGAAGTCAATCACGTCCACTTCGCCCTTCTGAAGGGCCAGCCAGCGGGCGGTGGCGTCGGGAATGACTTTGAGAATCAGCCGGTCCAGGTAGACCTCATTGCCCCAGTAATCGGCGTTCTTCTCGAAAACGATGCTGTCGTCCTTGATCCAGGAAACGAACTTGAAGGGTCCCGTACCCACGGGATGGTTGGTGAACTCTTCCCCGTATTGCGCTGCGGCGGTGGGGGAGACGATGGAAGCGAAGTCCATGGCCAGGTTGGCTATGAAGGGGGCTTCCTTTTTCAGGAGCTTGAAGGCAACCGTATACTCGTCAACGGCGATAACGTCGCCTACGATATTGTCCATGTCCATGTAGCCCCAGTATTTCCAGGGTCCCTTATCGTAATCGGGATGGTCCTTCTTGAATTGGCGGGCGAAGGAGTACACAACCGCATCGGCATTGAAGTCGGTGCCGTCGTGAAACTTGACGCCCTGGCGCAACTTGAAGGTTACCGTAAGGCCGTCGTCGGAAAAACTCCAGCTTTCCGCCAGAGCGGGACGAACGGCAGTCTGGCCGGGAATGAATTCCACCAGAGTGTCGTAAACAGCGGTGGAACCGTAGAAGGATTCCCCGTCCGTTTCCCGACCCGGGTCAAGACCGACCGAATCGCCGGAACGGGCGAAAATCAGAGTGCCCCCCGCTTTAGAATCAACTGCTGCGGCTGCTGTTGTTTCTGTGCTCGCGGAAGCCTTTTTCTCACAACCAGTGAAGACAAGACCGCTGATCAGAACGGCCAGCAGCATCATGAGTGCTTTCTTCATATTTCTCTCCTTTACATCCCCCCTGATATTTAGTGAATAGGGGACTTTTGATGAAATGATACATTGCATTATATCGAACAGCAAGGAATATGCCAAGAAAAACTTTCGTAAATTACGATATTCGTATGACTTGATCTAAAATATTTCCATGAAAGTATATAAAAAATGAAATGCTGTATTGCATAAAATGAAACGACAATCGTTGATAAAGAGCCGTAAGAATACGAGAATGTCGAAAAATATAGGAATGCCTACGTTTTTGTCGGCAAGTCCCGGAATATCCCCGCCCGTTTAGATTAGGGAAGGAAATCCATATTCTCACTTATCTTTCATTATGATAAACTCAAATAGGCTGCATTTGACTGCCGGGAGGGGATTATGGCCCAACTTACCTGTCGCTTTTTCTCGGAAACCCTGAATCTCGCCACCGTCATGTCGGTGATTCTTCCCGAAAGATTGGAACCAGGGGAGAAATGCCCCGTCCTGTGGCTCCTTCACGGTTACACCGAGGATCATACCGCCTGGTGCCGGCGAACCTCCCTGGAACGTTATGTCTCCGGAACGGGCATGGCGGTGATTATGCCCGACGGAGCGAACAGCTACTATACGAATATGAAGCAGGGCCGGCCCTACTGGGATTTCCTGTCCCATGAGCTTCCCCTCATCGCCCGTTCCTGGTTTCCCCTGTCCCAAAAGCGGGAGGACAATTATGTCGCCGGTCTTTCCATGGGAGGCTACGGCGCCTTCAAACTGGCCCTGCGGCAGCCCGATCTCTTCGCCGCCGCCGGTTCCTTCGCCGGAGCCCTGGACATTCAGAGCCCGGTTATGAAGCGGCGGAACAGTGATTTTCCCCTCATCTTCGGAGAGGAAGTGGAACCGGAGGAGAATCTGTTCGTCCTGGCTTCCAGGGCCCGGGATAGGGGGCAGGAGATCCCCCGCCTGTTTCAGTTCTGCGGGACCGAGGACTTCCTTTATAAGGATAACCTGCGCTTCCGGGATTATCTGGCCGGCCTGGACATACCCGTGACCTGGCGGGAGGAGAGGGGAATCCATGACTGGGACGTGTGGGACCGGAATTTCCCCTTATTTCTGGAATGGCTGACGGGAAGAGGGGAGGCGTAGCTGTGTCATCCCTGATCTCTTCTCTCCTGCTTATTTTTACCGGACTGAGCGCCGGTTATGCCATCCATCGCATCCGCCCCGCCGATTACCGCCGCATCCGCCAGCGTATCCAGACCATCTCTCTGGTATTCCTGTCCCCTTTTATCATCATCAGCACGGTCTGGATAGCTCCCTGGAAGCACTGGGAGATGTTTTCCCTGCCCTTCATCGGTGTGGCAGCCCTCATGCTCGGTTCCGTCACAGCCCTTTTTCTGGGAAAGAGAATGGGGATGGACCGGGAGCACCGGGGCGTCTATTTCGTCTGCGGGGGCTTTTCCAATCTGGGTTCCCTGGGGGGGCTGATCTGTTACATGCTGCTGGGAGAAGCGGGTTACGCCCTGGTTCCTTTCTACGGCCTTTTCGAACGGTTCTGGTACTTCCTCGCCGGTTTTCCCATGGCCAAAAGCGTCAGCCCCACCTGCGCCGGGGAGGGTAAAAGACTCACGGTCAGGGAGATCCTTCTGGATCCCTTCGTGTCCGTCACCCTGGCGAGCACCTTCATCGGCATCATTCTGAATCTGACCGTGGAACGGCCCCCTGTCCTGGGGGAGATCAATCGCATCCTGATCCCGGTCAGCTCTTTCATCCTCATGATCTCCATCGGCCTGGCCATGAAATTCGGCCCCATGAAGAGCTATCTGAAGGCGGGCCTGGTCATGGGGGGCATCAAGGGGATTCTGCTGCCCCTCTTCGGACTGACGGCGGGACTCCTCTTCGGGCTGGGCCATGTGGCGGACGGACTGCCCCTGAAGGTCGTGCTGATCGAGTGCGCCATGCCGGTGGGATTTACCGCTCTGGTTCCTCCCACCATGTATGATCTGGACCTGAATCTGGCCAACACCTGCTGGTTCATGACCACCATGGGGCTGATTCTGGTCATTCCCCTGCTGGGTGTGGTTCTGCCGCTTCTGTAAATCCCGTCCTAAAGGGACAGGTCGATAGAATCCCGGTTTCCGGGGACTTCCGTAAGCCGATTCTTCTCCGTCCGGAGGAGGACTTTCCAGGGTTTCGGCGATGAGCTTTCGCTGCGGGTGACGGTGATCTTGCCGTTTTTCCGTTCCGCCGAGAATCGAGCCGCCTGTTTTCCATCGCTGTCACAGAGAACCGCTTCGGCCGTATATCCCTCCTGCAGGCCGAAGATCTGAACGGTTGCCCCGTCGCCATAGTCGTAGGAGGGCACGTCCTCCACCGCGCCAGTAATGATGACCGTATTGTCTTTTACCATGACCGGCAGGCTGAAGTAGTTATGCTTCTCTTTGATCCAGCGGCTGCCTGTGAATCGTTCCCCCGTTAGGAAATTGGTCCACTCACCGGCGGGCAGGTAATAGGTGATTTCCCCGGTTTCGCTGAACAGGGGCGCCACCAGAAGGGAATCGCCGAAGTAGTACTGCCTGTCCAGTCCGGCGCAGGAGGGATCATCCCCCTCTTCCAGGATCATGGGACGCATCATGGGGATCCCCGTATTGTGGGTTTTCACCGCCTGGGCGTAAATATAGGGCATGAGGGTGCATTTGAGTTTCGTGAAAAACCGTAGCACATCGCTCGATTCGTCGTCGAAATTCCAGGGAACCCGGTAGGATTCGTTCCCGTGCAGGCGGCTGTGGGAGGAGAAGGTTCCGAAAGCGATCCATCTTTTATAGAGGTCCGGGCTGGCGGTCAGTTCGAAGCCGCTGATGTCGTGGCTCCAGAAACCGAAGCCTGACAGAGCCAGGGAGAGGCCCCCCCGCAGGGTTTCCGCCATGGATTCGTAGGTGGCGGCGCAGTCTCCCCCCCAGTGGACCGGGAATTTCTGCCCCCCCACCGTGGCGGAGCGGGCGAATACCAGAGCCCTGTTCTTGCCCAGTTCCTCCTCTAAAAGATCGAAGACGGTTTTGTTATAGAGGTAGGTGTAGTAATTGTGCATTTTCTGCGGATCCGAGCCGTCGGACCAGACCACGTTCGTGGGGATCCTCTCGCCGAAGTCGGTCTTGAAGGTATCCACTCCCTGGCGGATCAGAACCCGGAGCTTGTCCCGGTACCACTTGACCGCGGCGGGGTTGGTGAAGTCCACCAGACCCATGCCGGCCTGCCACTTGTCCCACTGCCAGACATGGCCTTCCGGGGTCATGACAAGGTAGCCCTTCTCCATACCCTCGTCGAAGAGAGGAGATTTCTGGGCTATGTAGGGATTGATCCAGACGCAGATGCCCAGGCCCCGGGCTTTCAGCCGGCCCAGCATGCCCTCCGGATCGGGGAACTGATCCCGGTCCCATTCGAAGTCGACCCAGCGGTACTCCTTCATCCAGAAGCAGTCGAAATGAAAGACGTGGAGGGGAATGTCCCGCTCCTTCATCCCGTCTATAAAGCTGGTCACTGTTTTCTCGTCGTAGGAGGTGGTGAAGGAGGTGGTGAGCCAGAGTCCGAAGGACCAGGCGGGGGGCAGGGCCGGTTTTCCCGAGAGGCGGGTATAGTTCTCAAGAACTTCCTTAAGGGATTCCCCTCCGATGACATAGTAATCCATTACCTCTCCGGGAACGGAGAACTGAACCGCGCTCACCACTTCCGAGCCCGCTTCGAACTGGACACGGCCCGGATCGTTCACCAGAACACCGTAACCCCGGCTTGAGAGGTAGAAGGGTATGTTCTTGTAGGTCTGCTCGCTGGCGGTACCCCCGTCCGCATTCCAGATATCCACGCTCTGCCCGTTCTTGACGAAGTGGGTGAACCGCTCCCCCAGGCCGTAGACCGTCTCGCCCACGCTCAGTCCCAGGTATTCGCACATGAAGGTTTCCCCCTCTTCCGGGGCGTAACCCTGATAGTGGGGAGTCTCTACGGTCATATGACCGCCCTGCCGGCCCATGGCCCGGGTCAGATACTCCCCGTTCCGGGTGAAACGGAGTTCCCAGGCGGGGGCCTGTCTGTCCAGGCTTACCTTGAGCTCTCCCGAAGCAAAGGATACCATCGCACCGTCGTCTTCGATAATCACATCATCCGAATTCCCCTCATCCAGCGGAAAGGAGGGGCCTCTCTCCCGGATACCCTTGAAGTGGGTCGTACGGATGTGAATAACATCTTTGAAGGGGGAGCTTATCTCCGTGGTCAGAAGGGGACTGTTCAGAGTGGCTCCCCGGTGTTCGACCTTTCTCGTCGCCGAATAGAGGGTCAGGCAGGATTTGCCGATAGATGTATCGCGCAGCTCCACGGGATTGCGCAGGAAGACTCCCTTTTTCAATCCCCAGTATCCGTCTCTGAATTTCATAGTGCTCTCCTTCTGATATGATATACGTATATCATACGGCTTTTCTGCTGTCAATGAAATTCGAATCAAACCCCCTTGGTGAAGGGTGGGCTTCCTGTCTTTATTGATTATTCCGGGAAAATATCCTACTCTTTTACCGAAGTCGGGGTATGCCATGCGTATAACACAAAGGGACATTGCCAAACATCTGAATATCTCCCTTATCACCGTTTCCCGGGCTCTGAATGGGAAGGGTTATGTTTCCGCCGAGCTCAAAGAAAAGATTCTCGCCTATGCGGAAAGTCTGAATTACACTCCCCATAAGGCATCCCAGGTTCTCGTCAGAAACCGGCTTCAAAGGATTGCCTTTTTCTCTTCCACCTACCCGGTATACTTCTGGAATGATATCCGCAAGGGGGCGTCCATAGCGGGAGAACAGCTGGAGGGTTTTAATTATCATGTGGATTACCATACCATCCCCGATAGTGACACGAATTATTATATTTCCATTTTGGAAAAAGAGATATACCGAGGTTTGAGCGGTATTGCCCTGGTGAACCAGAGGCAGTTCGCCATGGATCGGATCTTTCGGATCATCGATAAATCGGGAATCCCCTATGTCACTTTCAATGTGGACGCTCCCCGGAGCAGACGTTTATGCTATATCGGCTCCGATTACAAGGCGGGGGGGAGGCTGGCGGCGGAGTTCATTGGCAAGATGCTCACCTTTAAGGAAAGGGCGAAGGTCCTGATCATCAATCTGAATGAAGACCTGGGGAAGGATTCAGACGCTCCCGATATCAACCGGGAACGGCAGGCGGGATTTCTTCAGATCTTGGGAGAGAGATTTCCCCGCATCGCCTGCGAAGTAGCCATGATAACCACCCATTACGATGCGGCCGACGGGGATACGCAGATTTCCGATCTCCTGAAAGAGAAAGCGGGGAAGGTGGACGGGGTTTACATGATTCCCGCTTTCAATGGAATTTTTCTGCACGCCCTTGATACCTACGATTACTCAAAGACCGTAACCGTGCTCCATGATCTCGATCAGTCCGCCACCCGATATCTCGAAAGGGACTTGCTGACCGGCGTGGTGTATCAGAATCCCGTCCTTCAGGGATACGACGCGGTGAGAATTCTGGAACACATTATCGAAACTCCCGATGGCAGAACGATTCCGGACAGAAAGATCGTTCACAATATGATCATGGCGGAGAATCGGGATCTGATCTCCAATCATTTCGTCTATACCAAAATGGCGGATTAGGGACTGCTACACAATATAATCACTATTTCCCCTGATTTATTCCTATACAGAATCTTCCCATTCTCCTATATTTTAAGAAGATATATAGCAAGGAAAATAACATGAGTGATAATAAAACCGTTGCCGTGGGCCTTTCCGGGGGAGTGGATTCCTCGGTGGCCGTTATTCTGCTCAGGGAGCAGGGATACGAGGTGACGGGAGTCCATATGCATTTAACCGAAGGGGACAGCTCCGAAGACGCCCGGCGCGTAGCGGAGTTTCTGGATATCCCCTTTTACGATATTGATATGCGCGACGCCTACCGGGACAGGATCGTGGAGTATATCCGCAGCGATTACGCCATGGGGCGCACTCCCAACCCCTGCGTGCGCTGTAACCGGGAACTGAAATTCGGCCTGTTCTGGGATAGGGCCCTTGAAGCGATGGGTAACTGCGACTACTTCGCCACAGGGCACTACGCCCATGTGGAACGGGACGAAACAACGGGGCGCTACCTGCTGCGCAAGGGACAGCACGGGGACAAGGATCAGGCTTACTTTCTCTCCCTCCTCTCCCAGGAGCAGTTGGGCCGGGTCATTTTCCCTCTGGGGGATCTGGAGAAGCCCCGGGTCAGGGAAATCGCCGGAAAGGCGGGCCTCTTTACGGCTCAGAAGAGGGAGAGCCAGGACCTGTGCGTGGGGGAGTACCGTCAGTTTATCACTGCGGGGAAGGGACCGGGAGATTTCGTCGATAGGGTTGGAACGGTCCTGGGCCGGCATCAGGGTATAGAGCAGTATACGGTGGGCCAGCGTCGGGGGCTGAACATCGCCGCGGGGTATCCCGTTTACGTGACCGCCATCGACCGGGAGAACAACCGAGTCGTGGTCGGTCCCGATGATGATCTTCTGACCCGGGAGCTCGTTGTCTGCGGTATCAACTGGGGCGCCGTTCAGGAACCGGAGCTGCCCTATCGGACCAACGGGAAAATCCGCTACCGGGATAAAGCCGCTCCCTGTGCCATAGAGAAGCGGGAGGGAGATCGGTATTTTATCCGGTTCGATGAACCGAAAAGGGCTGTCACTCCGGGGCAGCTGGCTGTTTTCTATGATGATCGGGGTTTTGTGGAGATGGCCGGGTTTATAGAGGGCTGAGAAATCTTCCGCCCCGATTGACTCCCCGTATGAAATTGCTTTATATTTAACTGAACGGTTAATTATATGGGCAGAACGGACAGCAGGGAAACAAAAGAGAAAATTCTCAAAGCCGCGGAGGCGCTCTTCTCAGACAAGGGATATGACGGCACTGGAATTGAGGAGATCGCCTCTACCGCCGGAGTGAACAAGGCCCTGATCTACTATCATTTCAAAAATAAGGAGGGCCTTCTCTTCGCCCTTTACGGCCAGATCATGGACGAGGTGAAGATTCTCGTGGGCAGAAGCTTTCTGGGAGCGGGACGGAACAACCGCGGGGAAGTGAAGCAAGCCCTGCGGGAGATCCTCCGCCTGTTAAGGGAAAAAAGCCCCCTCCTGAAAATACTCCTGATGGAATCCCTGAAGGGGGGGCTGAGCGAAAAGGTTTTCATGGATCTGGCCCGCATGCTTATGGAAGGGGAGCTGGAGGAGATGGAATACCACGGCGGGGTGGCGGATCAGAGGGATCGGTTTCTGGTATTCGAATTCTATACGGGCTTTATGCCCATTTACAATTATGCGGTCATGGGGGATACCTGGTCTGAGCATTTCGGACTGGACGGGAAGAGGGGGGAAGAGTACTTCCTGGACAGCTTTATGGCAACCCATCTGGCCCATCACAATTTCAAGTAATTTTTTATCAAATAATTAACTGAACGGTTAATTGAAAAAGGGAGTATTGTATGGATAGTGTCAAAATCGATAGAAGAAAAGTCTGCCCCGCCGAAATAGGGGGGATGCTGGACAACCGGTTCCGCCGGTGGCTTCACCCCCGCAAACAGATTGTGGGACCCTATGTGCACGAGGGTGATTTCGTTCTGGACCTGGGGTGCGGTCCGGGGAGCTTTACAGATTCCCTTGCGGAACTGATCGGACCGGACGGCAGAGTTCTGGCGGTGGATCTGCAGGAGAAAATGCTCCGCGCCATGAAGAGGAAAATCACCCAGCTGGGACTTGAGGGGAGGGTGATCGCCCACCCCTGCCGCGCCGATTCCCTATTGCTTGAAGAATATCGGGAGAAGGCCGACTTCGCCCTGGCCTTCTGGATGGTTCATGAAACCCCCGACCCCCTGTCCTTCCTGGCTGAGGTCCATACGGCCCTTAAGCCGGGGGGGCAGTTACTCTGCACAGAGCCGAAGATGCATGTCTCGGAGAAACTCTACCGGGAAATGGTGGAGGGTGCCCGTGATCTGGGGTTCCGTGTTCAGCCAGTGGAGGGCATACGCATGAGCCGTGCCGTTCTGTTTACCAAAGAGTAATCTCCCGCCGCCGGTCATCTGCGCGACCCCGTCCGCATCGAATCCGTCCGTGTCGCCCGCGGCCACGGTGATGTCACCCCCGTCAATCTGCAAGACGGACGTT
>JAFGPQ010000104.1 GCA_016936115.1 Spirochaetales bacterium | reverse complement strand
CAAGGTCACCGGCAATACGCCCATCCTGACCATCGGCGATCTGACCCGTCTCAAGCTGATCACCTACGTGCCGGAAAAGTTCGCCGGCTTCGTAAAGATCGGCCTGCCCGCGGAGGTGACCTTCGCCGCCTTCGGAGACCGGATCTACCGGGCGGAGATCTCCGAGGTGGGTTCGGTCATCAATCCCACCTCCCGCACGCTGGAGGTCACCCTGACCCTGGAAGACAGGGGGGATGTGAAACCGGGCATGTTCGCCTCGATCAAGCTGGTCACGGAGCAGGCCCTGAATACGGTGGCCGTTCCGGCGGTAGCGATCTTCTCCTACTACGGAAAGGATACGGTCTTCATCATCAATAAAGAGGGTAAGGCGGAACGGCGGGAAGTCGTCACCGGCCTGACCACTTCGGAACTGGTGGAGATCAAGTCGGGAATCACACCGGGAGAAGCGGTGGTCACTGCCGGCCAGTCCCTCCTCAAAGAGGGATCCCCGGTCCATGCGGTCAACCGGGACAGCAAATGAACATAGCCGAACTCTCCGTCAACCGGCCCGTGGCCATTCTCATGGTCTACATCCTCATCTGCGCCATTGCGGCCATCTTCGTCCCCCAGCTGGCGGTGGATATGTTCCCCTCCACCGATTTCCCCGTTCTCTCGGTAAGCTGCTCCTACCCGGGAGCCGGGCCCGAGGAGGTGGAGAAGAATGTGACCATTCCCCTGGAAGATGCTCTGGCCAGCCTGAAAGATCTGGAGGACCTGTCCTCCACCAGTTCCGAGGGCCGTTCCTGGATCCGTCTGAATTACGGCTATGACAAGGATATGGACGAGGCGGCCGATCAGGTGCAGCAGATTCTCGATACTATCGGGAACCGATTGCCCGATGATGCGGACGATCCGGTGCTGAGAAAATTCGATATAACCGCCAGGCCCATCATGCAGCTTATGATAACGGGAAACGCCCCCATCGAAGAGCTGAAGAATCTGGGAGAAAAGGTGGCCAAGCCCATGCTGGAACGGGTTTCCGGCGTGGCCGAAGCGAATGTTTCCGGGGGGATGAGCCGGATCGTGAAGGTCTCCATATCGGCGAACCGCCTCGAGGCCTACGGCCTGACCATGAGCCAGGTGGCCTCCTCTCTGAGAAGCCAGAACATCCAGATGTCCTCGGGAAGCATCACCGCAGGGACCCTGGACTACCTGGTGCGCACCGACGAGGAATTCGCCAGCCTGGAAGAGATACGCAGCTGCGTGGTCAAAACCCTGTCCGCCCCCTCCTCTTCGGAATCGGTGAACCGGTCCAAAGTGGTCCGGCTGGAGGATATCGCCGAAGTCAGCGAAAGTTACGAGGAAGGGAGCTACGCGGTCTATGTCAACGGCAGCCCCAGCGTGATGATCCAGCTCTCCGACGAGTCCGACGCCAACAGCATTCTGGTAGCCCGGGGCGTGAACGAAGCTCTCCAATCGATCAACGAGTCCCTCCCCGAAGGGATCAGCCTGGTGGTGACCATGGACGATACCTCCATCACCGCCTCCAGCATGAATCAGGTCTACCAGTCCGCCTACCAGGGCATCATCCTGGCTATTGTCATCATCTTTCTCTTCCTGCGCAGCATTAAGAGCACCCTGGTTATCGCCTTCTCCCTGCCCATCTCCATTCTCATTACCCTGGCCTGCATGTACTTCATGCATCTGACCCTGAACATGATGACCATGTCCGGACTCATTCTGGGAGTGGGCATGATCGTGGACTGTTCCATTGTCATTCTGGAGAATATTCACCGCTACCGGGAACGGGGAGCCAAGGCGAAAGTGGCCGCTGTTCTGGGAAGCCGGGAGATGCTGTCGGCCATCATCGCCTCCACCCTGACCACACTGTGCGTCTTCATTCCGGTTCTGCTTTTCAAGAGCGATCTGGAGATGCTGGGGGAGATGTTCCAGGATCTGGTCATCACGGTGGTCATCTCTCTCATCTGCTCCCTCTTCGTGGCGGTGACTCTGGTGCCTTCCCTGTGCGGGGGGTTCCTCAAGCTGAACACCCGGGTTCAGAAACCGCTCAAGTTCAAACCCCTCAAGATGATAGACGACGGGGCGGAGAAAATGCTGACCGGTCTGGAAGGGGGCTACAAGAAAGGCCTGGACCACGTGCTGAATAACAAGTTCCTCGTTCTGGTCCTGGTGGCGATCCTCTTTCTCCTCTCTCTGCAGCGCTTTACCAGCCTGGGCATGAACATGGGTATGCGGGCCACCACGGACGACAAGGTGAGTATCAATCTCTCCATGCCCGAGGGGACCACCTCCGACGTGACCCAGACCAATCTCTTCGCCATGGTGGAAATCGCCGATAAGGAAGTAAAAGAGTACGAGAACATCATCGTCCGGGTGAACGGGAATTCGGGGAGTATCGAGATCAGCCTGCCCGATCCGGAATTCCAGACCCAGTCCACCGAAGAGATCATGACCCTGCTGCGGGGGTATCTGACCGAATTCCCTTCGGCAGTCTTCACCTTCTCCGCGGGCAGGCGGTGGGGCAGCCGCTCCGCGGTGGATGTTTCCATTCTCTCGGAGGATGTGGACCTTTCCGAACAGGTGGCCGATGAAATAGTGGAGATTCTCAGAAATGTTCCGGAGGTTCTGGATCCGGTGTCCAGTCTGGAAGCGGGAGGGCCTGAGCTGCAGATTGCCGTGGACCGGGACCGGGCGGCCGCCCTGGGGATTTCCATATCCACCCTGGGAAGCGAGATCAAGGCCCTGCTGGACGGGGTGACGGCGACCACCTTTCGGATCAAGGGGGAAGAGATGTCGGTCCGGCTGGTGCTTGATGAAAAGGACCGGTCCAATCTGACCGATCTGAGTTCTTTCTATGTTACAGGAAGGGAGGGGCGGATTCCCCTCTCCAACGTGGCGAAGCTGGTGGAAGGCCGGTCGCCCAGCTCCATCTCCCGGGAGAACCGCACCCGGATCATCCATGTGACCGCCGACGCCTCGGCCAGCGCCGCCGTTTCCAACCTGAGTCC
The DNA here is from genome assembly GCA_016936115.1 of Spirochaetales bacterium. Lineage (GTDB taxonomy): Bacteria > Spirochaetota > Spirochaetia > DSM-2461 > DSM-2461 > SZUA-368. Next base: position 3,186 of record JAFGPQ010000104.1, on the reverse strand, counting down.
CCAGGTCAAGGCGATCCTGGAGGAACAGCTCGTTCTGCCCGACGGGGTCACCCTGGAAATGGGCGGGGAGTTCCGGCAGATGCAGCAGTTCAACTCCTCCCTGCTTATTATCGTGGCTGTGGCCGTCTTTCTCGTCTTCGGAGTCATGGCCGCCCAGTTCGAATCCCTTCTGGACCCGTTCATCATCCTCTTCTCCATCCCCCTGCTGCTCATCGGCGTTTCCGCCATGTACCGCATCACCGGCCAGCCTTTCAGCACCTACGCCGCAGTGGGCATCGTGGCCCTGGTGGGAATCGTGGTGAACAACGCCATTGTTCTCGTGGACTACACCAATACCCTGCGCCGGCGGGGCACCCCCCTCCGGCAGGCCTGCCTGGACGCGGGAGCCCACCGGATGAGGCCCATCCTCATGACGAGCCTCACCACTATTCTGGGCATGGTGCCCATGGCCTTCTTTCCCGGAGAGGGGGCCGAGCAGATTCAGCCCATCGGGCAAACCATGGTGGGGGGGCTGCTCTCCAGCACCTTCATGACTCTTTTCGTGGTTCCCGCCGTGTATTACATGCTGAACCGGAGACGGGCGGAGAGGACATGAAAAGACCGCCCCCTCCTTGCGAAGGGGACGGTCTTTCTTTTTAAATGGGGCTATTTTTAAATAAACAGAGAAGCCTGTGCTTCGTCGGTAGACTGGAGGAAGCTGGCGACTCCGCCTACTTCAACACAATCCATCAACTCCTCTTTTTTAACCCCCATCACATCCATAGACATCTGGCAGGCCACCAGTTTGACCCCGGCGTCCACGGCTGACTGTATCATCTGTTCCAGGGAATCCACGCCCTGCGCTTTCATACGGGCCCGCATCATTTTCGCGCCCATGCCGCCCATATTCATTTTGGAGAGCCCCAGCTTACCGCTGTGGTTGGGAAGCATGAAACCGAACATTTTTCCCATAAAATCCTTCTTTACGGAAACCCTCTCTCTTTTCTTTATAATCGATAGACCCCAGAAAGTAAAGAAAAGGGTGACTTTTTTCCCTGATGCCACAGCCCCGTTGGCAATGACGAAGGAAGCCAGAGCCTTATCCATATCGTCGGAGAAGACCACCATGCTGGTGCCCTCCTGGGGAAGGGCCGCACTCCCGCCGGCAGGTACTGCGGCGGATGCTGCCCTGGGCTTTCCCCGCTGAATAAGAGCGGTAACCTTGGGGCCTTTCTGATCCACGGAAATGACATGGTTGCCGGTCATTTTGGCCCAGGCGACCACGTCCTTGGCAAATCCCGGATCGGTGGCCGTCTCCCGGAGCATCTCCCCGGGATGGAGCCGTTCGATCTCCTTCTTTAGCTTGAGGATGGGACCGGGGCACTGGAGCCCGCAGGCATCCACCTCGATGGTCTGCACGTCGATAGAGAGGGGCAGGTTCTCATTGGGAGCCTCCCCTTCTTTCAGGGGCCGGATGATCTGCTGGCTTTCCCACAGATTCTCATTGCTCTGCACCGCGTTGGCGGCGGAGTAGACCTTGAGCCCTCCCGAAAGGATGCACACGTCGTAACCTTCCTGCTTCAGGATGCGTTCGGTCATGTAAGCCCGTTTCCCCACGCCGCAGAGAAGAATAATCTTTCTGTCCTTCGGAAGTTCGGAAAGGCGGGAGCGGACTTCCTGCTGGGGAATGTTGTAGGCTCCTGAAATGGTGCCCAGGCCGAATTCGTCGGGGGTGCGCACATCCAGGATGAACCGTTCCTCCTCGGGAAGATCGCGCAGATCCTTCCAGCCGATATGGGATGAGCGGCCCAGAAGAATGTTCTCCGCGGTGAATCCGGCGATATTGACCGGGTCCTTGGCGCTGGAGAAGGGGGGCGCGTAGGCGTGTTCCACCTCCTGCAGATCGTAAACGGTGCCCCCCATGCCCATGACGGCGGCGATCATGTCGATGCGCTTGTCCACCCCGTCGTAGCCCACAGCCTGGGCGCCCAGCAGCTTTCCCTCTTTGTTGTAAACGATCTTGAGGGTCAGGGGATGGGCGTCGGGATAGTATCCCGCGTGGGAACTGCCGTGGATGATGAGGGACATGTGCTCCCGGCCCAGACGGGCCAGCTGCTTCTCCGAGAGCCCCGTTGAAGCCACTGTCAGGTCGAACACCTTGGCGATGCCCGTGCCCAGGGTTCCCATGTAGGAGACCAGTTCCTCCCCGGCCATGGCGCTGACGATGTTGTCCGCCACGATGCGGCCCTGCTTGTTGGCCGGACCGGCCAGGGGGATACGCAGAGAGTCTCCCGTAATGGGGCTGGGAAACTCAATCGCGTCGCCCAGGGCGAAGATATTCTCGTCGTTCGTCTGCATTTTGTCGTTGACCTGAATGCCTCCGAACTTACCCACGGTCAGTTCCGCCGCAGCGGCCAGACGGGTATCGGGCTTCACCCCGATGGAAAGGATAACCATATCCGCATCCAGGACCTTCCCGCTCTGCAGGGTCAGATGAACCTGATTGTCCCGGTCTTCGAATTTGGTGACCCCGTCGCTCAGGTAGAGTTCCACACCCTTGGTTTTCAGCTGGGAGTGCACCTCCGCGGCCATCTCGAAGTCCAGAATGCTCATGACCTGATCCACCGCTTCCACCACGGTGACGAAAATGCCCTTGTCGTGCAGGTTCTCCGCCATTTCCAGGCCTATGAAACCGGCGCCGATGACCACGGCCCGCTGGGGCTTACCCTCTTCTACAGCCCGTTTGATGGCATCCGTGTCATCCACGTTGCGCATGGTATAGACCCGGGGGGAGTCGATGCCCGGAATGGGGGGCTTTATCGGCTCGGCACCGGGAGAAAGAACCAGTTTGTCATAGTTTTCCTCAAAGGTGTCTCCCGTGGCAAGTCTCTTGACCGTGACCGTCTTCTTGTCCCGGTTCACAGCCATAACTTCATGGCCTGTCTTCACATCCACATTCAGGATCCCGCGGAAACTTTCGGGCGTCTGGACGAATAGCCGTTCCCTGTCGGAGATGGTGTCCCCGATATAGTAGGGGAGACCGCAGTTGGCATAGCTTATGTAATCACCCTTTTCAAACATGATGATTTCCGCTTTCTCATCCCGCCTTCTCAGGCGGGCGGCCGTGGTGGCCCCTCCGGCGACACCGCCGATGATAATTACCTTCATTTCCGGGATCTCCTTTTATCTATAATTGGATATCGATAT
>JAFGPQ010000103.1 GCA_016936115.1 Spirochaetales bacterium | reverse complement strand
CGATAGAACGGTCGGGGTGAACAGTTTTGATAAATCCGAACTCTTCCAGAATGGACTGGGATTCCAGGGAGTCCACCCTCTTTATAAGGGCGATGCGGGAACAGATCTGCTCCACTTCGGAGTCGGAGAGATTCTGCAGGATCTCCCCGGACCGCTCCTTGCCCAGAATCACAAGGAATTTGGCAATGCGGTCCAGTTTATCCCCGCCCTCGAGGGAGGGATCGGTTTTTTTGAGTAAACCCTGCTTTTCTTCAATTTCCCTTAAGAAACGATCACCCCTGCTCAGGGACGGATCGGGGGTCTCCCCCCCGGCAGACGGGGCGGGATGCTTCACATCCATCGCCTGCACTTTCTTGTAAAGATCGATGCCTCTGGCCATAAATCCCCTCGAAACATATTATAACAGGGTTTAAAACTTTGCAAGTGAAACCTGCCCCTTAAGGGAAGAAGTCCGGGGCACAAAAAAACCGTCCCGTTCATTCCGGGACGGTTTTTTAGGCCTTTCAGGCAGAATTATTTACTCAGGTAGTCATTCACCGCTTCCGCGGCCTGACGGCCGTGGTTGATGGCGCGTACGACCAGAGAGGCCCCGGTCATGGCGTCGCCCGCGGCGAAAACACCTTCGCAGCTTGTCTGGTAATTATCGCAGACCAGGTTACCCCGTCCGTCCGTTTCCAGTCCCAGATCCTTCACGATCGGCCCATGCTCAAGATGAACGAATCCCATGGCCAGGAGGACCAGATCCACATCCAGGGAGAACTCGCTCCCTTCCACAGGCTTCATATTGAACCGGCCGTCCACGTTCTCCCATTCCACCTTCTGCAGATTGGCTTTAGTGACCTTCCCGTCCTTTCCTTCCAGACTATTCGTATTGATCAGCCAGTCCTGCTCGCATCCTTCCTTGTGGGAAGAGGAGACCCGCAGTATCCGGGGCCATTCGGGCCATACCGGATTCCAGGGCTTGTCCCACTCCATGGGCTTGGGCATGATTTCGTACTGATAAACCTTCTTCGCTCCCTGGCGGATGGAGGTGCCCACGCAGTCGGAACCGGTGTCTCCCCCTCCGATGACCAGAACGGTCTTACCCTTGGCGGAGATCTCCTCCTCGGTAATATCCTCATTGAAGGATCTCTTGGCCGACTGGGACAGGAATTCCATGGCGTAGTGAACGCCCTTGAGCCCACGACCCTCCACGGGAAGATCCCTGGGAGTCCCGGCGCCCACCGTAATGAGTACCGCGTCGAAACGGTTCTTGATGTAGTTGATGGAAATATCCTTTCCGATCTCCACGCCCGTTTCGAACTCAAGGCCCTCCTGCTCCATCAGATCAAGACGGCGGTCGATGACGGTCTTTTCCATCTTGAAATTGGGGATACCGTAGCGCATGAGGCCGCCCACGTGCTTATCCTTTTCAAAGAGGGTGACCCTGTGCCCCATCCGTCTCAGCTGCTGAGCCGCGGCCATTCCCGCCGGACCGCCGCCGATGACGGCGACCGATTTGCCCGTCTCCGAGAGAGGGGGCAGAGGCTGGACCCACCCCTCTTCGAAAGCCTTATCGATAATGGCCAGCTCGATCTCGTTGATCGTAACCGGGGCATCGTTGATGCTCAGGGTACAGGAGGTCTCGCAGGGAGCGGGACAGATTGTACCGGTGAACTCGGGAAAATTGTTCGTAATTTCCAGCCGCTCGTAGGCCTCTTTCCACTGTCCCCGGTAAACCGCGTCATTCCACTCGGGAATGAGGTTCTCCACGGGACATCCGATGTTGTGGCAGAAGGGGGTTCCGCAGTCCATGCAGCGTGCACCCTGATCCTGAAGCTCTTCCACCTTCTTGAATATGCGAACCTGATTATAATCCTTAACCCGGTCCTTTTTATCCCGGTATACAAAACCGGTTCTTTCAAACTCGAGAAAACCCAGTACTTTTCCCATTAGGCGTATACCTCCTCGGTAACCGTCTCATTTTCGGTAAACTTGGACTCTTCCGCTTTCATCTTCTCAAGGGCCTTCTTGTAATCAAGGGGCATGACCTTTACGAAGAGAGGCAGGGACTCGTCCCAGAACTCAAGTATCTGTTTACCGATCTTGCTGTCCGTATAGCTGTTATGGCGCTCAATAAGATTTCTGAGCGTCTTCTTGTCCTTCTCATCAACGACCGGCTCCACATCGACCATGTCAAGGTTGCACCGGGTGTCGAAGAGCTGATTCTCGTCGTAAACGTAGGCCACGCCGCCCGACATTCCCGCGGCGAAGTTCACCCCGGTTTTACCCAGAATGACCACCGTACCGCCGGTCATGTATTCGCATCCGTGGTCACCCACTCCTTCGACAACGGCGGTGGCGCCGGAGTTTCTAACGGCGAACCGCTCCCCCGCCACACCGTTGATGAAGGCTTCCCCCCCGGTGGCGCCGAAGAGGTTCACGTTACCGGTGATGATGTTACGGAATCCTGTGAAGGTGGACTTGGCCTGGGGATAGAGGATCAGACGCCCCCCCGAAAGCCCCTTACCGAAGTAGTCGTTCGATTCCCCGGTCAGTTCGAAGGTGATTCCCTTCGTAAGGAAGGCTCCGAAACTCTGTCCGGCGCTTCCCTCGAAGTTCACATGTATCGTATCGTCGGCCAGGCCGTCCCTGCCGTAGCGGGAAGTAACCTCGTAACTCAGGGTGGCTCCCACGGTTCTGTTGCAGTTCTTGATCTTCCGGGACAGGACCACCTTCTCTTTCTTCTCAAGAGCCGGTTTCGCCTGTTCCACCAGAGCCGGGTCGAGGCTCAGGGAGAAGTCATGGTCCTGGCTGGAAGTACAGTGCAGGGGCTCCCCGGTGGACGTATCGGGAACGGTCAGGATCTTGGTGAAGTCCAGGCCCCTGGCCTTGTAGTGGTCCACGGCCTTGTTCACGTCGAGCATCTCCACGTGTCCCACCATGTCCTCGAACTTTCTGAATCCCAGTTCCGCCATATACTCGCGGACTTCCCGGGCCACGAAGAGCATCATGTTCATCAGATGCTCCGGCTTACCGGCGAAGCGCTTTCTGAGCTCCGGATCCTGGGTGGCGACTCCCACAGGACAGGCGTTGGTGTGGCACTTTCTCATCATGACACATCCCAGGGATACCAGGGAGGCCGTACCGAAACCGAACTCCTCCGCTCCGAGAAGCGCGGCGATAACCACGTCCCGGCCGGTCTTCATCTGACCGTCGCACTGAACCCGGATACGGGATCTGAGCTTGTTCATGACCAGAACCTGCTGGGTTTCGGCCAGACCGATCTCCCAGTAGGAACCGGCGTACTTGATAGAGGAGAGGGGTGAGGCGCCGGTTCCGGCGTCGCTCGAAGAGATAAGAACCATATCGGCCTTACCCTTGGCCACACCGGCGGCTACCGTACCTACGCCTACTTCCGATACCAGCTTGACCGAAACCCGGGCCTTGGGGTTGGCGTTTTTCAAATCGAAGATCAGCTGGGACAGGTCCTCTATGGAGTAGATATCGTGATGGGGGGGCGGGGAAATGAGCATAACCCCGGGGGTGGAGTTCCTCACCTTGGCGATAATCTCATTCACCTTGTGTCCGGGAAGCTGACCGCCCTCGCCGGGCTTGGCTCCCTGGGCCATCTTGATCTGCAGCTCATCGCAGTTGACGAGGTAAGGGCTGTCCACCCCGAACCGGCCCGAAGCGATCTGCTTGACATGGCTCATCCGGTCGTCCCCGTTCGCATCGGGGGTATAGCGGGAGGAGTCCTCGCCGCCTTCGCCGGAGTTGCTGTGTCCGCCCAGTTTGTTCATGGCTATGGCCATGGTCTCGTGGACTTCCTTGCTCAGCGAACCGAAGGACATGGCTCCGGAGACAAAGCGTTTGGCAATGCTTTCCGCCGATTCCACCTCTTCCAGGGGAACGTGGTTTCCCTTCTTGAAAAGAAACAGACCGCGCAGGGTGTTCAGGTTGCTGGCGATATTGTTGATAATGCCCGAATACTGCTTGAATACCTTGTAATCGCCGGTCCGGACAGCCTTCTGAAGGCTCACCACGGCTTCGGCGGAGAAGAGATGGCGGTCCTCTTTCTTCCGGGCGCTGTATTTACCGCCCGAGTCAAGGCGCATGTTGTAGACATTGGACTCGGTATAGGCTGCGTTATGACGGCTGATCACGTCGTGCTCGATCACATCCAGATCGATACCGCCGACCCGGGAGGAGGTGCCGGTGAAATATTTCTCCACCATGGCCTCGTTCAGACCGACCGCTTCGAAGATCTGCGATCCCCGGTAGCTTCTGATGGTGGAAACACCCATCTTGGACATAACCTTGAGAAGCCCCTTCTTCACGGAGGTGATATAGTGCTCGATAGCCTGGGACAGGGTCAGGTCCTCGGGCAGGTAGCCCCGCTCCTTCAGATCGGAGAGGGATTCGAATACCAGATAGGGATTGATACCGCTGCATCCGTAGCCGATAAGGGCGGCGAAGTGGTGAACCTCCCGAACCTCACCCGATTCCAGCAGGATACCGGCGAGCTGTCTCTTACCCCTGCGGACCAGAAAATGGTGTACGGCGGACACGGCCAGGAGAGCGGGAATGGCAGCGTGGTTCTTGTCCACGTCCCTGTCGCTCAGGATTACCAGGGAGTGGCCCTTGTCAATCTCCTTCTCCACGTTCTCACAGAGATGATTCAGGGCGTTCTCCAGGATATTTTCATTCTTGGTCACCTCGAAAACAATGGGGACCGTACAAATCTTGAAATCATCGATCTCCACCGTTCGCAGGTGTGTCATATCGTCATTGGTCAGCACCGGATGGGCCAGTTTCAGCTGGCGGCAGTGTTCCGGAGTCTCCTCAAGAAGATTCCTCTCCCGACCCACGAAGCTCATGAGAGACATAACCAGATTTTCACGGTAGGGGTCGATGGGAGGATTGGTTACCTGAGCGAAAAGCTGACGGAAATAGTCGTAAAGGAGTACAGGCTTCTCGGAAAGCACGGGCAGAGGGGAGTCATTACCCATGGAACCGAGAGGCTCCTGGCCGTTCTGGGCCATGGGGGCGATGATGTTTCGGATATCCTCGTAGGAGTATCCGAAGGATTTCCATCTCTCCCGAAGGGTTTCCTTGTCGTGTCTTACCGCCCGGGGAGCACCCAGGAGGCCCTTGAGCTCGATTTTCTGCTCGTTGAGCCAGCGGCGGTAGGGTTTGCTGCGGGAGATCATGCTCTTGATTTCGTTATCCTTGATCACCCGGTGATTTTCCGTATCCACAACGAACATCTTTCCGGGGGCCAGGCGTCCCTTTTCAAGAACATCTTCGGGATCGATTTCGATAACACCGGTCTCGGAGGCCATAACGACCTTGCCCGATCGGGTCACCGTATAGCGGCCCGGTCTCAGACCGTTTCGGTCCAGGGTGGCGCCGATGGAAAACCCGTCCGTAAAAGCGACAGCCGCGGGGCCGTCCCAGGGTTCCATAACGGCGGCGTGGTATTCGTAGAAGGATCTCTTATCTTCGGAGATGTGATACTTGGAACCGAAAGCCTCGGGAATCATCATCATCATGGAGTGTTCCAGGGTCCGTCCGCCCTGAATAAGCAGCTCATAGACATTGTCGAAGGCGGCCGAGTCGCTTCCGTTGGGAAGAACCACCGGGGCGATCTTTCTAATGTCATCCCCGAACACGTCCGATTTGAGGGACGCCTCCCGGGCTTCCATGTTATTCACGTTTCTTCTGAGCGTATTGATCTCCCCGTTATGGGCGATATATCGGAAGGGCTGTGCCAGAGGCCAGGAGGGGAAGGTATTGGTACTGTATCTCTGATGGACCAGAGCCAGGGCGCTCTCGAAGGATTCGTCCTTGAGATCGGGATAAAATACGGTAAACTGGGGAGCCACGAACATACCCTTGTAAACCATGGTATGGGCGGAGAGGCTGGAGATGTAATACTCATCCAGTTCCCATCCCCGTGCCAGGGCTTCGTTCTCCAGACTCTTCTTGACAATATAGAGTTTCCTCTCAAGGGCGAAGCCGGAAAGTCCTTTCACGGTCAGGAAAAGCTGCTTGATGGTGGGCATGACCTTGCGTGCCAGTTCGCCGAGGCATTCGGGAGTGACCGGCACATCGCGCCATCCCAGAAGCTCCACCCCTTCCCTTTTGATTATCTCTTCGGTCATGGCCACAGCTTCGGCCTGTTTCTTACCGTGCACGGGCAGGAACATCATGGCAGCACCGTAGGAAGCGGCTTCGGGAAGACCGAAGGGCAGCACCTTTTCAAAAAACTTGTGGGGCATCTGCACAAGCATACCCGCACCGTCTCCGGTTTTCTGGTCTCCCCCGACGGCACCGCGGTGTTCCAGGTTACAGAGTATTTCAACGCCCTCTTCCACAATCTGATGTGTCTTCCGGCCATCCAGTCTGGCTACAAAGCCGACACCGCAGGCATCATGTTCCTGGGCAGGATCGTAAAGACCGCTTTTTTTTAACATCCCGTTCTCCTCAGGGAACATCCTACAAAACCGTCGGACCGGTGTCATCCCATATCAGAATGACAAATCGGATTATTCCCGTTTTCTTTAATAAATATTCAAATTGCCCCGGTTTTCCCGGAACGACGACCGTATATTTATTCATTATTTTTATGGCAACCTATTGCCACGTGGGGTAAACTATAATATAAAACATACATATTTGTCAATTGAGCGAAAAGGAATAATCCCGATTGTATGATTATTTTACAGAGCCCTTCAGATAAGGCCCTGAACAGTGCTGATAACGCCGTCAAAATCGATCTTCTCCCCGTAGCTTCGGACTACCTCGACCATCCGGGCCCACTCCTCTCCCCATTCGAAGGAGGCGAGTTGATCGAGCTGGGTCATAAGACCGTTATAGTCCCCCGATTCGGCAAGGGGAAGGAGTACGGCAAGACGGTCTTTCTGCCGGTCATTCAGGTTTATGAGGGATATCTGGCCCGCCTCTGCGGTCTCTGAGAAAGCATCCCTGTCGGCGGCGCTCAACTCTCCGATGACCAGGGAGAGGGATTCGGTGAATTTCACCAGCATACCCTCCGCTTCCTCCCACTCTTCCTTTCTCATATACCCTTCGAGCAAGTTGGCTTCGTCCTGAAGCAGGTAGGCTCCGATTATTCCGGCGACGCCCTTGATGCTGTGTATGAGAATCTGGGCATCCCTCCGGTTCTCCCGGTACAGGGGGGGGAGGGATTCGGGAACATGTCCGTAATCGTTCAGGAAATCCTTTTTAACCGTGTCATAAAGTTCCCCGTTGTTTTCAAGGAGTTCCAGAGCCTTACCCTCATCGATGACCACCGTCCTGGAGGGAAGCTTTACCTCCGGGGGTTTGTACTGTCCCGCCGTATATCCCCGGATAACCTGAATATGGTTCAGCCCGTCGGAGGAGATTTTTCTGATACTGTCCAGCAGATCCGCCACCACGGGATTCTCATTCTTATTAATCGCCATCTCCGTGTATCCGAGGATCCCGCTGACCAGATTCCCCGTTTTTTCGCTAAGCTCGTCCACCTTATGGCAGCTCATCTCCACAGCGGTCAGCCGGTCCAGTTTTTCGAGAAGGTAGTGCTCTCCCGTCTTATCGTCAATACTGATGAAGTACTGATCCCCCTTCAGATAGACTATATAAAAATCCAGCCAGAAGAGCTGCCCCTTGATATCAAAGCGGAAATGACTCATATCGCGGGACCGTACCTCTCCCAGACCTTCCATTTTTGAAAGGATCTTTCCGGACATGTCCCTGTCGAAAATCTTATCAAGGGAGGAGGCATAACCCCTCTGTCCTAAAAGGAGGGATAACTCACCCACAAAGTGGGCCCGCTCTACACTTCCCTTCTTATCGGCGATGAGAAAGCTGCTGTTCATATTGTCCAGCAGAACCCGCCTGATGCGCTCGCTCTCCTTGAGGAGGGCATCCCGGTTCTCCTCCTGTGATGAGAGATTGATGAGGATGTGTCCCCCTCCCTCTTCCCTGTCGGGCAGACAGAAGATACTATCCCCGGAAAGTAATCCCTTACAACTTTCCGAAGAAAGATACCCCTCGGAACAGTTCCGGCGCAACTCCGTCAAAATCGGCTCAACAAAGGGCTTTCCCCCGTCGTTACTGTTGCGTAGAGTTAATTTTTTATCAACAGTGAGAATCCCGAGATTCAAACGTTCGGCAAGGAGGTACAGTTCCTCCGGATTCATTATCCCTTCCATCATGTTCATTATAATAGATGGAAGGGAAATAGCAAATTTTTTATTCCAGAATCAGGGAAAAATCATAGGTGCCCGGATAGATTCTGTACTTGTCCAGCGTATCGTGTCCGCAGCTCTTCGTCCCCAGTCCCTTCTGCTTAAGATCCACCGTGAGTACCGTCTCCTTCAGGGGCTTCGGTTCATTGGTATGGAAGGAACCTTCCAGTTCCTGAGCCGTGAAATGTCCCGCTGAGAACTCGAACATTCCCCGGAATGAGAAACTCTCCCTGCCGTCGGAAAGGGTCATGCGGCGGACGTCGGTCTTATTGCCGTTCTCCTGGGGCAGGATATAGGGAACGAACTGTTCCGAGACCGTTCCCCGGTAAAGTCCGACGGGGGCGCAGTTTCTGTCAATGTAGTTCTCCCAGGGCCCTTTTCCGAACCATTCCAGCTCCTCGAAGCCCTGTGCCGTATGCATGACTAGACCCAGCCGGGGAATATCGGGCAGTCCCGGGGAAACCTCGAAGCGGGAGTCGATCTTAACAGAACCTTCAGTTGTGAGACCGATGGTCATTTCATGAATGATGGGCTGGGATTTGTCTATCCCGTGATATGTTCTTTTCAGACGGATAACCCTTTCTTCCCCATCCCCTGTCAGCCGGCTATCGGCAAGGGTAAGGTTATTCAGGGCCAGCTTCTTCCAGAGAAAGCCCGGCTTGTCATCCTGACCGGACCAGCCCCGGATCTCATCGTTATCGGTCAGGGCCCGCCAGATATTCAACTCGGGAAAACGGCTGAAGATCTCCCGGCCCTTCTTCGTCCAGGAAATGATCTCACCCTTCTGCGTATCCCCTTCAATCCGCCAGGATCCGCCGGAAAGAACAGCCCGGTCGGCGGTCAGCTCAAGGGCAGACTGACAATCTTCCGCAGGAGCTGCTTCCCTGCTGGGAAGTCCGGTCAGGGCGAACTGTTCCCAGGCCACTTCATGCCCGGCGGGAGCCCAGGGTGTCTCCTTCTTCAGGGTAAAGGAGAAGGTGATGAAAGCCTCCTGCCCCTTCTCAGGAATGGGAAGCTCATAGGCCAGGGTCAGGGGAACCGTACAGAAGGGAGCCGCCTGGGGCAGTTCGGCGGATCCCTGAGCGAAGAGTTCCCCCTGCACTTCGATTTTCCAGCTCAGAGCCAAGTCGTCCAGATTGGAGAAATACTGCCTGTTGGTCAGGGTAAAGCGCCCCTCCGTAGTGCTCAGGGCTTCCATGACCACGGGCTGGGTCAGCTTCTTGAACTCGTACATGGACGGATGGGGAGTCCGGTCAGGCCAGATCATACCGTTGATACAGAAATCGAAATCGTGTATTTTCTCCCCGAAGTCTCCCCCGTAACCCCAGTAATCCACCCCCTTGTCATCGGTCAGTTTCAGGCCCTGGTCCACCCAGTCCCAGATAAAACCGCCCTGCAGTCCCTTGTACTGATAGAAGGCCTCCCAGTACTCCTTCAGGTTGCCGTTGCTGTTTCCCATGGCATGGGAGTACTCGCACAGGATGACCGGCCGGGGGTCTTCTGAATTCACGGCGTGATCGATAATCTCGGCGATGGTGGGGTACATGGGGTTGATCATGTCGTTGTCCCGGTTACAGCCGCCGGCGTAGTTGTTGGGAACGCCCCCCTGGGTCCAGAACTGCTTGACCTCCCCTTCATGATGAATCAGCCGGGAGGGATCGTAGGCCCGCACCCGGTCGCTTACCCTGGAGTGATTCTCCCCGTTCCCCGTCTCGTTGCCCAGGGACCAGGAGAAGATACAGGGATGATTCTTGTCCCGCTTCACCATGTTCAGAATGCGCTCTTCGAAGGCTTCCTTCCAACGGGGATCCCTGCAGATGGTTGTATAATTGGCATGGGCCTCGATATTGGCTTCGTCTATCAGATAGATGCCGTATTCGTCGCACAGATCGTACCAGAGCATATCGTCGGGATAGTGGCAGGTACGTACCGCATTGAAATTGAACTGTTTGAGCAGCCGGATATCGGCGAGCATGGTCTCCCGGGAAACGGTTTTTCCGGTCAGCTCGTCGTGCTCGTGCCGGTTAACCCCCTTGATCATGACCGGCTGACCATTCAGAAGAAGCTCCCTGTCCCTGACGGTGACGTTACGGAATCCGGTGCGGAAAGAGCGGGTATCAACGGTCACCCCTTCCGAATCGGCCATCTCGAAAACCAGAGTGTACAGGTTCGGCTTTTCCGAGGACCAGGGCTTCATGCCGGCAAGACGATCTTCCCAGACGATGTGATAACGGCTGCTGCGGTACTCCCTGTCCACGGTGCCGCTGCGTGTAAAGATAAGCTCCTCCCCGTCGTAGAGGCACATGGTCAGAAGATAATCATCCACCGGTCCGGTAGATTGGGTTTTACCGTGGGAAGTATCCTCTCCGGTATTCCGGGAGAAGTTCACCTTCGTGTCCACCTTCAGAACGCCCTCTTTGGTGATCAGGTCATAATCGGCGGAGGCGAAAATATCCTCTAAATAGGCATGATCCGTGGAATAGAGGTAGACCGAGCGGTAGATCCCCGCCATCCACCAGTGATCCTGGTCTTCGATATAGCTGCCGTCGGACCAGCGCAGAACTTTCACGGTCAGTTCGTTCTTCCCTTCCTTCACTAAAGAAGTTATGTCGTATTCCGAGGGAAGGCGGCAGTCCTTGCCCATACCGGCGAAAGTGCCGTTCACATAAATTTCAAAATAGCTCTCCACACCGCCCAGATGAATGATCGTGCGCCGGTCGCCCCATTCCGGGGGCATGGTGAAACTGCGCCGGTAGACACCGGTGGGGTTCTCTTCGGGAACCAGGGGATAGTTATTTTCCCAGGGCATCTGCACATTGGTATAGATGGGCTTGTCCCAGAAACCCTCCGTGGTCCAGTTGGCGGGCACTCTGATTGAATCCCACTCCTCCGGCCCTTCGGCGGGGACCTCATCGGGCTTGCGATAGAGCTTGAAGTCCCAGGTTCCGTCCAGTGAAAGGAAAAAGGGGGATTTCTCCCGGTTGCCCCTCAGGGCGTCTTCTCCGTTCGCATGGGGGATCAGGCAGGAGTGGGCGGGAAGACGATTGATATGGGTTAATTCGGGCATTTCCCAAAAATTCTTCGATACGTTGACAGGTTTCATAACTATCTCCTCTTAACAGGATAATTTCCGCTTGCCAGTATAGTTCCCGCGGGCTAAGATAGCCATGGTATGGATGGGATAAAAGATACGTTATCTGGTATCGTCAAGAGAAGTATGGGGGGCCTCAACTCCCGGGAGCAGCTCGGCGCGGGAATCATGCATAAGCCGGGAGAGAAAGAGGATACCTTTGACCGCAGTTTTTCCATCTTCGCCCTGGTCTACGTGGCCCGGGGCCGGGGGGTTTATCGGGATAATCGGGGAAACAGCTTTGACTTGAGGCCCGGGTCGGTCTTCCAGCGCCTGCCCGGCATACCCCACAGCACGATTCTGGACCCGGAAAGCCGTTGGATGGAACTCTACATTGACATGGGACCCCAGCTGAGCCGGGCCCTGATGGAATCGCGCTTCATAAGGGAGGACCGGCCGGTCCTCTCCCTCTCCCCGGACAGCCGCCTGCAGGAGCGGTTCTACCGCTATTACCTCTCCCTGAAGGAGTGCCCCGAGAGGGATCTGAACCGCATGGTGCCCGAGGCCCTGAACCTCATGAATCATATCTACACTCTCGCCTCTCAGGACAGTGACTCCCTGGACGAATGGGAAAGAATCGACGACGCCCGGAACCACTTCTTCGATCATTGCGAGAAAAGAATCAATATCGAGGAGTTCTGCCGGGACAGGGGATGGGGCTACGAGTGGTTCCGCAAGGCCTTTAAAAAAAACACAGCCCTGTCCCCGGGGCAGTTTATCATTCAGCGCCGGATAGACAGGGCCTGCGAGTGGCTTCTGGCCTCAGAATTATCGGTCAGGGAGATCGGCGATCGTTTAGGATACCCCTCTCCCTTCGAGTTCTCCCATCAGTTTAAAAAAGTGACCGGCCTCTCCCCCCGGGAGTATCGGCAGAACCGAAAACAGGAAAAGAGTCCGTCCCGATTCTAGTCTTTCTTATTATTGGCCACGGCCTTGACGAATTCATCAAACAGGGGCCCCGGTTTAAGAGGGGTGGAGGTGAATTCCGGGTGGAACTGTACGCCCACGCCCCAGGGATGATCCTTCCACTCCGCCGATTCCACCAGCTGCCCGTCCGGAGAGAACCCGGAAAGGACCAGTCCCGCGTCGACCATGGCGTCCTTGTATTTATTGGCCACTTCGTAGCGGTGGCGGTGACGCTCGCGAATCACATCATTGCCATAGGCTTCGTGTATCTTTGTGCCCTTCACCAGATGGGAATCGTATCCGCCCAGTCTCATGGTGCCGCCGTATTCGATCACATCCACCTGCTCCTCGAGCAGGGTAATAACGGAATTCTTCCCGTCCGGACGAAATTCGGAGCTGTCCGCATCGGCGATACCCAGAACATTGCGGCAGAATTCGATAACCATGATCTGAACCCCCAGGCAGATACCGAAATAGGGAAGTTTATTCTCCCGGGCGAAGCGGGCGGCCATGGTCATGCCGATGATGCCCCTCTCGCCGAATCCGCCGGGCACCAGAATGCCGTCCAGACTCTTCAGCTGCTCCTGCCAGTCTTCCCGGTCTTCCAGTTCGTCCGATTCGATCTTGACCAGTTCCACGTCCACATTGTTCTTGATGGCCGCATGGACGATACCCTCGTCGATGGATTTGTAGGTATCCCCCAGAAGGGTATACTTCCCCACCATGCCGATGGTCACCTTCCTGCCGTCCTTTTTATAGCGGTCGGCCAGCTTGACCCAGGGGGCGATCTCCGCTTTCTTCGTCTTCAGGTCCAGCTTTTCGCAGACAACCCGGTCGAACCCCTGCAGGTGATAGCTGGCAGGAATTTCATAAATGGTGGTATTGACGTCATGAGCGGACAGAACACTGTCGAAATCGATATTGGTAAAGAGGGCGATCTTCTTCTTAAGCCCCTCGTCCAGCTCTTCCTTACAGCGGCAGAGCAGCACGTCCGGCTGTATACCGATCTCCCGCATGGCCTTGACCGAGTGCTGGGTGGGTTTGGTTTTCACCTCCCCTCCGGCCACTTCGGGAACCAGGGTCAGGTGCACGGAACAGGTATTCTTCTTGCCCCGCTCATGGATAATCTGGCGGATCGCTTCAAGGTAGGGAATGGATTCGATATCCCCCACCGTCCCCCCGGTCTCCACAATGGTCACGTCGATACCGGGCTTTTCCCCCAGGGAGTAGATGCGCCTTTTGATTTCGTCGGTAATATGGGGAACCACCTGAACGCACTTGCCCAGATACTGCCCCGCCCTCTCCCGGCGGATGACTTCCTGGTAAATCTGTCCTGTGGTTATGGAATTGGCAGCGCTCAGAGGGGATTGGGTAAACCTTTCGTAATTTCCCAGGTCCAAGTCCGTTTCGGCACCGTCGTCTGTGACGTAGACCTCCCCGTGCTGGTAGGGGCTCATGGTCCCCGCATCGACATTCAGATAGGGGTCGATTTTTATCATGCAGACCTTAAGGCCGCGACACTCCAGAAGAGCTCCCATGGAAGCGGAAGCTATACCTTTGCCCAGGCTGGAACACACACCGCCCGTCGTAAATATATACTTGCTCATGGGTCTTTATTATCCCGCTTTGGCTGAAGTCTGTCAATGCGTGAATTGGGTCTACCGGGGAATTCGGTTAAGGAAATTCACGGCGAACAGGACGGCCTGGACCGTAAGGGATTCGCAGAGATGTTCCGGATCGTCATCGTTGAATCCGCCCGGCCGCAATTCCCGGCAGACGAGGGATCCGAACCGATGCTCGAATTCTTCGGCGAAGCGGTAACAGAGTCCCCGGAGGGCATCGTCCTCCATTCCGCGGGACCGCCCGTAAATCCCCATAAACAGCAAAGGCCCTTCCACCAGACCGCACTGGGCCCCGTAGCAGGCGGCGCCGTGCATGGCCAGAGCGGAGTCTATTACCTGATCAGCCAGGGGAGTGTAAAAATGCTCCGCGAGGATTTTCAGAGAGGTGGTGGCGCAGTTCAGATCCTTCTCCCAGTAGAAGCGGTGCACCCGGTCACGGATCTCTTTTTCACTCAGCACTTAAGGTTTCTCCTTTTTTCGGAGAGAGCACTCCCAGAAAGACTTCGGTTTCCCATAACGTTCCGTCACATTCTCTTCTAAAGTGAGAATTTGCCAGTCACCGAAGAGCTTCAGAAGATCCTCCCGATCGAAGAAACGCTTGAAGTGTCCCCCCTCCTCATAAAAATGCCTTTCCCGCTCCCGACCGGCGCCCGCCCCGAAATTCCCGTCATTCACTGAATTGAGCCGGCACAGCAGATATCCCGAATCGGAAAGTACCCGATCGATCTCCTTGAGGATAAACAGGGTTTCCTCCCAGAAAAAATAGTGAAGAGACAGATCGGCGACGACCACGGATGCCGTTCCATCGGCTAAGGGCAGCCCCTTACTCATATCGAAACAGCGGACACGGGCCCGGTCATCCCGGGCGGCCAGAGATTCCAGAGCGACCGGCGAGATATCACAGGAAAGAACAGAATACCCCCGGTTCAGCAGATAAAGGGAGTCGTAACCCCGGCCGCAGCCCAGATCGAGAATCTCCCCTGAGGGATCGGCAGACAGGATCTCTTCAAATTTATCAAGCCAGTCCGCTTCCCCCGAAAGGGATTCCTTCAGGGATGAATAGAGATTATCCCAGTATTGTCCTCTGTCTTCCCCGGTCACTTTTCTCTCAGGCTTTGAGTATTTCGAGGGCTTTCTCCAGGGAGATGCCCTCATAGTTTTCCCGGGAGGCCAGGTTCTTCAGATTCACCGTGCCGGCCGCCTTCTCCTCGCTGCCGCAGATAATCCCGAAGGGGATCTCCTTCTGTTCGGCGAATTTGAACTGAACCCCCAGCTTCTTATCCAGGGGGAACACCTCGCAGCTGACTCCGGCCAGACGGATCTGACCCGCCAGTTTGTGGTAGTGCCCCATCAGGGAGCCGTCCATCTGGAAAATCAGCACCTTCGTGTAGCTCTTCTTCCGGGAGGATTGTCCCAGTTCTTCCAGTGCCGCCAGCAGACGGTCCAGCCCCACCGAGGCGCCTACGCCGGGCAGCTCTTCCTTCGTATAAAGGCCGGCCAGATTGTTGTAGCGCCCCCCGGAACAGACCGAACCGATGGAGGGCAATTCGTCCAGGAAGGTTTCGTAAACCAGTCCGGTATAGTAATCCAGCCCCCGGGTGATGGAGGGATTCAATATAAAGCTGCATTCCAGACCCATATCCTGTATGGCCGCCCAGATCTCTTCCAGGCGGGCCGTATCCTCGGAGGGACCGCCGGCCAGTTCGGTCATATTGGCCAGGGTACTCTCAAAGGTGTCCTTCGCTTCTATGAAGTCAACGATCTTTTCCGCCCGGCCTCCATCGGCGATCTCGGTCAGAAGGGAGATCACCTCGTCCCGGCCGATCTTGGCCAGCTTATCCACGATACGCAGAATCTCCACGGACTGTTCCATAAGACCCAGATTCTCAAGAAAGCGGTTGAAAATACCCCGGTGGGAGAACTGGACCGTACACTTGTCCACTCCCAGATTCTGCATGGAGGCGCGCATCATGAGAAGAATTTCGAAATCGCTGGAGGGGGAATCCACTCCCACAATGTCAAAATCGCACTGGACGAATTCCCGGTAGCGCCCCTTCTGGGTATTCTCGCCCCGCCAAACCTTGTTTATGTGATAGCGCTTGAAGGGCAGATAGAGTTCGTGCCGATGGGCCGCCATGTAGCGGGCGAAGGGAACGGTCAGATCGAAACGCATGGCCACATCCCGCTTGCCGTGGTCCATGAAGTGATAGACCTGCTTGTCCGTCTCCCCTCCTCCCTTTCCCAGGAGGACATTGGTATACTCCAGAACGGGGGTGTCGATGGGGACGAAACCGAAACTCTTGTAGGTTTCCTCCAGCCTGGTCATCAGTTCCCGCCGTTCGATCTCCTGTTCCGGAAGAAAATCCCGGAACCCCTTAAGTACTTTTGGTTCAATCAACTTAGCCATGGGCCTAATATAGCAAATCTACTCTTCATAAACAAGAAGGCTGACATAGTCCACCACCTCGGCCTGCTCCCGTCCCCTGAAGTAGGGAGATTCCCCGGAATGGCCCCTTCGGAGAAGGGAAACACCGGGATTTGAAGAGACCCGTTTCGCATACTCGAGCAGAACTATAATGGGGCCGTAGCCGCAGATGGAGATGTGCTTCTCCCCTACCCGGAGGAAGAAATCCCGGGTATCCAGATTCAGCAGGGCTTCCAGGGCGTAATCGTCCAGGGCCCGTCCTCTCTCGGGGGATTCGAAGTGGGTGAAGTCCGACGAAGCAATGATAAGGGGATCCGACCGATACTCCTCTTTGAATTTCACAAAAAGCTCAGCCAGGGAAACCGCCGCTCCGTAGGAGCTGTCCCCCATGCACAGGGGCAGCAGGGAGAAATCCTTAAGAAAATACTGGAGCAGAGGCAGAATCACTTCTCCGGAGTGCTCTCCCTTATGGGCCTGAGGCTCCCGGTACAGGGGATGCTCCCCGGCAGCGCTTTCCCGAATGAGGAAATCGGCGGCCTCCCCGTCTACAGGCACTTCCCCCAGAGGGGTGGACCATCGGTTGTGCAGATCGATAGAGAGCGGCCGTCCCCGACCGGTATGGTTGGGATTCAGCACAACCACCGGATCCCAGGAATGCCGGGAAAGCTGCAGCAGCCGAAAAAGATGAACCGCCTGGGGAAGACAGAAGATATATCCCGCATGGGGGCTGATGCCTCCGATGATTCGCTTACCGGCGAGAGTCTGATCTATCAGGGAAGACTCGGCCTGCAGATGGGTTTCGATTTCATTCTTAATACCCGCCGCCGAAGCGGGATAGAACTGCCCCGCCACAGCGGGGGGACGGACATTCATCCCCTCCTCCTTCAGAATATGATCTCCGCCACGGTACCGCACCGGGGACAGATATCATCCCCCACTTTTACGAGAGCCCGGTAGCCGGCTCTCTCGATCAGGACCTCCCCGCAGGCGGGACAGCGGGTATCCCGTCCCTCGGAGACATCCGCATTACCGATGTAGACGTAATCCAGATACTCCCGGGCCGTTTCATAAAGACGGACCAGTGTCTCGACCGGCGTGGCGGGCCGTTCCATTTTATACTGGGGAAAATAGCGGTTGATATGCAGGGGGACCCGGGGCCCCAGTTCACGGGCGTACCAGCCCAGGAGCTCTTCGAAGGGCTCCCTCTCATCATTCATTCCGGGTATGACCAGATATTCCACTTCAAGATGCCTGCCCGATTTTACAATGCGCTTCAGACTCTCCTGTACCGGCTTCAGACTCCCCCCGGAAACCAGACGGTAGAAATCCCCGGAATAACCCTTGAGATCCACACTGAACGCATGGATAAAGGGAAACAGCTCATCCAGGGGGTCCGCCTGAATAAAGCCGTTTGTCACCATCACGTTTTTGAATCCCCTCTCTTTGACAGCCCGGGCACAGTCCAGAACATACTCATACCAGACGACCGGCTCGTTATAGGTATAGGCCACGCCGGCCAGACGGGAATCGAGCTTATCCAGTATCATGGCGGGGGTGATTTCCCGTCCCTGGTCGGCAAAGGTAAAGAGTTCCGAATCCTGGGCAATAGCATGATTCTGGCAGTGAAGACAGGTCAGATTACAGCCGTAGCTTCCCAGAGAGAGAATCTCCCGGCCCGGCATAAAGTGATAAAGGGGTTTCTTCTCCATGGGATCGATATGCACCGCGGATAAGCTCCCGTAATTCAGGGTCACCCCCTTTCCTTCCCGGTTCGCCCTGACCCCGCAGAATCCGTTCTCCCCCTCCTTCAAAACACAGTTTCGGGGACAGAGACGACACACAATCCGGTCATCCCGTTCTTCAAAATAGAGGGCATTTTTCATATCAGTGATACCTGGTGACCCGGAACCGCTGCAGGGTGACTTCGTCATCCGGTCCGATTCCCGCTTTCATCCGGGCGATCTCCAGCTGACGCTCCACCGTATCCACCCCTTCCAGATCGGGAAGAAGTACCCCCCGGCGGTAACCCTTTTCCACAATGACACCGTATACGGCTGGATCGAGCTGATCCGGGGAAGCAATCGGTTCGGAAGGCTCCAGCACATCCACGGAAATGGTCAGCTCCTTCAGCTCATCCTTGCGAAGGGGCGGGAAACGGGGATCGCTGAAAGCGGCGGACAGGGCGTTGGAGCGGATTTCTTCAAAAAGAGAGGGTTTCACCGGCGCCAGGGTTCCAATACATCCCCGAAGCTCTTCCTCCCCGTCAGTCTCCTTGTGAAGGGTGACGAAACAGGAAGCCTGCTGTTCCTTAAGCTCATCCAGGCCTTTGTAGAGGGGTTCCCTGCCGAAGGATTCCAGCAGGGTATTTACCGCATGCCTGACCTGGGCCGATCGGGGAATCTGCATATTACCGCCCTCCTCGTTCATTATAATTGAACTTTCCCTATTAATTATATTCCCTTTACGGGATTTGACCAGATAGGATGAAGTTTTTTTACGGCCATGCTATTCATTCCGGCCCTTCGGAAAGGATTCGCTTCCCTCAGACGCTTATGTCCACGTTATTGCCTACCCCGGCGGGGAGATCATCGGAACCAGCCCCGGAAGGGACGGACTGGGATGCTTCCCTTGCCTTTTCGACAGAACTCTCGCTCATTTCCTCGGAGGAGGAAGCGGCTTTAGGCATATTCAAGGCGGATATATTTACCGACGGTTGCGTATAACTTGATAAATTCTGTACATTCATATAGTCTCCTTTCGCTCCTCTTAAAGAGCGGACGAACGGAATCATTCCATTTCTTCTCTATTATAGTTCATGAAAATGAGAATTTGCTGAGAAAAGGGGATTTTTTCACTATTATTCTCTGGAAATCGAAAATGGGAAAGGCTTCATCGATTATCCTTTCCCAAATACCCCTTACCCATACTGGACTTTTCCCTGGAACCATAGTATATTCTACCCGGTGATTCAAAGCTCTCAGAGCTATTGAATAACCGTAACCAAATTGGGGGTGCACTGGTTTCGACTGGAGGATGACCGGGATTTGGGTGGCAGGTGGAGTGTTTCTCCTAAAACAACACTTTTATAATTGCCAAGAAAGAAGACGAAGTTGTTATCGCTTTCGATAACAACGAAGCTTTCGCTTTAGCAGCGTAACATTCACTGCTAGGATGATGTTCGGGCGCCTTTCCTGAGCACTCATCTTTAACAAACTTATAGGCTTGTTCCCCGTGATTGTTCGTTAAACGGGGGAGACATTAAACGGACTAGGAAGAAGAAGGTTGGTTTGCTTTCCCGACGCTTCCGAAACAAAAAAAGTAAACTAAACCTGTAGAGGCCTTTTTTTCGCCCTTTAGGACGCGGGTTCGATTCCCGCCACCTCCATCCCCAATTGCTTCCTTAAGTCTTTGTTATTCAGAGATTTAAGGAAGCTTTTTTTTGCATTTCAGGCTACTGTAACCAGAGTGTGACCAATTGCGAAATAAAAATGGATAACGTCAGAATCATCTTTCTTAGATTCAAAGCCCAGAATTTCTTCCTTTATATTAAGTTATCTATAAAGAGTACTGGAGTTATTATGTCGAGAGAGAAACAACCTTTTACATTGTACTTAAGAAAGACAAAAAACGGTAAAGGGATTTGGTATTATAGAACATATGATGAATTCGGAAGACGCACTACGGGGAAATCTACGGGCAAAACAAGTAAAACCCAAGCGAATATCTACTGTATGCAATTATTTAAGGAAAATGCCCTCATTCCCAATCCATCTATGAAGTTAAAAAACTACATGAGGCGGAAGAGATTCTTTGAATGGGGAGAGTGTCAGTACTGTTTGGAGAATGGAACTTCAAAATCACATGCCATCCGTTGCTATTCAAAAAATTAAGAATCATATCCATCCTATACTGGGAGATGTGAATTTTGTAGACTCAACTCAATAATGCTTACAAACATGGCAGACTAAACTTTTATCTGATAGAAAGAGAAAACGGTCGACAAAAACTGTTCGGGAATGCCGTGGAGTACTTAGCATTATTCTATCAGAGGCACGACAAGAGGGATTACTTACACATGATATACTTGAAGGCGTTAAAAAACTTCCGAGACATCAAAAAATGAGTTGGGGATTCTAACAGAAAGCGAAGTCCGAAACCTTTTTGACATAAAAAACTATGATCAATATTGGAAAGGTAACTATCTCTTCCCTTCATGCCTTTTTCACAGGGGAAGTTGACGAGGATTTTTCCTCGATTATGTAAGCCCCTTCTCGTCGTCTCTATTTAAGAATTCATGTAGTTTTCTAACCAGACAATGGGTGATTTTACCAAATGTAATGTAGTCTATTCCCTATTAAGCTCTTTATTGAACAATGGCATATTTATTGCAGAAGGAATATTGAGGTATAAGTATGAGAAGAATAATTCTACAAGGGATCATGATTGGTTCATCATGTGCGATTGGTTTTATCTTATGTATGATATTGCGCTCGGAACCAAGGATTCCTTACATTCACTATAGTAAAGGAAACTCTCACCCCACATATTTTACAATTCATAAGATTCGAAAAGGTTGGGATTATTCAAAGGGTAAAGGAGTAAAAATAGGGATATTGGATCACAACTTTGGAATTGATGATTATTCCCTGTTGTATTCTGGTTATTATGACGCAAGAAAAGACAAATCTTATCGAGAAATATTTGAGAATTGTGATCATGGCTATTGGATGGCATCTACTCTGCATGAGATTGCACCAGAAGCAGAAATATATGCCATAGGGATTACAACAACCCATGAAGATATATTCGTCCAGGAACTTGAAGACGCCATCTCATGGGCCATAGAAAAAGAAATTGATATCCTTACCTATTCCCAAGCAAGATTGAGCGAGGATGCTCGGAAAGAGCTTAAGCCAATTCTGGATAAAGCCTATTCATCAGGAATAATAACGTGCTTCCTTCATTTTCCCAATCCAAGGAACATCCTCCCTTCAGATATTGATCCATCTATTGAAGGTATTGATAACAGTGCCGATTTCGGCGTGTACAATCGTGACTACTCTGTTCTATTACCATCGAACTTGAAGAGCAAGAATAATCAGATAGAACTGGAAGGGTATAACCCGTTTCTATCCGTATCTTCGAAGCCTATTGTTACGGCGGGGATAATTGCCATGATGGTCTCAGCGGCACCAGAAATTGACAGAATAGATATTGAAGGTATTTTAAAAACAACAAGCTATAATTTTGAAGATGAGGAACATTACTTGGAAAATGCTATAGATGCGAAAGCAGCAATAGAATACAGTATGGCACATTATTGATGTTCTTTTCTGATAATCATAGGTACCCCGAATTTCTGAAACAGGGAGTAAACTGAGTATTGAATTGTTTTATTGAAAAAATTGGACGGCCTTAAAAGTTATAGTTCCGCAAAATGTGCCAATGAACCAAAAGGCCATCCGAATCCAGATCGGGATCATGAGTTTAAAGTTCTTCTTTGTGAAATGGACAACCATTCCAGAACGATCATACTTATTGTTGAAGAGATTCCCAATTCCCATAGTGAAGACAAACACTGATAAAAAAAAGAAAATTGATACTAATGCAAATTCCATGGTTTCAGAGACATTCTGAAATGATTCTATAGCCGAGACCAATACGCCGAAACAAAACCCAGCGATAAAGGAAATATGATTATTGGGGTATTTATGAGTTTGGAATAAGTTCCTCTTAGGTTTCTTCGGCATTCTTAATGGCTCTCTTATTTCATGTATTTTTTGTATCAGAAAAGGATCGCATCATTTGGGAGAAGCAGCAGTCTTCCATTCCCGTTTTGAATCAGCCTTGACAAACTTCTTTTCGACGGCCTCTTACAAGTCAATATTGAACTGATTTGCGAAGGCACATAAACAGACTTGGACATCTGCTAATTCTTCTTCAAGCTTTACTGGATCAAGGCCGTCATAATTCTTTGACTATGATTTCTTTAACTCCTGCGCTACTTCTCCAATTTCTTCATTAAGTAAAATGAAGATTTTCAAAGGGTCCATAGTAAACCCTCGTCTTGTTCTTATCTCGTGGATTTTATCTTGCAACTGTTTCAAATTCTTCTCCCAATTATCATTCCGCCAATATACCATGTAGCCAGGGGAGCGGTATTCATAAAGGTCATCTCAACCAAATACCCCTGCGTTGATATCAGCAAAGATGTAATTCTCCAAATCCTCCGCAGGGCTTCCTGATACTTTGCGCTGCATTGACATTTCACCGATGTGAAGCATTATGTCCGCCAAAGGCCCTTGAAGTATCTGCTTGTAGGTCATTTTGGGATTAAGATCACAGGTTGATATATAACCGTCCAATTCTCTTATTGAACGATCAAACATCTTCACCTCATCAACGAAGGAGAGCTGTTCGGGATACGTATTAGGTATATCCACAAAGTGAGAGCTAATATAAAGCAATAATCCATTTATATGATTGAGAATCTGCGCTGGCGTCCGAATATCACGACCAGGCTCAAATGAATTGAAGTCCAAATCATCAACCGATAAATACTTCATTCCACGATAATGGATTGTTGATAAGAAATGCCTTATCAGATTTTTCTCTACCATAATTCTCCCCTCGCTGTGAATATTTGTTGATTATATCATCAACCCCCTGGGATTTGTCAAAGGCAATTTGGATGAAGCAAAGCGTATCCGCATCATTTGCTATAAGCTACTCAGCGGAGAAAACCGGGGATGAATGGAAATAGCAGGAATATCTTTGAACGGGGGTTTCTCTTTAAAAGGGATTCCGAATATAATATTCCCATATGAAGAATGAAATAGCCGTCCCCACCCTTTATGTTTCGGATTTGGACGGAACACTTCTCAATAGGAATGATCATGTTTCTGACTACAGTTCAGGAATAATCAATAACCTCATAGATAAGGGGCTGCCCTTCACATACGCCACCGCCCGCTCCTTATCCTCCGCCACCCTCGTTACACGAGGCTTAAAGCTCCATCTACCTGTGATAGTCTATAACGGCGCATTCATAATGGATTCCCATTCCGGCCAGATTATAGACTCGAATTATTTCAGCTCGGAAGAGAAGTGTACCGTTTCCGAACTACTCACCGACTATAATATCTCCCCTCTCGTGTATTCCTTTATTGACGGCGTGGAAAAGGTGTCCTGGTATCCGGAAAAAGAGAACGACGGTTTCAGAAGATATATTGGGAACAGGAGAGGAGATCGGCGCTTCAATCCAATGGATGGAAAATCAGATCTATATCGGGGTAATAACTTCTACTACACATGCATAGGAGAGAAAGACGAATTAATCCCCATATATGAGGCGTTACAGGGCAATCCGGACTTCAACTGTATCCTCCATCAAGAACTTTACAGACCGGAATACTGGTGCGAAATCATGCCCAGGCAGGCAACAAAAGCAAATGCGATTGAGAAGCTCAAGAGCCGCTTCAACTTCAAGAAGCTTGTATCCTTTGGTGACGGGGTAAACGATTTGCCCATGTTCCGGATCTCCGATGAATGCTACGCCGTTGAGAATGCCGTTCCGGAACTGAAAAGATCCTCAACGGGAATCATAGAGGACAATGATAAAGACGGGGTCGCCAAGTGGTTGCTAGAAAATGGGTAAAAGATAGGAGCTATGGATGGATAGATATTGGGACGTAGACGGGAAATATTCCCATGGGGTACTGAAGGAGTATAAGCACTGGATTCTTGAATTGAGCTATCGCCAGCATACTCTTGGTTCCTTCATCCTCTTCGCTAAAAGAGAGATTGAGAATCTTCATGAAATGACGGCAGAAGAATCGGAAGAGTTGAAATATGCCATGAAGGAAATGGAAGCCGTTTTACACAGGACATTCAAACCGGACAAGTTCAACTATTGGCAGATGGGCAATGGTCTATCTCGACTGCATTTCCATGGGATACCGCGATATAAAGAGGAAAGGGAATACGCTGGTAAAATCAGGAAGGACGAATCCTGGGGTTCTATTCCGAAGTGGAGCTTTACCGAGGTTGATTCATCTCTATTAAAAAGAATGGGGGATGAATTGTTGAAGGAGTTTAAATAACCATGGAAATTAAAGCTGTTGATAAGAGCGAAATTCATATCATAAAGCCTCTCTGGGAAAAATTGAATGAAATCCACCAGGAAGATTCCATTCATTTCAAAGATCACTTTGCCAATTTCACCTTTGAAAAACGCTGCAAGGACTTGGTTGCTAAAAATTCTGAGGATATTCAGATCAACGTGCTGTATGATGAGGAGAGACCCGTCGGTTATTGTATTTCTACAGTGAAGGGTAATCGAGGGGAGATAGAATCCTTATTTATTGAGAAACAATACCGCAAGCTTGGGTATGGAGATGACCTTGTTGAAAGGGGGATTTCTTGGCTCAAATCAAATAACTGTGAAAGAATAGAAGTGTCCGTGGCTTCAGGCCATGAATCGGTATTCGGTTTCTATAAGAAGTTTGGATTTTACCCGAGTATGACGACTCTACGGCTAAAGGAGGAAACAAGGTGAAAACAAAGTTCTCCCATGTAAATATAATATGCAAGGATTGGAAGAAGCTGGCCGATTTTTATATCAAAGTATTTGACTGTAAGCCAAAACCGCCGGAGAGGAACCTTTCAGGGAAATGGGTCGATGAACTCACCAGTTTGTCTGAAGCAACGATAAAAGGAATGCATCTTCTTCTTCCCGGGTATGAAAAGGACGGCCCTACTCTCGAAATCTTCGAGTATAACAAGAATATTGGGAATCCGAGTAAAGACATTAACCTTGAGGGTTTTGGCCATATTGCTTTTGCCGTAGATGATGTTCAAGAGAAGCTGAATTTCTTGATCGAGAATGGCGGGACGACTGTGGGGAAATTGATTGATGCGGATATTGCAGGGGTCGGAAAAATTACCGCCGTTTATGCTAGGGACCCTGAAGGCAATATCATCGAGATCCAAAAGTGGGATTAGGTCATGAAAGAAAAATGTATAGCATGTGAGATATTGCGAGGAGATAGATCTCTTCCAGGCGGGTTTATTCATCAGACGGAACTCTGGTCTATAGAGCCCTGTATCGGGCCTTTTCCCGTCGGAACCCTGATACTGAAACCGATACGGCACGTTCTCAATTTTTCAGCACTTAATGATAATGAAATATCTGAGTTCGGAGAATTGTTACAGCTTGTCACAAAGATAATCAGGGAGTTGTCAGACTGCGATCAAACCTATATCTGCCAATGGTCACATGCGGGCTGGGAGCCAGTTCATATCCATTTTGTCGTACAACCCGCATGGAATGATCAGAAGAGAGAGTTCGAACGTCCAGGCCCGTATTTGCAGCATCAGCTCTTTGAGAAGCAAATCTTTCCTGATCCGGAAGACATTTATAATTTTGTGACAAAAGCAAAGCGATACCTACGAGAGAATGAGGAGAAAAAGTGAGCATTGAAGACCTCTACAAAGAATACCCCCACCTGAATTCAGAACGACTAACCCTGAAGAAGATTGAAGAGTCGGATATTGATGATATGTTTGAGATTTACTCCAATGACAACCTATTCCTTTATAGACCCGGGAAAGTCAGGAAGAATAAAGAGACTGTCAAAAACATGATAGGACACTTCTTGCGGGACTTTAACAAGCAGAAGATGATCTTCCTTGGGATATACCTCAAGAATGGAAAACTAATTGGGATTGGTGAAATCTTCGATCATAATAGGAGAGTCAATTCCATTACAGTCGGCTATACCCTGAATGAAGAATACTGGGGCTGTGGATATGCAACGGAAGCAACAAAGGCGATGATATCGTTCCTGTTTGAGCGAGTGGGAATAAACAGGATTCAAGCATTTGTGATGCCTGAGAATATTAAGTCAAAAGAGGTATTGCTGCGGGGTGGCTTTCAAAAAGAAGGAACTATTCGAGAGGGCGATTTCTGGAAGGATGTGGGTGTGATTGATCTTGAACTCTACTCTATCCTGAGAGGTGAATATGGACTGTAAAGACGTAGTTCTCAAGAGAAGAACAATTCGGGACTTTTCCCCCGAATCATTGAAGATATCCGAAATAAGGGATGCTGTCTATGATGCCTTCCAGGCTCCGACATATGATCATCTGAAACAATGGGATTTTAT
>JAFGPQ010000102.1 GCA_016936115.1 Spirochaetales bacterium | reverse complement strand
GCACGGGCAAGACCACCATCGCCATCGATACGATTATCAATCAGAAGAACTTCTCCGACGAGGACCGGGTCTACTGCTTCTACGTGGCTATCGGCCAGAAACGGTCCTCCGTGGTACAGCTCATCGAGACCCTGCGCCGGAACGGGGTTCTTCAATACACCACCGTGGTGGCCGCCACCGCTTCGGATCCGGCCTCCCTTCAATACCTGGCCCCCTATGCGGCCACGGCCATGGCGGAGTACTTCCGCGATTCGGGCCGCCACGCCCTTGTGGTATTCGACGACCTGACCAAACACTCCCAGGCCTACCGGGAGCTCTCCCTGCTCATGCGCCGTTCACCGGGACGGGAAGCCTACCCGGGGGATATTTTCTACCTGCACTCCCGGCTCCTGGAACGGGCCGCCAAAATGAGCGATGAGAAGGGGGCCGGCTCTCTCACGGCCCTGCCCATCGTGGAGACCCAGGAGGGGGACGTCTCCGCCTACATTCCCACGAATATCATATCCATTACGGACGGGCAGATCTTTCTGGAAACGAACCTTTTCAACTCGGGCCTGCGCCCGGCCATCAACGTGGGTATCTCCGTATCCCGGGTCGGGGGCGACGCCCAGCTCAAGGCGATGAAACAGACCGCCGGTTCCCTGCGTATCGATCTGGCCCAGTTCCGCGAGCTGGCCGCCTTCATGCAGTTCTCCTCCGATCTGGACGAGGCCACGAAGAATCAGCTGGGACGGGGGGAGAGACTCACGGAGATTCTCAAGCAGCCCCAGTACAGCCCCATCGACGTGTTCAAGCAGATCATGATCCTCAAGGCGGGAACCCGGGGGCGGCTGGACAAGTACGCCACGGAAAAACTGCTGAATTACCAGAAGGAGCTCTTCGCCCATCTGGATGAGGAAGAGTCGGAATTTATGAATAAACTCCGGTCCAAAGCGGCCTTTGACAAGGAGCTGGAGAAGGAGGCGGACGCTCTTTACGACCGCTTTGAGAAGAAATTCCGTCCCGACGCTTCCGCAGCGGGAGTGGATTCCGGATTCAATCTGAACATCTCCCTGGCCATGAGCCACGGCACCTCCAGTATCAACCGGGATATGCTCAAGCTCGTGGAGCGTCTGACCGCCCGGGAATTCGCCTCCCCCGAACTGGAGACGGAGATCGAAGAGATCATCACCGGAAAGGATGAAACCGAATCGGACCGGTTCGACAGGATGATCCTCTCCTGTAAAATAATAGACTACGATGAGAGCCCCTTCATGGAAAAGCTTTTTAAAGCCCAGATGGGACAGTTCAGCGAAACGGGACTGGACGAGGAAGAGCTTTACAAGCGCTTCATCGCCCGGGAGGAGTCCAGTTCCACCGCCCTGAGTCCCTTCTTCGCCATCCCCCATATCGTGGTGGACAAGAGCGATGTCTTTGAAATGTTCGCCGTCCGTTCGAAGAAGGGCATCATGTTCAACGATATGATGGACGAGGTGCATTCCATCTTCTTCCTGGCGGGGAGTCAGGACCAGAGGCACTTCCATATTGTGGTTCTGTCGGCTCTGGCGAAAATCGTTCAGCATCCCTCCTTTGAAAAGGGCTGGCTGGAAGCGGATGGTGCCGATGGGATAAGGAATCTCATCAAGGGGATAATGGGCGAAGTATGAGCAATGTCAGAGATTTAAGCCGGAAGATCAGCTCTCTGCAGAATATGCAGAAGGTGACCCGGGCGATGAACATGATCTCCTCCATCAAGCTCAGAAAATTCCTGGCCTGCCAGAATTCGGTCAATCTCTTTCAGAGGGAGACCGACCGTATCAGGAACAGAGTCATGGCCGCCCTGGGAGACAGCTCCCACCCGGTTACCGCCGGCTATGAGCACAGGACCCGGGTGCATCTGATCGTCTTCACCGCCGATAAGGGGCTCTGCGGCACCCATAACAGCAGCATACTCAAAAGCGCCGACGCCTTTGCCCGGGAGCACTGGCATGAAGGCCGGGAAGTGGAGTTCACCTGCATCGGGATCAAGGGGATCAACCATGGGTTACGGTCGGAATGGGATATTTTCCGCAAGGAAGAGAGCCATGAGAAGGCCATGACCCGGGAAGTCCTTTCGAAAATGGGGGATAAGATCTATGGCCGTTTCCTGTCGGGGGAAATTCAGGAGGTATGGATTCTGGGGAATCACTTCGTGTCCACCCTGCAGCAGGACACCACCCTGGAGCGGCTTCTCCCCCTGCCCGGAGCGGAGAGTGAGGGATCTAGGGAAGAGCCTCTTGAGGCGGAGCCGGAGGGGGATATCCTGGCGGCGGCCTACGGTGAGATCTACCTGAAGGACAGACTGCGCAGCTTTCTCATCCACTCCTCCCTGAGCGAGCAGTCCGCCCGCTTAACGGCTATGGAAAACGCCACCAACAACTCGGAAGACCTGATAAACAAATACGTCACCATGCAGAATCACGCCCGTCAGGCTACGATCACCAACGAGCTGATAGAGATCGTATCCGGCAAAGAAGCATTAAAGGGATAGCATATGAACAAGGAAAAACGAATCGGAACCATCGTACAGATACTGGGTCCCGTCATAGACGTGCGCTATGAGCAGGAAGATATCCCCGAAATCTACACCTCCCTCAGAACGACCAACCCCACCCTCTCCGATGACGGGGAAAACCTGGTGCTCGAAGTGGTTCAGCACATAGGGGACAATACGGTCAGGGCCATTGCCATGGACTCCACCGACGGTCTCATGCGGGGGCAGGAGGTCTCCGACAGGGGTGAGCAGATTTCCGTACCGGTAGGCGAGAAGACCCTGGGACGCATAATGAACGTTACCGGCGATCCGGTGGACGAGCAGGGTCCCATTGAGAGTGAAAAGACCTACCCGATCCACCGTCCGGCCCCTCTTTTCGAGGATTTGAGCACCTCCAACGAGGTTCTGGTCACCGGTATCAAAGTGGTGGATCTGCTGGCCCCTTACATGAAGGGTGGCAAGATCGGTCTCTTCGGCGGGGCCGGCGTGGGCAAGACCGTTCTGATCATGGAACTGATAAACAACATAGCCAAGGTGCACGGGGGCAATTCGGTGTTCTGCGGCGTGGGAGAGCGGACCCGGGAGGGCACCCAGCTCTTCGGGGAGATGAAGGATTCCGGGGTTATCGACCGGACCTCCCTGATTTTCGGCCAGATGAACGAGCCCCCGGGAGCCCGGGCTCGGGTAGCCCTGTCCGCCCTGAGCGTGGCGGAGTACTTTAGGGAGGAGGAGCAGAAGGACGTGCTTCTCTTCATAGACAACATCTACCGCTTCGTCCAGGCCGGTTCGGAAGTGTCCGCCCTTCTGGGCCGGATTCCCTCCGCCGTAGGCTATCAGCCCACCCTGGCTTCCGAACTGGGCGAGCTGCAGGAGCGGATCACCTCCACCAGGCAGGGGTCCAT
>JAFGPQ010000101.1 GCA_016936115.1 Spirochaetales bacterium | reverse complement strand
CGGGGCACTTTTCCCTGGATGTAGCGCTGGAGGGGAAGGGCAATCTCCCCCGGCCTGTTCACCCATCCCCTTACCAGGGCGTGATAGGCTTTATGGACCTCTCCGGCGATAAAAGCTTCGCACAGAATCCGGGCGGTTCCGGAATCGTTCGCACAAAGCAGGATTCCCGAAGCGGGCCGATCCAGCCGGTGCACCGGAGCCGGAGGGTTGTCGGGATAGAGCCGGTTCAGAACGTCCACCACGGAGTCCCTGTCCGGGGAGATCTCCCCGCGATGCACAATGAGGCCGGAGGGTTTGTTCACCAGAGTTATCCATTCGTCGCGGTAGAGGATGTTGATTTCCATGGGACCTATTGTATGGGAGAGCGCGGGAGCGGGACAAGGGGGTATCCACAAACGCCCGTGTAGCTTTTAGGGTATGTTGCCTACAATAATGTAAGGTTTACCCTGGGGAAAAACCCTTCCTTCCGGTCAGAAACTATTGGCACAGCTTTTGCAATATAGTGGGAAAAGGGAAATGAAACGGGAGATAAAATGACTTCTTATGAGGAATCATTAACCCTGATTGGAAAACTCAGTCAGATCATACTGGAAGAGAAGAACCTCTTCCACAGTCTTCACGAAGCGCTGGGCCAGCTGGCAGGCTCTCTGGGTCTGAAGAGGAGTATGCTGACGATTTACAACCGAAAAACGGGCAAGATATACATAAAAGAGGCCGTAGGATACACCTACCGGGAAAAGGGAAAAGGGATATACTCCCCCGGAGAAGGGATAACCGGAAGGGTTGTCGAACGGGGCGAGCCGATCATCGTGGAGGATATCACCGATGATCCCCGCTTTCTCAACAGGACAGGGGTCTCCGAAATGGAGGAGGAGACCCTCTCTTTTGTGTGTGTGCCCATCAAATCGGGAGAGAATATCATAGGGACGCTCAGTGCTCAGATGCCCCGGGCCGAGGTGGAGGAATTGAAGAAAGTACAACACCTTTTGTCTATTGCCGGTACGATTATTTTTCATGCCGTGCTCAGGACCCAGGCCGAGGAGGAGGAAAAGCACGAACTGGAGGATGAAAACAGGAGACTCCAGGAAGTGTTGGGAGAGAGAAAGCGGGACCGTTCCGATATGGTCGGGAATTCCAAAGTGATGCAGCGGCTCATGCAGCTTTTGAGCAAAGTCGCCGCCACGGACGCCACGGTGCTTATCGAAGGAGAGAGCGGCGTGGGTAAAAGTCTGGTGGCCTGGGAACTCCACAGGAACAGTCATCGAAACGAGGGCCCCTTTATCAAGCTGAACTGCGCCGCTCTGCCCGAATCGATTATCGAGAGCGAGCTGTTCGGCCATGAGAGAGGAGCCTTCACCGGAGCCCTTCAGCAGCGGAAGGGGCGTTTCGAGCTGGCCAACGGGGGAACGATCTTTCTCGACGAAATCGGGGAGATCAGTCTGGCCACTCAAGCCAAGCTGCTGAGGGTGCTCCAGGAAGGGGAGTTTGAACGGGTAGGGGGAGTGGAAACGCTTGTCACCGACGCCCGTATCATTGCGGCCACCAACAGGAATCTGGAGGAACAGGTAAGGAAGGGAGCCTTTCGGGAGGACCTCTTCTATCGGCTCAACATCATTCCTGTCATGGTGCCCCCCCTGCGGGACCGGAAGAACGATATCGTCCTGCTGGCGGATCACTTCATAGAGAAGGCCAACAGGATGAATCAGAAGCAGGTCAACCGGATTTCCACGCCCGCCATCGACATGCTCATGTCCTACCACTGGCCCGGCAATATCCGGGAGCTGGAACATGCCATCGAGCGGGCGGTCATCCTGACCGACGACAATACCATCCACGGGTATCACCTGCCCCCGTCCCTTCAGGTGCCCTCTGCCACGCCGCAGCGTTTCGAGGAGGAGGGAACCCTGCAGCAGCGTCTGGAGGCCATTGAGTACGAGATGATCGTGGACGCCCTGAAGGCGACCCACGGGAACGCGTCCAAGGCGGCGGAAGTGCTGGGGCTGACCAACAGGATGATGGGGCTGCGCCTGAGCAAGTACGGGGTGGATTACCGCAGTTTCCGCCATCCCTCCAAGTCGGAGGAAGAATCGGCCCTACCGGCGGTCTGAACCGGAGAAGCTGCGCCTGAAGTCCAGGCTGGAGGGGGACTGGAAGACCGACAGGTCGAAAAAGTTCACCGCCGCCAGGATGTGGTCGAATATATCCGCCTGAATCCCCTCGTAACGGGACCAGACCTGATCCTTTGAAAACACGTAGACCTCCAGGGGGATTCCCTTGTCCGTGGGCTGCAACTGGCGCACGAGGAAGGTCATGTCTTCATGGATGAGGGGGTTGCTCTTCAGGTAGGCTGCCAGATAGGCCCGGAAGACGCCCAGATTCGTCATGCGCCGCCCGTTGATTTCCCGGGCCGTGTTCACACCTCTGCTCAGGTTGTCATCGTCGATTTCCCGCCGTTTCCCGGGAATGAAATCCTTGAGAAGATCGATCTCTCCGAAACGGTCCAGCATCTCGTCGGAACAGAACTTCACACTGTTCATATCTATGTTGATATGCCGTTTGATGCGGCGCCCCCCGGACTCGCTCATGCCCCGCCAGTTCGAAAAGGAGGAGGAGATGAGGCTGTAGATGGGAACGCTGACGATAGTCTTGTCGAAGTTCTGCACGGTTACGGTCTGCAGTTTGATATCGATCACATCCCCGTCGGCCCCGTGGGCGGGCACTGTAATCCAGTCGCCGATGCGGATCATGTCGTTTCCCG
>JAFGPQ010000100.1 GCA_016936115.1 Spirochaetales bacterium | reverse complement strand
GATCAGATGGGGTTCGCCGTTCTCCAGAAAGGGGGCGAAAAAGCCGATCGCGTTGGAACCGCCCCCCACGCAGGCCACCAGCGCATCGGGACGTATGTCCCTTTCGGAGAGGGCCGTTTGTACCTCCCGGCCTATGACGGACTGAAACTCCCGCACCATGTCCGGGAAGGGGGCCGGCCCCAGGGCGGAACCGAGCAGATAGTGGGTATCGGGGAAGCTGGAAGCCCAGTCACGCAGGGCCTCGTTCACCGCGTCCTTTAAAGTCCGGCTGCCCGAACTCACCGGCCGGACTTCCGCCCCGTATAGCTCCATCCAGTAAACGTTGGGCCGCTGCCGGGCGATATCCTCCTCGCCCATATAAACCACGCACTCCAGCCCCAGCCGGGCGCAGACCGCCGCCGTGGCCACACCGTGCTGGCCGGCCCCAGTCTCGGCGATAATCCGGGTCTTTCCCAGACGCTTCGCCAGCAGGGCCTGACCCATGGCATTGTTTATCTTGTGGGCCCCCGTGTTGGCAAGCCCCTCCAGTTTCACATAAATTTCCGCGCCCCCCAGCTCGGCCGACGCGTTCTTCGCATGGAGAAGCGGAGTGGGACGTCCGATATAATCCCGCTGCAGCGCGGCCAGTTCCCCAAGAAAAGACTCGTCCTGCAAGGCTTCGGCAAAGCCCTCTTCCAGTTCCTCCAGCGGCTTCCTGAGCACTTCCGCCACATAGCGGCCGCCGAATTCTCCAAAAAATCCCGATTTATCCACATTTATCTCCTCTTTGGATACTACGGATTCACCGCAGCGATGATTTCAAATATACGCCGGAGCTTTTCATGATCCTTCACTCCGGGGGACGATTCCACCCCGCTGGCCATATCGATCAGCTCCGGTTTCCAGGTATTCAGAATACCCTCCAGATTCTGCGGATTCAATCCCCCCGCCAACCACAGGTTACCCTGCTTCTGCGCCAGGGCGATCAGTTCCGGATCCAGCACCTTAGCACCCTGTCCAGACCTGTCACGGTGAAAGGCATCGGCCAGCACGGGACGGGGTTGGTAATCGTCACGCCGGGTCAGATCATTGGCGGTTTTCACATTCAACGCCTTGTATCCTGGATAGGCCTCCACCATCTCCGGGGACTCATTTCCGTGGAATTGTATCCCGTCCAGCAATCCCTTGGCCAGCAGATCCCGCAGGAGATCCTCCTGCTTCGCCCGCTCGCCCCCATCCTCGGAAAGAATAACCACGCCGATGCGGGGAATCCCGATCTCACGGAACTCTTCAAGACGGACCGGATCGATCCTTCGAGGGGAGTCAGCCAGAATGAATCCCAGGGCATCCGCCCCCAGCCGCACCGCCTCCCGGGCGTCCTCGATCCGGGTAATGCCGCAGATCTTCACCAGAGGACGACTACCATCATAGTTGCGGTAGAGTTTTCTCCAGAAAGCATAGGTGTCCTTGTGGGTCTCCCTATCCTGGAACTCTTTGATCAGTCCCACAGCCAGTTCCCTATCCCGGACAACGCCCTCCCCCACCAGCAGGGCATCGAAGCCGCAGCCCAGGGCGAACCGGGCATCCCGGGGAGACTTGATACCCGATTCGTAGGCCACCCGACACTCCCAGTCGATATGGGGTTTCAGTTTCAGAGGTCCCAGGGGATCGATGGTAAAGGTCTTCAGGTCCCGGCAATTCACCCCGGTGAGTTTCGGAGCAAAGGGACGGACCTTGGCCGCTTCCTCGGGAGAGTGTAGCTCCACCAGAGGGGTCAGTCCCAGGGAAACGCCGTATTCGTACAGATCCCGGATAATCTCCCCATCCAGCACGGAGGCGATAAGCAGAAAGGCATCCGCTCCCGCCCGATAGGTAACATCAACATCCTCCCGGGTCAGCAGAAAATCCTTCCGCAGAATCCGGGCTTGGGGAAAGGCCCTGCGCACGGCCATCAGATCTTCCAGGGAGCCGCCGAAGTATTCCGACTCGGTAAGAATGCTGATATGGGAGGCTCCCCTTTCCGTATAGATCTTCGCCTGTTCCAGGGGATCCAAACTGTTGTTGATATTCCCTTTGGAAGGAGAGCGCCGCTTGATCTCGCAGATGAGAAAGGGATCCACCCCGAAGGGCAGAGGTCGTCCCGCCTTTCTCTCCGCAGGAACCGGGACCCCCTCCTCCGGTCCGAGACGTTCGATCCGCTCCCGGCGGACCCGGACGATTTCATCCAGAATAGTTTCCCCCGGCAGCCGGTACTTTCCGGCACTCCCCTTCTCTTCCATCAGGCCGATTCCTGCGAGGCTTTCGCTATACTTGCCAGCCGTTCCGCCACTTTACCGCTTTCAAGGGCTTCCATGGCCTTCTCGTAACCGTCCTTAATAGAGGCGGCTTTGCCGGCTACGAACATAGCCGTTCCCGCATTCAGGGCGCAGGTGGCCTTGATGCCCTCTTCTCCCTTGCCGGCGAGCAGATTCCGGGCCCGTTCCGCATTTTCCGCGGGGGTGCCGCCCAGAATGGCATCCAGAGTCACCCGGGGCAGTCCTTCGGCGGCGGGATCAAAGAAATAATCCTCCTCTTTCCCGCTCTCGTCTATGAAGAAGATCCGGTTCGGTCCGGAAAGGGTCATCTCATCCAGTCCGTCGCTGGAATGCACGGCCATCACCCGCTTCACGCCCAGCATGTGCGCCGCCCGGGCCATGATGGGACAGAGTTCCGTGGCATAGACGCCTACCAGCTGATAGGGGGTTTCCGCCGGATTCACCAGAGGACCGAGCAGATTCATGATCGTCTTGATACCCATGGCCCGTCTGACCGGTGCGGCGAAGCGCATGGCCCCGTGAAAGGCGGGGGCGAAGAGAAAGGCGAAGTTCTCCTTCTCCACCAGCTCCGCCGCCCGTTCCGGGCTCAGATTCAGGTTGATGCCCAGTTCCCGGTAAAAATCGGCCGCCCCGCTCTTGGAGGAAACCGCCCGGTTGCCGTGCTTGGCCACGGGAACGCCG
>JAFGPQ010000099.1 GCA_016936115.1 Spirochaetales bacterium | reverse complement strand
ATGCAATCAATAGAACACTATTCTGTCTCTTTATTTCTTTTTTTCCGATATTCAGTGATAATTTTACAATCAAACGATGTGTTGTTTTTATACTTTATGCCTTCTTGAATTTCCCGTATGGATTGATTGGCTTTTACTCTCCTGAGCTGAGTGCAATACTCTTTACAATTTTCATTGGTGCAAAATTAGAATTGATCATAGAAATCTGTTCTATGATAGAAGAAAAACATACCCCAGAATCTATGCCAAAAAGGAATGATTCTCAATATAAAAGAAGAATCAGTAGAGGAAACCAGAGTCATAGTAAAGAAATAAGAAGTAAGTGATGCAGATTGAAAATCATGATTCTACTCTTATAAAATACTGTTTCCGATTATACAATATGTATGAGTTGGTACAACTTTCCAAATTCAAAAGAGCCCATCCTCCACAATATCTCCTACTATTCCCGTATAACCCTTGAGGAGAAGGAGGCCTACCCCAAAGACGAGACTGGACGCATTGTTGCTAACATGCCCGAAGTATAGACCGGATCCATAATCATGCAATGGGCTGATCAGGAGAGCACGAGGAAATCCAGAGCGGTTATTGAATATAACAGCCTGGAAGCCCGTGATTATGATTACCAGGAACTCTTGCAGATCCTGGGGCCACAGAAGGAGGATGCATCATGAAAAAGACGGCTATCATACTGGTTCTATTTATCGCATTCACGGCATCTATATCAACCAATCCCTCTTGGAATTGCAATATACATAGGACGTTTGGTTTTAGTTATGGACTTACTTGTGGTTTTTCCTGTCCCATGAAAAGTGTAGTAAAATCCCTGAAATCATCTGAATTATACTGAGTAAGAATGGATAAAATAGACAAGATCAAGACATTGACAAGACAATTTTTACTTGATACAGTATAACAAATTAAAAGCACAGTTGACAACAAATTACAAATAAATGGTTGTGCGCTCATAACCCGAAGGCCGGAGGTTCGAGTCCTTCCCCTGCTCTTTTTTCTGTTATAATTCCATAATCAGGCAATGATCTGACCAGTAATACTGATTATATAGAAACGGGGAATGGCTCGATACGGAGGGGCGGCGCGACGCCGGAGGGCGAGTTCCTGCGTTCGTTACTGGGTAATTTCAGCGAAGCTCAGCCCTTCAGCAGTCGATGCACCAGGCGGCTCAATTCATGCCCCCTTACCGGTTTTGCCAGAAAGGCGACTTCATCACGGTGAATGGAATCAACCCAGGCCCCCTCCCGGGAAAAGCCGGATGTGAAGATTACGGGGATATCCGGTGTCATCTGTTTCAGATAAGTATTGTACCCCTGCCTTTGATAAGCTCTGTTGATTCCTGTGGTCTTTTTGAGGATCGGTCAGCATCTGAAATCGGCAGGAGTACATGAAAACTGGTACCAACTCCCAATTCGCTGTAGACCTTAATCTCTCCTTTGTACTGTCTCACCATACCGTAAACGGCAGAGAGACCGAGACCGGTACCCTTACCCCGCTCCTTCGTCGTAAAAAAAGGATCAAATATTTTTTCCATATCCTCAGGGGCGATCCCGGAACCGGTGTCTTCGATAATCAGTTCCACATAATGTCCCGGTTCAAGTTCAGAAAAACCGCTATCGCAGTAGTTTTTATCCAAAAAGATTTTTCCGGTGGAGAGATAAAGGTTTCCCCCGTCCGGCATGGCATGGGAGGCATTAATGCAGAGATTCATAATTGAACTCTGAATTAGGGAAGAGTCACCCTGAATATGGAGGGGACTTTCAACGAAATTTGACTTTATAACGATCTTCTTATTCAGGGTCCTTTCCAGCATACTCAATGATTCATTGATGATCCCATGGAGCTCCGCCGTTTCCAGAACGGAAGGAGTTTCTCTGGCAAATGTTATTTTTTCTTAATTAAGCATAACATGGATAGAATACGCGCCCCAAGGGGCGGGGAATTAAACCCTCCTTAGATTAATCACAGGTCCATCTCCCGTCAACGGGCAACGTGACCACTCGCCCATCATATCCCACTGCCGAAGATACTGGCCGCTTTCATTGTCTTTTCCATCCGAGTAACTCCTTTCTATATTCCGAAGGAGTAACCCCGGTCTTTTCCCTGAAAACCCGGCAGAAGTAGGCCGAGGAAGCAAATCCGCATAACTCCGCCACGGTCTGTATCTGCAGATGACCCTCTCTTAACAGAAGGGAGGCTTTTTCCACCCTCATATCCCGCACCTTCTCCATGGGGCTCATCCCGTATACCTGCTGAAAGGTCCGTGTCAGGGAACTGCGGGACATTCCCCCTTCCTCACATAGGCGGGACAGGGTCAGCTCCTCTTCCAGATGCTCCTGAATATAGGGCATGATTCGCCCCAGCCTGTCCAGGAGGGAGTTCCGGGGAACGGGGAGATAATGGTTAATGACGCTGAACATGATCCGGTCAAAGAGATGACGGGAGATATAGCGCCAGCCTTCGGCACTGTTCTTCAGGCTGGTTTCCAGTTCCTGCAGAAGTCCCATGATCTGTTCCTTCTCTACGAACAGCATCCTCCGGTCCGAACCGTTTCCGCCGAGAAAGGGTTCGATATTAAAAAGAAGCTGATATCCGGTCATCCTTTCCCTGTCATAGAGGGGGTAGAGGAATTCTTCCTTCACAAAAAGGACATTATAAAGTTCAAGCGCTTCCGTTCCCATATAACCGTGTTGCACCCCCGGCGGAATCAGAAAGATATTACTCTCCCCAATGATAAACCGGTTCTCTCCCAACAGGTGAATTCCCTTTCCCCGGACCACGTAGACCAGTTCGTAATAGTCATGGCTGTGCCGGGCCAGATTCTCCTGTCCACCGATATGAACCAGAGCCAGAGGGAATTCCCTGTCCCTGAGATAGGTTTCGATCTTCCTGATCTCTTCCATATTCTCTGATTATAAGATTTTGGGTAAATTGTACAATATTATCGGCGAATATTTATACTATTCCATGGTTCATTCTCCTATAATGGAATCGGGAGGCACCCTGTGAATAAATCAAATACCGGCTTTCACCCTTTCTGGTTCTGGAACGGGGATATGAATATTGACGAAATCAAGGGGCAGATTGACCTGATGCACGAGCAGGGGATAAACGGATTTTACATCCATCTCCGCCAGGGGATGACCCTGCCCTACCTCTCGGAAAGATTCTTTGAAATCCTGCGCCGGACGGCAGAATATGCCCGCGGCAGGGGCATGACCACCCATATATACGACGAATATCCCTACCCCACCGGTTCGGCGGGCGGTTTCGTCACCCTGGGCCGGCCGGAATACCGGGGGACCTGGCTGACCCAGGAGAATTACCGGATTTCCGGCGGCGCTGTCCGTCTTGAACTTCCCGATGGCTGTATTCTCAACGCCACCCTTGTTCCCCTTGAGGGGGATACCCCGGATTGGGAAAAAAAGAGAGATGTAACATCCCACGTGGGTATGGTTCTGGTTGATCACACCTACCACGCGGGAGGGTTGACCTCCTATAACCAAAAGAGATATTTCGCGTCCCGTCCCATGCCTACCCTTATCATGGATCTGGATGGGGGGGAGTACCTTCTCTGCGTCTCGGTGCAGACCGAAATGACCCGCTTCAAATACTGGGGCACCCTGCCGGACGTGCTGAACCCCAAAGCCATGGAGGAGTTCTTCAGGCGGACCCACGAAGCCTATGCTAACCATTTCAAAGAGGATCTCCCTTCCCTCTTCTATTCCACCTTCAGCGATGAACTGGAACCGGTATGGTCCGCGGTTCTCCCCCATAAGTACCGGGAAATTTACGGGGATGACCTCCTGCCTCTTCTCCCCGCCCTGGTCCATGATGATTTCCCCGATTCCGACCGGATCAGACAAGGACTTCACCGCCTCAAATACAATCTTTTTGAGGAAACCTTCGAAAAACCGCTCCAGGCCTGGTGCCGGGAAAAGGGAGTCCGCTACTGCGGGGAAAAACCCTCCCTCTACATGAGACAGCTTAGGTATATGGACATACCCGGTTGCGAGCCGGGCCACACGAAAGCGGGACGGATACCGGACCTGCTGGGGGCGACGCTCCGGGGAAACGCCCGGGCCTGCGCCTCGGCCGCCCAGTTTTACGGCAAGGAAGGCAGCCTGTGCGAATGCT
Source organism: Spirochaetales bacterium (assembly GCA_016936115.1). Classification (GTDB taxonomy): domain Bacteria; phylum Spirochaetota; class Spirochaetia; order DSM-2461; family DSM-2461; genus SZUA-368. Next base: position 7,738 of record JAFGPQ010000099.1, on the reverse strand, counting down.
ACCACAGCCTGGGCTGGAGCGGCACTCTGCTCGATGCCCGGATCATCGCGGAAAGCCTTGTCCTGATGGGAATCACCATGCTGGTGCCCCACGGTTACTTCTACACGACTCACGGGCTGACCAAACACGATGCTCCCCCGACCTTCTTCTTCCAGATGCCCTTCTGGCCGCTCACCCATGTTCTCTCCGAAAAGATCGCCCATATTCAAAAATCCTTCGAAGGTTCTGAAATGAGGGCGGACATATTCGTTTATGAACCCTCCGGCTCCCTTCCCACGGGGGAGGAACAGAACCTTTACAAGGATGTTCTGTTCAGACTGGCTGGAAAGCAGCTGGATTTTCTGATGGTGGAGCCGGAAATCATCAGAAACCTGGGATCAGATCTGACCGGTAAGACTCTTCTGGTGATCCATACGGTCAGTGAGGAACCGGAAAAAGCAGAAGCCCTGGAATCGTTCACAAACCGGGGCGGCCGTGTTATGATTATTGAAAAGCCGGAAGACCTGGATGGGGTGGGTCTCTCTCCCCTTCTGGATTATACCGTGACCGGAAGGATGAAAGACAGACTCTGGACTGTAACCCGGGAAAAGGAGAACGGGGAAAGACTCGGATATTTTCTGAATACCAGCGATGAGCCTCTGGAAATATGCTTCTCCTCTCCCCGTTTTCTCACCGAGTTCCACTCGGGCGTACCGATTACCCGTATCGGGGACAGGAAAACCATCGCCCCCTTTGAATCCTTTCTGATAGAAAAAGCGACCTCCCCTTCCCTGCCGCCGGATCTCACCACGGTGATGGTCAGCTTGCCCCGGGAACTCCCCTGCCGCCGTCTGGGACTAAACTATTTGCGTCTGGAGCGCTGGGAGATGGAACTGAATGGAATCGGTAAGGAGGTTTCCGCCGCTCCCCTGATAAACCAGATTGACGAGGGGGATTTCCTCTGGAGGCCTCAGGTTCACCACCATTTCGGCTGGATGCCCGATCTGGAAGGATCGCCCCAGTCTGTCATTTACCGATGTATGTTTACCCTGAACGAGGGCAAAGCCGCCGGCGATACGGAACTGATGATTGAGCCGGGCTCTCTCAGGGGGAAATGGGAAATAAGCATTAACGGGGGCAGCCCCCTGGCAGTAAAGGATCTTACAGCCCGGGATTATCCCGTACAGGGTACGGAGGGTCTGAGCATCGGGAGCTTTCTGAAGGAGGGAGAAAATACCATAGAAATCCATTGTGAGACCGTAGGGCTGGACGAAGGCCTGGTCTCCCCTCTCTACCTGGCGGGCAGATTTTCTGTAAGACCGGACGACTCTCTCTCCGAAGGGGATAGGGAGGGGTATCTGGGGATTTGCCCCTTTGACGATTACAGGGCTATGGGTCTTCCCTACTACAGCGGACAACTCCTTTACTCATTTGATTTTGATTATCAGCCCGATGAAAACGGAAGAGAAAAAATACTCCTGGAAGTCACTCCTCCCGTACTATTCCAGGACGCCATGGAGATAAGCCTGAACGGCGGGCCTTTCATCCCCGCGCCCTGGCTTCCCTACCGGATCGCCGTAAAGAAGACCGCCCTGACATTGGGAAAGAACCGGCTGGAGATCCGGGTCAGCACCAGCCTCATCAGGACCTTTGAGGGGACACGATTCGATATTAAGGAGCATAGATACGAGATCTGCTGATTTCTTTCCCTCTACAGGAGCTCCGCCAGAAGCACATTACGGAGTTTCCTGGTCAGGGACCAAGTGCCCGCATCCTTTTTCTGCATCATCATCAGCAGGGTCATGTTCTCCGTGGGAAAATTGGCGAAGTGGCAGCCCAGCCAGCCGTCCCAGCCGTATTCACCGGGGCTTGTCAGCAGGCCCGCCGCTCCCGGCGTTACGGCGACTCTCATAAGATTACCGTAGCTGTGTCCTGAAAGCCCCAGCCAGGAAGCGAAGGATCCGCGGGCTTTCTCCGTCAGTTCGGGTGAAGTAAAATACTTCACCGTGGCCGGTTCCAGGATTTTCCTGCTCCCCAGGGAGCCCTGTCCCAGCAGCATCCCGGCGAATTTACTGTAATCGTCAATGGTCGAAACCAGTCCGGCTCCCCCCGATTCAAAGGCCGGATCCCTGTCCATGGCATTAATAATCCCCAGATGATTTCCCCTGAAAGCCTCCAGCTCCTTATCTTCGGTCACCCCGTATGCCGTGGCGAGGCGGTCCCGTTTTTCCGAGGGGACGAAAAATCCCGTATCTTCCATCCCCAGGGGAGAGAATATCTCATTGGAGAGAAAAGCACCGAACCGTTTCCCCGAAACAACTTCCACCACGGCCCCCAGGACATCGGCGGATGTTCCGTAGGCCCAGGACTCTCCCGGATGAAAGGCCAGGGGGATCCCTCCCAGGGTATTCATGGCTTCCACGGTGGTCAGGGGTTTTTCTCCCAACAGGCGCTGTTTCAGGGTCTCAAACAGGGCCGCCGTTTCCTTTCCGGTCCTGTTCTCCCCGTCGTAGAGGAGTCCGGAAGTCATATCCAGAAGATCCTTAAGGCAGATCTCTCTTCGGACCGGTTCCGTCTTTCCCGCGACATCCACGGTCTGAGCTCTAAAACCGGGAAGGTATTTCGATACCGGATCAAACAGGTCGATCAATCCTCTTTCCATCAGTATCATGACCGCGGCGGCGGTGACCGGTTTGCTCATGGAATAGAGCCGAAAAATGGTATCCCGCCGGATGGGATTTCCGGCTTCCACATTGCTGAAACCCTTTTCATAATAGAAAACCTCGGCCCCATCCTTAAGGACAAGGAGATTGGCTCCGGCCAGTTCCTTCCCCTTCAGGGCATCCTGCATGGTCCTATCCATATCATCTCTTGTTTTATTCGTTAACATAAAGCAACTCTCCCCTAATCTTTTTTTTGATTCCCCGATTACCGATCCAGAACGTTCCTAATAAGTTCCAATAAGGATCGGGGAGAATAGGGTTTGGCCAGAAAATGCCTATCCCTATCAATCTGTCCCTTCTGAATAATGATATCCTGGGTATACCCGGAAGTATATAACACACGGATCCGGGGATAAACCCTTCTGATCTCCTCTTCCAGTTTCATTCCCCCCATCCCGGGCATAACCACATCGGTCAGGAGGAGATCTATCGGTTCGGCTAACCCCTCTACTTTCTTCAGAGCATCCTCTCCGTCTCTGGCCTCAATGAGGGAGTATCCGCTTTTCATGAGAATACGGGAGGTCAGGGAACGGGTTATCCCATCATCTTCGGCATAGAGGATCCTCTCCTTTCCCCTGAGAACGGATGGATCGGCGGGAAGATCTGAAACAGGGGCATCCTTTGCTCTGGTCAGAGGCAGAAAGATATTGAAAACCGTACGCTCACCCCTGATACTTTCAACCCGGATATCTCCCCGATTCTGTTTGACGATCCCATAAACAGTGGCCAGCCCCAGACCGGTCCCCTTCCCCTGTTCTTTCGTGGTGAAAAAGGGCTCGAAAACCTTATCGAGAATCTCATCGGGAATACCTTCACCGCTGTCTTCGATCTGTATGTGTACATAATCACCGGGTTTCAGATCCAGATTAAAGGACTCCTTAAGTGAATGGCGGTACGGGCGGGTTCTTATGAAAATTCGGCCTCCTCCGGGCATGGCGTCCCGGGAGTTTATCACCAGATTCATGACAATCTGCTCAATCTGAGATCTGTCGAACAGAATCTTCAATTCCGTTTCAGAAGTAACTAGGGACAGCTCGATATCCTCTCCTATCACACGGCGCAGTATCTTCTGCAGATCCTGGAGCACATCATTCAGATTCAGCACCACCGGTTTGATAATCTGCTTTCTGCTGAACATTAACAACTGCTGAACCAGGTCGGCTGCCCGGGAGCCCGCATCCTGTATGATATCCAGGTAAAATGCGAACTCCTCCTGATTCTCATAGGTTCCTATCAGCTCCGCCGAACCGTTGATCGCCGTGAGCATATTGTTAAAATCATGGGCAATACCTCCGGCCAGCCGGCCTACGGCTTCCATTTTCTGCGACTGATGAAGCTTCTCTTCGAGCTCCTTACGCTCCCTTATCTCCTTTCTCAGCTCCTCTGTTCTCTGTTCCACGGTCTGCTCTATTCTGGCGTATGACTCTTCCAGGGCTTCCTGGGTCTGCTTCAGCTCGGTAATGAGCATGATACCGTCCAGGGCGGAGCTTATAAATTTTGCCAGAGAACGATATAGGGTCCCTATCAACGGACCGGGTTCAAAAAGGGCAAACCCCATCTGGCTCTGCTTGTGATAAAGAGGCTCCATAACATAATGATAGTGCCCTCGGCCAAAGATAGTCCCCCCATGGCCAATGAAATCCCGGGATAGAATGCCTTCCCCTATTTCATGATGACGCTCCCCTTCATCTTGGACATATTCATAAATCAGCCTCGCTCCGGCAAGGGGATTCTTCCGATCCTTATAGAAAAAGAGATGACAACCGGGTATCTGCAGTGTTTTCAGATTTTTCCCCAATATATCAGTGAGATTCCTTAAGTCATAGGATGTCAGTATTTCCTGGCCCATATCATTGAGCAACGCTTCTCTTGACGAGGATAACCTCTGTTGTTTCATCAACTTACGCATGGAGATTTCGCCGGCCGCCATATTCAGCCGGGACAGAACGGAGTGGACCCTTCCCATGGCCTCACGGGAATCAACCCCTATCCGCTGCTCAATGAGGGAGATCAGAGTACGGGGGAATGTACTATCCCCGTCAAGGGGCTGATAGAGATCAAGCAGCCGCTCGAAGGATAGGATGGAATGTAGGGAACCCTTTTCCTTGAAATCCCTTTCCAGGCTTTGCAGAAGGTCCCCGATCTGTCGCTCCAGTTCTACCGATGCGGGAGAATCGAACAGGGCCTTCAACTCCTCAATAAGAATCTCATCATCCGGGGAAAAGGAATCATACCTGTTCTTCTCCCCGCCAATATCGGAGATACTCCGAATGCCCTCGGATATACACCCGCAGGTTTGGCGTATCACCGGAACGGAAGGAAGGAATACTTCCTCATCCCTTGACCTGCCCGTGCGAATCTCCTCCAGAAGAAGTTCCAGGCTTCTATATCCCTGTTTGTAAAAGTCAGCCTTGACGGTAGTCAGGGGAGGACTGCACCAGTTTCCCTCTTCCCCACCGTTAAATCCGGCCAGAGCCAGATCTCCGGGAATCCAGATATTGTTTTCACGGCAATAATCGTACACCCCCATGGCCTGGATGTCACTGGTACAGACGATGCACTGGATATCCTCTTCTAAGCGAAGTTTTCTTTTATTGAGAAAAGTATCCATACTATCCATACCCGCGCCGGAAACCCAGTCACAATAATCTGAAATAAGTTCTTCCCTGAGGGGGATGCGATTATCTTCCAGGGCTGCGCAGTAAGCGTCGAAACGCATCTGGGCGCTGATATGATTCTCCAGACCCCGAATATAGGCGATGCGGGTAAGGGCGTGCTCTTTTATCAAATGGGTCATCAGATCGTACATGCCCCGGAAGGAATCGATGGATACGCAAGTCCGTCCCGGAAGTTTTTCACCCAGGGAGACCAGGGGAACATTACCGAACCGGATGTTATGAAAATCGATAACCTCATCATTGGGAACGAAATTACTCAAATTGGAAACCCAGCTGATAATACCGTCGAAGGAACTGCTCCGGACTATATCGTACAGCACATTGCCCTGACTCAGAGATTCCCAGGTATCTCTGAGCCTTCCTCCGGGGATGCAGATCAGATTCACATGATTGTCCCGGGCGGCGTCACTGATACCGGCCCAGAGATCACGGCCATTCCCCATTTCAATATTGGAAGCAAGATAACAGAAGGTAAGATTCTTATTCATATTAAACACTGCTCATATTATCCATCACAGAGTAAAAAAAAACAATAATAATCTTATCGAACAGGGTGGGAAAATCTGTTCGGAGAAACGGGTAGTTTCATTGTTTCCCCATGGTCAAATCCATCAGCCCTTAAGCCGAAGAGCCAGCTCAGGAAGGGCTACCCGAATCCCCTGCGCCACAAGGGATGCCGCCATCCGGGCTCCCTCCTCTACGAAGTGAGTATCGTCAGCCTTTCCTTCGGGATGGTTCGGATAGATTCCCGGAGCCAGGTGCATAAAAAGTGCAATCGACCTTTCCCGCCCCAACTCTGTGAGCAGGGCGGCGGTGCGGGACTCCATATCGATACAGGGCACTCCCCGTTCGGCGGCAACTACCTTCATCGCCTCGGGATATTCTCCGTGAGTCATCTCCAGAACGCCCCGGGCATCAAACTTCCGGCGGCAGACCGATGTGAGGAGAACCGGATTGGCTCCTTTTGCCCGGGAGGAGTCGATAAAATAGGCCAGGTTGCGGGAATATGCCCCGAAGGGATCGGCATAGCGGGAGGGATCTTCCCTCTTCTCGTCGTTATGACCGAACTGGATGAAAACATAATCCCCCGGCCCGATCCTGTCCAGAATGCCCTGCCACCGGCCCTCGTCGATAAAACTCTTGGTGCTCCGTCCGTTGACCGCTTCGTTATGAAAGGTGACGCCGGGGAGGAAGCACTCCTCTACCATCATGCCCCAGCCGTTCTCCGGATACTCCCGGTCCTCTTTCCGGGCCATGGTGGAATCCCCGGCCAGGAAAATCTGCAGGTTGTCCCTGGTGTCGCTCAACTTCTTCACTCCTGTTCCTTTCATATAAACAGGAACGGGGGGAAAAGATCAAGAAGGGAGAGGAGAATCGGCTTTTGAAACGAGATCAGGGAACCGCAAAATCGGCACTTGTCAGATCCCGCCCGAGATTCTTGATAACAATGGTCACCGTACTTGAGACGGAATCGGTGAAAACAATCTGCCGGTCGTTACCCGATGTGGTCTGACCCGCAATAAGGGCATCCCTTTCGGAAGTGGAGATGGTAACTCCCCCGATACGCAGATCAAGCAAATCCGTTTCCGCGACCAGATCAAAATCCCAGACCGTATCCGTATCGGAGGCTCCCGCATCATTCAGTTCAAAGACGAAGGAATCGTTGCCCCCCATGCCGAAGAGATCGTCGCTTCCGGCTCCACCGTCCAGAATGTCCGCTCCGCTGCCGTTACCGAAGGCCGTTCCCGGAGCGGTGGTGTAGATGCCGCTCAGAAGACCCGAAACATAGCTGTAGAGTCCGCCGTCCGAATCGTACCAGGCCACGGGTGTTGCAGATCCGGCTGCGGCGTTACCGCCCTGGGGATATCCTCCGTTTACGGAAAGGGGAACCCCGGAAGCTATTGACTGACTCAGGGAGTTCGCACCTCCGAATCCGGCGCCCCCTCCCGCACCGAAAGCATTGTAACCGCTGCCCCCGAGAGACTGCTCGATAAAAAAGTCCGTACCGCTATAGGGAATTGCGCTGTTTCCGCCCCAGCGGTTATCATCGGACGCGCTTCCACCCACAGGTTTGCTGTCCAGGCCGCCGCTGAATCCCCCATACAGGGAAACCCCGAGAACGGCTCCCGTCTGGGACCCGCCGCCGCCGGCAAGCAGCCCCCCGTTGCCGCCGTTGCCGTTGCCGTCTATGGGATAGTAACAGCCGCCGCCGCCACCGCCGCCGCCGAAGCCGCCCTGTCCGCCGTTGGGATCGCCACCGCCCAATGATGGGCTGCTGGATGCCGCCCCATCGCCTCCGGGCATATCTTCTCCGGCGAAACCATCCCCGAAAATGATGTCGTTTCCCGCCCCTCCGAT
>JAFGPQ010000098.1 GCA_016936115.1 Spirochaetales bacterium | reverse complement strand
GCTTCCCTGGATAAGAGCGCTTCCCAGTCATCCGGTTTCAGCCGGGTCTTTTCCCTGCTTCAGGAACGGGGCGAGGGATTTTCATCGGGAGACGGCCCGATAGGAGACATCGCCTTCAAAGCCGCCCGTTCCGGCAACGGGGATGTGCTCGCCCTGCTCTTTGATAGGGGACTGGACCGGAATATCCGCGGTTCCGGGGGCGAAACTCTCCTCCATGGGGCCGCGGCCTGGCCCGCTCTTCTGGACTCCCTGATGGCCCGGGGGCTTGATGTGAACGGCACCAATAACAGAAACGAGACCCCCCTCATGACGGCCGTCGGCCAGGGCTATGGCGAGTCGGTCCAGCTGCTGCTGCAACGGGGCGCCCGAACCGATATACGCAGCAACTCGGGCCGAACCGCCCTGCTTCTGGCTTCGGAAAAGACGAATCTCGAGGTCCTCCGCGCCCTGATTCTGGCGGGGGCCGATATCTACAGTAACGACGGCAAGGGCAATACGGCCCTGCATTTCGCCGCCGCTAAGGGAACCGCCGATATGGTCCGCCTCCTTCTGACGGCGGGTATCTACGTGAACAGCGCCAACGGGGAGGGGAAAACCCCCTACGATATGAGTTTTCAGAACAAGGACCGGGGCGGGGAGATCCGTGCCGTTCTTGTTACGGCGGGCGCCATCGTACCTCAGCCCCCCGCAGAAGCTGCGGCGGCTCCGGAAGCCCCGCCGGCTGAAACGGAGGGAACGGTAATGGCCGAAACCAACCTGCCCAGGGCTCCTATCCAGGGGGTGGCCCAGGCAAAGCCGGCCCCCGTGACAGCCGCTGCATCCAAACCCGTTATCGCTGAGACCGCGATAGGCGCAGGAACAGCTCCTGCTGCTGAAGCGCCCGTTCCTGCAGAATCCTCTCCGGCGGAATCTCCCGCAGGACCGGCCGCAGCCGTGGTTAGCCTCTCCTGGCCCATGATCAATCCCTCCAAGGCCGAAGGATGGAGCAACCGGGACAAATTGACGGGAAAGGGGAGATTTGTATACGCCCTCCCGGGACAGGACAACTCTCTGTTTACCAGGGAATACTCCTTTCCCCTTCAGGGGGTTAACATTAAAGAGGGAAACATGGATCAGGAATTCCCCTGGGACGGCAGCAGCCCGGCGGTCATAAAGATGATCCTTGATACAAATCAGGGCAGGACCTTGACCGCCGAAATCCCCCTGGGAGAGGAGAATGGGGCCGGTCCGGTCCGCTTCGAGAAATTCCTCTATCAGTAGGAACAGCTCCCGATTATACCCCGATGACCGCCATTACGATCATAAGCAGAACCAGGGTCACCGGCGTGTAGAGTACGAGCAGATTGTTAAAGAAACGGTTCTCCTTCTCTCTCTCCTTCCCCAGAAAGACGGGAATGATGAAGGGAGGGGGAATCAGGAAGAAGATAATGAAGGCGTACAGGGCCATCCGGTCCAGTGCCATGATATACCGGGATGTCACCCAGCCCAGGAGAAGGCCGAACAGGCTTACCGCAACCAGACGCAGGAATATCAGTTTCACCGCCCCCTTCGCGTCCAGGTGATCGAACTGCAGTTCCGACCCGATGACAAGGAGAATCAGGGGCGTCACGATTTTCGACAGCATCTCCGCCGCGGAAATTACCCCCCGGGTCAGGGACAGGTGAGCGATCTGACCGTACAGGCCGGTAATATTCAGAATCAGCGCTGTCAGAATCGCCAGAATGATGGGGGAGGTGAAGAAGGACTTCACAATCCCTGTCAGGGAAGCGCTCCCCCGGTTCTGGGACTCCAGCAGGGGGGCGTAGACGAACCAGATGAAGAACTCGTGTCCCAGCCCCAGCAGGAGAATGCGGGGCAGATTCTCCATGCCGAAGAGGCTGGCGAAGAGGGCGACCCCCACCATGCCGAACTCAAAGCCGGAAAAGAAGAAACGGGAGAGGGGATACTCCTTCAGGATCGTTCCCTCCAGCAGTTTTCCCAATCCCAGAAGAAGCAGGCAGACCAGGAATACCAGGACAAAGAGCAGCACATAGGAGGGGCGGATCTCCATGGTCAGGAAGGAGAGAAAGAGAACCGCCGGCAGTCCCCCGTTGACGATAAGCCCCTTGAGTGAGGCGATGGAATCCCCCGTCAGCAGGCCGGACCTGCGGAAAACCAGTCCCAGGCCCAACAGCAGGAAGAGAGGGAAAAAGCGGATAAATAGTTCGGATGTCATGGATTTATTATGAATTGTCCCTTTTGACTTGTCAAATGATCTTTCATTTATCATATTCAATTAAGGATACCTAAGGAGACAGATATGTACGAAGCTTTAGATACACGATATGACAAAATGACTTATAACCGCTGCGGCGAAAGCGGACTCTTTCTTCCCGTCCTCTCCCTGGGGCTGTGGCAGAACTTCGGTTTCGATACGCCCCTGAGCCTGGTGAAGGAGAAGCTTTTCACCGCCTTCGACCTGGGAATCACCCATTTCGATCTGGCCAACAACTACGGCCCCCCTCCCGGATCGGCGGAGGAGAACTTCGGCAAGGTGATGAAGGATGATCTGAAGCCCTACCGGGATGAGATGATCATCTCCACCAAGGCCGGTTACGACATGTGGCCCGGCCCCTACGGCTGCTGGGGATCCCGCAAATATCTCACCGCCAGTCTGGATCAGAGCCTCAAGAGGATGGGCCTGGATTACGTGGACATCTT
>JAFGPQ010000097.1 GCA_016936115.1 Spirochaetales bacterium | reverse complement strand
CGCCGCCGCGTCCTGGATCAGCCTTTCCGTCTTTTCCCGTGTCACCCGGGTGAGATAGACGTCTTCGGGTATATAGTCGGCCCCCCGGGAGAAGAAGGGAATCCCGTTCACCGCGAAGGCGAAGGTCTCCCCCCATTCGTCCTTCTCCTGAAGGACAGTCAGGGTGCGCAGACCGATTCTCAGGGTTTTCTCCTGCCCGTCGGGAAGGGTCCCCGTCAGGGTGTAGAGGGGCTGTTCCCCCAGGCCGTTGGGCCACCAGAGCTGAGGCTTTTCCACGGTGATAGTCACCTTTTCGCCGCAGACCGCCCGGGCTTCCTGCCGTTTCCCCGAAGGAGAGGTCAGAACGAAATCCATGGCCGGAGCCCCGCCCCACACATCCGCTTCCCCGGTCAGTTCCAGAGTAACCTTTCCGTTTTCATGGTGCTGCAGCACCCGGATTCCCTCCAGGCGGTAATCCCTGTACCCGCGAACCCGTATGTCCCGCCAGATGCCCACGTCGGGAATCATGGGACCCCAGTCCCAGCCGTAGCTGCAGTGGCTTTTGCGGATCATATTAAAGCCCTGCACTGACACGACCCCGTCATGATCCGCCGCGAAGATGGTCCGCCTCTCCCTCTCCTTTCTGATGAACTCCAGGGAGTTGAAGAACTGAATTTCGATGCTGTTCTCCCCCTCCTTCAGAAAGGGCTTTATGTCGATGAGCCAGGGACGGTGCATATTGTTCGTCCGGGCCGCCTCCTGTCCGTTAATACTGATTTTCGTCAGCGTATCCAGGCCCTCCGCTTCGAGAAGGATCCTGTCCGAGGCGAGCAGGTCCCTATCCGCGGTAAAGCTGCGGGTAAAGAAGAAATCCCTCTCCGCCATGTCCAGGCACTGGCGATTGTTGTCCCGGTAGAAAACATTGCCTTTTTCATAAACTCCCTGTTCCTCCAGGCTCTGAAAAACCGATCCGGGAACCTTCTGATCGAATTCGTAGAGTCCCTCTTCGGAGCGGACGTGCCATATGCCGCTTAAATCTATCTCTTTCATTATAATCCTCTCTTCTCATGGGATAGCACAGCTACTATTGTAAAGGAGAAATTTGATTTTTGAAGGAAGGATATTGACTATTTATAGAAATATTGTGATAAAAGGGAATGGCACTTCTCAGACAGAATTGGCGGGACACGGGGAAAAAGTATTATCAGCTCAGTATTTTCGAGTTTCAATCCTCCTTTTTTTATCCCGCCCATAACCATGAAGGGCAGGCGGAGTTCGTCTACTGCACCCGGGGTGAGTTTTCCCACCGTATCAACGGGGTCACCTACCGGCATCGGGAAGGGGAGATGCGCCTGATCCGCTCCGGGGACATCCATCTTCTGCGGGGGGAGCGGTTCTCCTACTTCAACCTGGCTTTCGCCGAGATCTGGCTGGATAAAATAGCCGGACTGACCGGTTTTGAGTCAGGAGCCGTTTTACCCGCCGGGCCGGGAGGGCTGATACCCCTTTCCGACGAGTTCCGGGAGACTCTGGATACCCGGCTGGACCGGCTCTTTTTGTGGGAGGAGAGAGAGGAGGGGCAGATTCCCTTTCTGCATTTTCTTTCGGAGCTGATGGATATGGCCCGCACGGGCCTGTGGGAGGAGTCCCTGCCCGGGGGGATTCCCGACTGGCTGGCCGATGCCCTGCGGGTTATGGAGGAGACCCTTTCCCTGGAGAGCGCCCTGGAAACATCCTGCCGGAGCCGTGAGCATTTCTCACGCACCTTCCGCCGTGCCATGGGCATGGCGCCCTCGGTATATCTGAACTCCCGCAAGATGGAGAAGGCCGCCCGCCTGCTCGCCCGGACGAACCTTCCCGTCAAGACGATCGGCGACCGGTGCGCCTTCGACAATCAGAATTATTTCAACCGCCGGTTCCGGGAATACTGGTCCCTGACCCCCCTGGAGTACCGGGAAAGATTCCGGAACCGGGTGCATTAGTTTTTTTGGTGAGGCGCTTATTTTTTGGGCACACCGGGCCGATAAAGAGAGTAGGTGAAGGCGTGAGACGCGTTAGTAATGTAAAGCTGCAGAGAATAATTCAGATCGATGAGGAACTCAACAAAATTCAGGACCTGGACATTCTTATGGAAAGGATTCTCCTGGATGCGCGGCGGGTTACTAATGCGGAAGCCGGTTCCATCTACAGCGTGGACGGCAACCAGCTTCAGATCAAGTGTTCCCAGAATGAGGAGCTGGAACGGGACCTGCCCCCCAACGGGAAGCTCATCTACGCTTTTTTCGAATATCCCATCAGCGAAAAAACCATCTCCGGGTGGGTCGCTGCCAATGCGGAGCCCCTTATGATTACCGATGTGTACAACATCCCCGACGAAGCCCCCTACGGATTCAGTTCCGACTATGATAAAAAATCCGGTTACCATACCATATCCACCTATACCCTTCCTCTCATCTCCAACGCGGAGCAGGTTATCGGCGTGCTGCAGCTCATCAACGCCCGGGACAGGAAGGGGAGAGTCATTCCCTTCAACCGGCATGACGAACCCTTTGTGCTGCACTTCGCCTCCAGCGCCACCCTGGCCCTGCAGCGGGCGAGCATGACCCGGACCCTGCTTCTGCGCATGATACGCATGGCCGGCCTGAGGGATCCCAAGGAAACCGGGGCCCATGTTAACCGGGTGGGAGCCTATTCGGTGGAGATTTACGAAGCCTGGGCCAAGGCGAGGAACCACCATCCCAAGGAGATTGAAAAGGTCAAGGACACCTTTCGCATGGTGGCCATGCTCCATGACATCGGCAAGGTGGCTATCCCCGACAATATTCTCAAAAAAGCCGGTCTTCTCGATTCGGATGAGTACGAGATCATGAATAACCATACCTGGCAGGGCGCCCAGATCATGGGTG
>JAFGPQ010000011.1 GCA_016936115.1 Spirochaetales bacterium | reverse complement strand
TCTGCAAACAAATTATACAATGAGAGGGATTTTTATAATAGAGGGGCGGAAAACTCGAATTTCGGCCTAATAGGTAAATACGGTCAGGGTGGTATCCCCCTTATCCAGGATAAGCGGATCGGCCCCGCTGTTCATAACCACGTAAAGACTGCTCCCAGCCAGGCTGCCTATCAAATCGAAGCTCCCGCTGGATGTGGTGCCGCCGTTATTAAAACACAGCAGTTGATAACCTTCGAGGGATACCGATTCGGCAGAGGGATTGCAAATCTCCACATATTTGTTGTTCGACGATCCTTCAGCGTATTCCGAGAAAAACAGGCCCGTTTCACTAACGGTTTCGCCCGTTCCCATATATAGGGAAGCGACAATAGGATCGTGATCGGTATGACGGGATTCGGAATCGAACTCGGCATAGCGATGCACGATATTAACTTTAGCTTCCGAAAGGAGGGCCGGGGATACCAGCATGTGATCAAGCTGCTGGCTGTTCCCTTCGTAGATATAGCTGTATCGCTCATTATCGGAAAGAAGCTCTTCGGTCAGACTGACAAGTCCGGACTCCCCGAGAATGCCCAGGGTACCGGAAAAGGGAAAGTCATTGAGATCCCCCATAAGAACGATATTGGCATCCTCGTCCGCATTAAGAATATCCTGAACCATGTCTCTGACCGCCCCGGCCTGTACAAGCCGTTCTTCCTCGCTGGGAGTACGGGGGGGCTGATACTCCCCGTATTGATAATCGTCTCCCCCTTTGGAACAGAGATGATTATTGATAAGGAATACCGATTGCCCCTGGAATTCGAATTGGGCCAGAAGTGATTTCCGGCTGTTGGCAAAAGAGTCTATGCTGAATCGTCCCGGGTTGAGAGTCAGAGACAGTTCATCCCCGTTAAGCACCAGAGAGGTTTCATCCAGAGCGCCGGGATTACCTGCGGGCGTAAAAGAGACCCGGTCAGGATTATAGAAATACCCTACCCTTATATTAGCCGTCGTCCACCCGCCATCCTGCTTATCCACCGGATCCACATCCACATACTCATAACCAGGTCCGCCTATAACCGTCACCGCCTGAATCAGTCTTCCCGCATTACGGTCGGAACTTACCGTTCCGTCGTCTTCTGAGCAACTGTCATCGGTCATCTCCTGAACACAGACAATATCCGGGGAACCCATTCCTATTACGAAGGTTTCTGCCATATCGGCGATTTTCTCTTCGATCTGATTTTCAGTCATGGCTTCGTCATCCCGGGGAAAATTCTCCATATTGAAGGTAGCCACGGTCAAATGGTCTTCATCCCCGGTCAGATCTGTGATTTCTCTGGATAAGCCACTGTGCTGTATTTGTGGCAGCATGGTAGGCAGAATCAGATATTTTCCGTAGTCATACCCCACCACTCCCTGTACCGGCTCAGCAAAGGTATCCCCCGTATCGGCATTCAGGGGATCATAACCCAGGATAGCCGCATCCGTATCGATATGCAGACGCTGGGGATTGGCATTGCTTTCTGACAGAATCAGCCCTCCCCTATTCGTAGCTGACTCGTAGCTAAGCCCCCGGGGAATCACAGGTATTTCCCCGTATTTCGTTCCCCCCACGGCCACGGGATTATCAATTTCCACAAGCATGCTTTCCAGGGCTTCGAAAAAATCGATGCTGTCCTCTTCGGGATCAAAAAGACTATTGTAAACTGTCTCATCAGCATCATTGCATATCACCCCATCCGGAGGCAGGATTCCCTCCAGACCTATATGCACCGGATCGGGCAGAGGGTACCCGGACTGTAGTGTTTCCACGGTTACATAATTCAGCTCGGTCAGCTTCAAGGCTCCGGAATAGCCGTACTCCTGAACCGTACCATCCACCAGAACCAGATCTCCCGGCTGCCGCTCCGGTGCGCTGTAGGTATAGACGTAGATGCCTTCGCTTGTGGAAAAATCATCATCCGCCGCCAGGCTCTGCATCCAGAATCCCCTATTGTCGCAGGCGGTTACCACACCGATTACCTTTTCCACGGATTGGTTCACATAGGGGCTCACATGGCCCGCCCCCTGTACCTCTGAAATCTTCATATAGCCGCTCACCTCATCGGAGACAAGCAAGGTGAATCCAGTAGAACCGGCCCTGCTCCCGTCGCTGGAAAAGGCTGCCAGATCAATGCGATAGGGCCCTGTTTCATCGGAAAGAAAAGTATAACTGCCGCCCCAGGCGACAGCCTGCCCGTCCAGATACCAGGCATAGGCAACGTTGTCCAGTCCCTCCTCGGTGGAGGCGGTCATGACCAGAGGATCGGAGACACCGGATACATCCAGAGCTCCGCCGATGAGGGGATGAAGAGGATTTTCCAGGGACACATCGATCGTCACATCTATGGTACCGTAATTCTCCTTGATATTTGTGAAATCAAAGCTGCCGTTCGTCTGTTCTTCAGCGATAATCCGAACGATCTCCATGGCCCCGATACAGAGAAAATCATCGTCATACAGGGCGAGTGAGAGGGAGTAGTACCCCATGTTAAGATCCAGACAGGCAGAGGCTTTTCCCCCGTCCAGGGTAAAGTCCAGGAAATGCTTTTCCCCTTCCTTGTCCAGTAGAATTCCCTGCAATACGGGAGTTTCCACTTCCGTCACATCCCAGTTCACCACAAGGGAGAGGCAGCCCTGCCCTTCCAGGGGCGACAGAATAAGCGTTACAGAAGTGGTTTGACCGTTATGTACTATACAATCGGCATTACCCTCACCTATAAGTACCTCCTCTTCATTAAAGGCTTCCGCCCTTATCGACCAGGATCCGTATTTAAGGCCGGAAAAGAGGGTTTCCGTTTCATCGGCGTCAAGATTACTTTCAAGCTCCTCCCCATTGGGTCCGGAAAGATAGACTTTCACCGTAGCCGGATCCATGGAAAGTTCCGGTTCCAGAGTTCGGCTGATCGTTTCGCTTAGAGTCAGTTTGAGAGCGCCCCCCTCCTGCAGCGGGTCCAGAGTCCCCTCGCAGGATGCCAGGAGGAGTATCGCTCCCCATAAGGCCCATAGTAACTTTTTCATTTTTTCCTCCCGGAGATAATTAGTTTTTTTAGTATTATCTCCGGGATGAAATTATATCATGAATTAGTGTTAGTTTTAGATTAATAACGTCTTCGTTCATTAATGTTCGAGCCTGAGTTTCCGCTTCAGGAAATAAAGAGGAACCAGCCCGCCCAGGGGCAGGAGACCGTAAGAGAGGAACAGCTGCCGGTAACCTAGATTCTCAACGATATACCCTCCCGCCGTACTGCCGATAAAACCGGCCAATCCGATACCGATGGACATGTAAATAGCCATGGCCACTCCCCTATTAGCAGGTTTGGTCTTTTCCTGAATGAACGCGATGGTCAGAGCGTGCATGAGACCGAAGGTCAGACAGTGCAACAGCTGTCCCGCCAGAACGAAGAGAAAGGATCGGGCAAAAGCATAGTCCAGTAATCTCAGGGAGACACTTATCAGGGCGAGAAAGAAGAGATTCACATAGCCGAACCGCCCTATCATACGGGATGTGAGAACAATAACAGGAATCTCTATAAAAGCGGCCAGGGCGCTGACAGCGCCGATTTTCTCAATGGCCCAGGTCTGTTTGATAAAGAGAAAGAAGAAGGAGTAGTAGGAGGACATGGCAATCCGGTTGAAGAAGACAATGGCGATGACCAGCCAGAAGAGAGGGGTCAGATGCCCCGTCGCCTTAAGCCGTTCCTCCTCCGAATAGGCGGGAGGGGGAACGAAGAACAGGGTCATGATCTGAAACCCTACCGTTATGATAAACCAGATGAGAATGGAACGAGGAGACGACCCGTCTATAAGTCCCAGTATGGATAGGGAAAAAGAGATGATCACGTAGCCCAGGCTGCCCACGATACGGACCTTGCCGTAATTACTCTGAAACCGGGGCAGGCCGTGGGAGGCCAGGGTATCGGTCAGGGGAATGCCGTTCTTATAGAAAAAGCCCAGAAAAAAGATGATACACAGGGCCAGATAGAAGGGCATAGGCAGAATGAGAATGCTGTGAAAGACGATGGCCAGGGACATACTCAGGATAATAAGAAGTTTGTAGCGCCCGGTTTTATCCCCGATTCTTCCCAGCAGCATGGGACCGATGATACCGGCCACTTCGAAGCTTCCCTGCATTATGCCTATCTGGGAGGGGGAGAAATTCATATCCCTTAGAAAAAGCTGAAGAAAGGGGGCGACAATGGCATAAGCGCCGAACAGGCCGAAATAGATAAGACCGTAGGCGTAGATTTTTTTTCTGTCGGATGGGGAGCTCATCATTGGACTATAGAATATGGGAAGAAAAAATACTTCACTCCCGCCAGCTTTTTTTGTAAATTTCCTGTGAGGATTTAGAAATAGATGAAAAAAATCGGATGCCGGGATGAATATTTCTACGACGGTTCCCATTACATAAGCAAAAATGCCTATTACCGGGGGGCTTCCTTTCTCGTGTATCCCTCCTGGGAAGAGGTGAACCGTAATATTCTGGTCCCCGGGGACCGCTGGCATCCCTTTTGCCCTCCCTCTATGCCTCCCTGGGAAATTATTCTGACCGACGGCAACGGCATCATTCCCCATAAAATGATCCCTTTCACCTTGCAGACACTGGAAGATTATCATCCCATACTGGGAAAGAAGATACTTCTTATGAATATGCAGGAGCATCTGGGCAGCGACTGTTCCCGTCTCTCCCTGCCAGTCCTGGCTATGGGTGAGTTTTATGAAAGATATGATTTTCAGGTAGGCGATGCCCTGCGTATCAAGGTTCTGGATTACGACAGCGGTTTTTATCATATGGAGCACATTCGCCGCCCCGAAAGGGAAGAGCTGGACCATAAATCGGATCTCTGGCTTAACCTCATGGAAAAGTCCATGGAACGGGTGATCAATCTTTTCGGAGAAAGACTTATACTTCCCAATCAAGTAGATTGGGCTTATTTCATGGGAGGGCCAGGACTTATGCGAAAACCCACCCTGAATTTTCATCATTTCATGAAAAGAACGGAACAATTCACCCTCAGTTCTGCGGACGGACTCTACTTTCTCAGGAAAAAGTGTTAACATAATCCCATGAAAAGAATGATTGATCTGAGATCCGATACGGTAACCAAACCTTCTGCCGCCATGAGAGAAGCCATGATGAACGCCCCCGTGGGTGACGATGTCCTGGGAGAGGATCCCACTGTCAATGAACTGGAAGCCCGGGCGGCGCAGCTGACCGGCAAAGAGGCTGCCCTTTTCGTACCCAGCGGGACCTTTGCTAATCAGCTCTCCCTTATGACCCATATACAGAGGGGCGGCGAAGTGTATCTTTCCGACGATTCCCATATCGTCCAGCATGAGTGCGGCGCCGCCTCCATTCTCAGCTCCGCCTTTTTAAGAACCATCTCTCCCAAAGGCAAATGGCTGACCTGGGATGAAATTGAACCGAAGATTCGCAAGTCCGATGATATTCATTTTCCCAAACCCTCCCTCATAGAGATTGAGAATCCCCTCTCCAACGGAACCCTGCTTCCCCTCGAGGAGATGGTAAGGATTAAAAGGGGAGCCGAAACCTATGGTATACCCGTTCATTTGGACGGAGCCCGTCTTTTTAATGCCGCCCAGGCTCTGGGTATATCGGTAAAGGAGATCGCCTCCCATACGGATTCTCTCATGTTCTGTCTCTCCAAAGGGCTCACCGCTCCGGCCGGTTCCCTCCTATGCGGCAGCAAAGCCTTTATAGACCGGGCCAGGCGCAACAGGAAAATCATGGGCGGAGGAATGCGGCAGATCGGCATTTTGGCGGGAGCCGGATTGTTTGCTCTGGATAACATGGTGGATAGACTGGCCGACGACCATACCCATGCGAAACGTCTGGGCGAGATCTTCGGAAGATATTCCCTCTTTCATGTGGACAGGGAGAGCATTCAGATCAATATGGTCTTCATTCAGGTAAAAGGTGCCGATACCCCGGAAAAGGAGCTTTTTTTCCTCAATCTTCTGAAGGAAGAGAATATCCTGACCTATCCTCCCGAAGGAGGTTGGTTTCGCTTTGTCACGAATAATGAAGTTTCAAAGGATGATATTGACCACATAGAATCATCCCTGCCCGGGATCATAGAAGAGTTCGGGAGTAAATTTTTTACGGGAAATTAACACTTTTCCAACAAATCCATTATATTTTACTTATAATGAAACGTAAAATTTTAATTAACCCTTCCCTGGAGCATACCTACCGCAAGGCCACTCCCCTTACCTTTACCGATAAGGATAAGATTATCATCATCAGTGATTTTCATATGGGCAACGGCAAACGGCAGGATGATTTTCTCGATAACGGCCCTATGGTTCAGGAAATCCTTGAGAAATACTATAACCAAAAGAAATGGCATCTGATACTGAACGGTGATGTGGAGGAGCTGCAGAAATTTTCACTACCCCGTATCAGAGAGTACTGGAAGGACCTTTATGAGGTTTTCACCCTGTATAACAGGGACAAGAGACTGACGAAAATATGCGGAAACCACGATGACAAGCTTCTGCTGGAGTTGAGTCAGCATCAACTGTTTCCCCTTCACGATGGAGTCACATTCACCTGGAATAGGCAGGATTTTTTTGTTTATCACGGCCATCAGTCTTCCCGCTTCTACAGCCGTTTCAATAAACTGGTGGAGTTTGCCCTCCATTATATAGCCAAACCCCTGGGCATCAAAAACTATTCCGACAAGGACAATAACTGGAAGAAGCACTACCTGGAGAAGCACTCCTATCAGTTTTCACAGTATAAGAAGATCGTATCCATCATCGGCCATACTCACAGGCCCCTTTTCGAATCCCAATCCCGTAAAGAGATGGTTAAATACAAAATAGAGTATCTCCTGCGGACTTACCGGGATGCCTCACCGGACAAGCATGAAAAGTTACGGAAGAAAATAAGGAAGCTCAAGAAAGAATTGGATGAAATTACAAAGGACGATAAGTTCGGAGATCTGGCTCACTCCATCTATTCCGATGAAGTTATTGTGCCCTGCCTCTTTAATTCCGGCTGTGCCATCGGAAAGAGAGGAATCTCCTGTATTGAATTGAACCGGGGGAAAATATCCCTGGTATACTGGTTCGACAGGAATACTCCCCAAAAGAGATCCAAGATGATCAGGAAGGCTCAGCCTTTGGAAGGGACGAACTACAGCCGGGCTGTTATTAAGTCCGATTACATATCCTATATTTCCGACTGTCTGGATCTTTTTCTGGGTTAGCCACGTTAGGTTACTTTCGCTTTACGCATCACCACAGCCAGAAGAGAAGGAATATAGCGGCTTAGGAACAGGGCAAATCGTGTCTTAGCCACCATACCAAGATAGATCTCGCGTTTTTCCTTTTCAATCCCTTTTACAATAATTTTCGCCGCTTGTTCCGCAGATATGCCCCTTTCCTGATTGGGATCCATCAAGCCGTGCTGGTTCCCTTTTCCCTCCAGGGCATTCAGTGAGATAGCCGTTTTAACGAAACCGGGCACAATAAGGGAGACCCTTATCCCCTGATGATGAACCTCTGCTCTTAGGGAATCGGTAAATCCCTGCAGAGCCATTTTCGAGGCTGCATAGGAACTGCGGAGAGGGGTGGCGAATTTACCGGCCACACTGCTGACAAAGAGGCAGTATCCCTCATTTCTTTCAATCATATGGGGGATGACTAAACCGGTAAGGCCGGCGGGACCCACGTAATTCGTCATCATAATTTTCTCAACAACGGTTATATCCGTATCCGCGACCAGGGATCTTTGACTGATACCGGCATTATTAATGAGAATATCGATTCGCCCCCACTTCTGTAAAACAGATTCGAGAGCTTCCCCAAAGGAATTCCGTTCCATCATATCCAGGGGGAGAACGTAACAGTTTTCTCCCAGAGATTGAGATATTTGATCCAATTTCTCCTTATTTCGGGCTGAAATGACAACCCGGGCGCCCTTTTTATGAAATTCATAGGCCAGCGCCTCCCCTATTCCCGATGAGGCTCCCGTAATCCAAACGACTCTGTTATTTACCGTCATTTAAATTTCACCCTGGCAACTGATCTTCATGATACCATCCAAATCCATGATAAAGCTGATATTCTCGGACTTCAGTAGACTGACATCATAGACAACACTGTCTTCCTTCACCAGTTCATCTCTTACCAGATACAGAGTATCCCCTTCATTCATTTTCATTAGGGGGGCATCATTTTTCTTGAGACGGGAAAGATTGATTTCCTTTTTTACCAGGTTATACTCAAAATAGTCATTCTTAATAAATTTCTCCCCGGATTTAAGCGAATCGGGAGTGTTAATATATTTCCTGTTAATAATGACTGGGGAACCGGATAGGGAATATACGGTCATGATATAGTATACCGGATGAGCTTCGCTAAAGACATTTTGAATGGAATCGGGGAGATCCTTAAAGGCTCTCTCGCAGAAGACCTTTATATCATAGCTCATATGGGGGGTATGCTTCAGGAATTCCTGAATATCGATACTGACTTTAGCAGAACCCTCGGAAACAAAAGTACCGACACCTTTTTTATAGGTGAGGATTCCCTCCCCCACCAGGCTGGAGAGAGCTTTATTTGCTGTTGTTCTACTTACATCAAAACGGGCACTGACCTCTCGCTCCGATAAAAAACGACTTCCCCGGGAGAATTCTCCCTTGTCGATTAACTCTTTCAGAACATGACAGATCTGAAGATAGACCGGTTCTTTAACAATAGAATTCATCCTTTAACCTCTTATGTAATAATAGAATAGTTTCATACCCCCGTCAATTATGTTTTTCCCGATAAATTAGGTGTTGAAATAGGGATAAATAATTATTATACTCATCATAAAAAGGAGAAATCCATGAGCGATCTTAAAGAAAGAGTTTCCCAGGCACTTGAAGAAGTAAGACCCAGTCTTCAGGCCGATGGTGGTGATATCCGGTTCGTTGAAATCACCGATGAGAATATTGTAAAGGTAGAACTGCAGGGAGCCTGTAACGGATGCCCCATGGCGCAGATGACACTGAAGCAGGGAGTGGAGAACTATCTTAAAAAGGTTGTTCCTGAGATTTCTTCAGTAGAGAATATCTAAAAACTTCTTTATCTCAGGTTAAGAGCTGCTCCTGTAGGAGCAGTTTTTTTTATCCACATCTTATCCACCGGATTAATTTTGATATTCCGTTTTCCTGATGAATTTATTCCTTATAATACATAGAATTAATATGCGCGTTTTTTGATATCACTAAAATAGGAATTTAACCCCGAAGTTTTCCACAGGTATAGGAATTTATCACCTAATGTTTCACGTGAAACAAAAAAGGGATGGCAATCGCCATCCCCTATTTTTAATAAGCTGTTAATTACTCGTCAGTATCATCCTGATCTTCCGAATCTTCCTGTTCATCCTCATCAGTTTCATCTTCGGATATTGTTTCACGTGAAACACCGGAATCATTTTCGTCTCCGATTAACTCAAGCTGATTATCATCTTCTTCATCTTCTGATGTGACATTATCCTCGTTTTCCTTTTCCTGACGGGCCAAACCGATAAGCTTATCATCGTATCCCGTATTCAGAACACGTACGCCGAAAGCCGCTCGCCCGTTGATAGAAATGGAGTGTACCGGTAATCGGATAGCCTTTCCCTGTGATGTAATACAGATTATACTATCCTCTTCAAGAACGGAAAGAATACCCACAAGTTCTCCGGTCTTTTTATTAACGCCATAGGCTTTCTGACCTCCCGTACCTCTTCCGTGAGCAGAAAACTCATTGAAGTCGGTTCGCTTTCCGTAGCCGTATTCAGAAATAAGGAGCATCTTATAATCGTCATTGACATTACACATACCGATAAGCTCATCACCTTCGGCCAGCTTTATACCTCTGACACCCCGGGCAACACGGCCCATACAGCGAACATTCTCTTCGTTAATCCGTAACCCCTTGCCCCTCTTTGTGACAAGCATAATATCACCGTCACCGTAGGTCAGCTTAGCCGTAACCAGGGAATCCCCCTCATCCAGATCAATAGCTCTGATACCTCTCATCTTCGCATTTCTGAAATCATAGGTGGAAACCCTTTTCACAACCGCATTCTTCGTGGCCATGAACAGGTACTGGTCCTCTCTGAACTCTTCCAGGGGAACGGATGCGGTAATCTCCTCATCCTCTTCGAATTCAAAAATGGTCCTGAGGTGTTTTCCCTTGGAGGCCCGGGAGCCTTCGGGTATTTCGTAGACCTTAAGCCAGTAAGCTTTGGCCTTATTGGTAACAAACATGATATGGGTATGGGTATTGGCTATAAACATGTGCTCTATGAAATCATCATCCTTGAGCTTTGATGTATTGGAACCCTTACCTCCCCGGCTCTGCTCTTTGTATTCAGTTACGGCAATTCTCTTGATAAAACCCCTGTTGGAGATAAGAACGACCATGTTCTCCTTCTTGATGAAGTCCTCCATATTCATGCTTTCCAGCTCTTCGGGTAGAATATCTGTCTTGCGGGGATTACCGTACTTCTCCTTCAACTCCTGGGTTTCATCCTTGATAACGCCCAGAATCTTCTCTTCATGGGCAAGAAGGTCTTCCAGGTAGGCAATTTCGGCCAGGACTTCGTTCAGTTCATCGATGATCTTCTGGGTTTCCAGACTGGTGAGCTTCTGCAGCCTCATATCCAGAATCGCCTGGGCCTGGATTTCAGTGAAACTGAATCTCTCCATCAGGTTAACCCGGGCCATATTCACATTTTCAGATTTCTTGATGATTTCGACAATCTCATCAATATTATCAAGGGCTACCTTAAGGGCTTCCAGAATATGGGCTCTTGCCTTAGCTTTTTCAAGATCGAAGATACAGCGCCGTCTGATAACATCCTGCCGGTGGGCAATGAAATGATTCAGAATGAGCTTGAGATTACATAGCTTGGGTTTTCCGTCAACAAGGGCCAGGTTAATTACGTTGAAATTGGACTGAAGCGGGGTTAAGGAGAAAAGATGATTCAGAACAACTTTCGTGGGAATGCTCTTCTTCAATTCAATAACGATACGCATACCCTGCCGGTCCGACTCATCTCTCAGCTCCGAGATGCCCTCAATCCGTTTTTCCTTTACCAGCTCGGCAATTCTTTCAATCAGCTTTGCCTTATTCACCTGGTAGGGAATTTCTGTGAAGATAATGGCTTCCCTGTCACCCCTTAACTCTTCCAGGTGATACTTGGCTCGGGCGATAATTTTTCCCCGGCCGGTTTTTGCCGCCATGCGGATGCCCACTTTGCCGTAAATAGTGGCTCCCGTGGGATAGTCGGGTCCCTTCACATATTCCAGAAGATCCTCAATGGTCAATTCCGGATCTTCGATCAGGGCACAGACTGCGTCGCAAACCTCTCCCAGGTTGTGGGGAGGCATATTTGTAGCCATACCGACGGCGATACCGTTGGAACCGTTAACCAGCAGAGCGGGAAATGCCGCGGGAAGAACAAGGGGTTCCTGCATGGAATCATCGTAGTTGGGCCCGAAATCGACGGTTTCCTTCTTGATATCCCTCAGCATGGCCTCGGAAATACGGGCCATCTTGGCTTCGGTGTATCTCATGGCAGCTGGGGGATCCCCGTCTACGGAACCGAAATTTCCCTGTCCGTGAACCAGGGGTTCTCTCAGAGAAAAATCCTGGGCCATTCTGACCAGGGCATCGTATACCGAAGCATCTCCGTGGGGATGGAATTTACCGAGTACGTCACCCACAATACGGGCACACTTTTTTTCCTTGCTGTTATAGCGGAGACCCATTTCACTCATGGAATAGAGAATTCTCCGGTGGACCGGCTTCAGACCGTCACGAATGTCCGGCAGCGCACGGCTGACAATTACGGACATGGCATAATTCAGATAGGACTCTTTTACCTCATCTTCAATGGCGATGGGTATGACTTTTCCCTGAAAATCACTCACTCTGCACTCCTGTTACACATCAAGGTTCACAACGGAAAGGGCGTTATCCTCAATAAACTTTCTACGGGGGGGAACTTCCTCGCCCATGAGAATGGTAAAGATCTCATCCGCTGCAACGAAATCTTCCATGGTCACTCTTTTTATATTTCTGGTCTCCGGATTCATGGTGGTTTCCCAGAGCTGGTCCGGATTCATTTCGCCCAGACCCTTGTATCTCTGAATCTCTATTTTCTCGGGATCCACCGCAAAGGATTTTACCAGATTATCCCGCTCCGCATCATCGAAGGCATAACCGAACTGCTTGCCGTAACTGACTTTATAAAGGGGCGGCATGGCCAGATAGATATGGCCCTTCTCAACCAGGGGCTGCATATATCGGACAAAAAAGGTAAGCAGCAGGGTTCTGATATGGGATCCGTCCACATCCGCATCGGCCATGATGATAATCTTATGGTAGCGAAGTTTTTCTATATTGAACTCATCTCCCAAATTAGTTCCGAGAGCTGCGATGATGGGATACATCTTATCATTGGAAATAACCTTCTCCACCCGGGTCTTTTCCACATTCAGCATTTTCCCCCAGAGAGGAAGTATCGCCTGAATTGATCTGTCCCGACCCTGCTTAGCCGAACCCCCTGCCGAATCTCCCTCGACAATGAAGACTTCGCAGTTTTCCGGATTCTTATCGGCGCAGTCCGCCAGTTTGCCCGGAAGACTGGCACCGTCAAGGGGGTTTTTACGACGGGCGTTTTCCCGGGCCCTTCTGGCAGCGGCTCTCGCCTTGGCTGCCAGCATAGCTTTTTCGAGAATAACTCCGATAACCCGGGGATTCTCTTCAAAATAAGAGGTCAGCTCTTCATTTACCAGGGAATCCACAAGACCTCTCACTTCCGAGTTTCCCAGCTTCGTTTTCGTCTGCCCTTCAAACTGGGGTTCCGGTACTTTTACTGAAATGACGCAGGTGAGTCCTTCCCGGACATCGTCCCCGGAAAAACTCTCATCCGCCTTCTTGGAAAGCTTCGTATCCTGCTGCAAGAAGTTGTTCATGGTCCTGGTCAAAGCTGTTTTGAATCCGGAGAGATGCGTACCGCCTTCTCTCGTATTAATGTTGTTGACGTAAGAAAATATAACTTCGGAGAACCCATCATTATACTGCATGGCCACTTCTACGGTAATGTCATCCTTGATGGTTTCAAAATAAACCGGCTCCTCATGGAGAGGTACCTTTTTCTTATTCAGATACTCGACGAAGGATTTCACTCCCCCTTCGAACATGAAATTATTGCTCTTGGTCTGCCCCGGTCTCTCATCTTTCAGATTAATGTGGACACCCTTGTTCAGAAAGGCCAGCTCCCGCAGTCTCTGGGAAAGCACGTCATAACTGTAGATCAGTTCATCAAAAATGGAACTGTCCGGCTTGAATCGCGTAATAGTACCGGTCTGGTCGGTGTCTCCCACAATTTCCATGGGACCGTCGGGTATACCTTTTTTATAAGTCTGACGATGAACCTTTCCGTTTTGATTAACACTGACTTCACACCAGTCCGAGAGAGCATTTACAACAGCCGCACCCACTCCGTGAAGTCCGCCGGATACCTTGTACGTACCTTTGTCGAACTTACCGCCCGCGTGCAGTTTCGTCATAACCACTTCCAGCGCGCTTATTCCTTCCACAAGATGAATTCCCGTGGGAATACCCCGTCCGTTATCGGTGACTCTGATTATATCATTCTCTTCAATAAAGACACAGATTTCATTACAATAACCGGCCAGGGCTTCATCGATACTGTTATCCACTATTTCATAAACAAGATGATGAAGACCGTCTGTCCCGGTTGAGCCGATATACATTCCCGGACGTTTACGGACTGCCTCCAGACCTTTCAGTATCTGAATACTCTGAGCATCGTAATTGTTGGACATGATTCTACCTGCTAATAATTATAGTATGGGGAAAATAACCATTATATTATATCTTTCAAGACTAAAAAAGTAAAGATAGTCATTCCCTCTGAAATTATGCTATAGTATGCGTATATAAGACCAGGAGTAGATTTTTATGGCCAACTTGGAGTTCAAAGTCTTTTGGGACGAATGCATCCGTCAGATAAGGGAAAATAAGATAGACGAGGCGGAATTCCATCTTTGGTTTGAAAAACTGGTTTACAAATCCTATGATAATTCGCAACTCATTATTGAAACCCCTTCCCGTTTCTATCGTGACCAGGTTCTCTCCCGTAACTATAACACTCTTATTGAAAAAACCCTGGAAGAACTTTCCGGTTCCCGAATCAAGGTGGATTTCATCATTTCAGAGAATAAGGAGGAGGAAGTTTATGATGATGATGACCCTGAAGAAATCGCTCCCGTTCGGGAAACGGTGAAAAAGAGCATTCCTGTTTCCGAAAGAAGGGTTTCCCATCCTCAGCTGCAGACGAATTTCACCTTCGATAATTACGTGATCGGCAATAATAATGATTTTGCCGTGGGGGCCGCCAAGGCTATCGCCGATAATCCGGGTAAAACCCAGTATAATCCCTTCCTTATATACGGAGGAGTCGGCCTGGGTAAAACCCACCTGATGCAGGCCATAGGAAATCAGGTCTATGAAGCAAATCCCCAGGCAAAAATAGTCTGTATTCCCAGCGAAACTTTCGTCAACGAATTTATCCAGTCCATCAGAACCAATACGCAGAACAATTTCAAAAATAAATACCGCAAGGTGGATCTTCTGCTTCTGGACGATATCCATGATCTCCAGGACAAGAACGATACCCAGGAAGAGCTCTTCCATACCTTCAATGCCCTATACGATTTTGACAAACAGCTTGTCTTCACCTGCGATAGACCCCCCTCGGAGCTGAAAAAATTCAATGACCGCCTCAAGAGCCGTTTCCAGAGAGGCCTCATGGTGGATCTCCAGCCCCCCAGTTATGAAACCCGTATAGCCATTATCAAGAAAAAGATTGAACAGACTAACTATACCGGTGAGATCTCCCTGGAAGTGATTGAATTTATCTCACGGAATATCACATCAAACATCAGAGATCTGGAGGCGGCCCTGAACAGAATTATCGGTTATGCGGATATAGTTAAAAAGGATATCACCGTTGAGACGGTGAAGAACCTTCTGCAGCAGTACTTCTCAGTCTCCCCCCAGACTGCTGTGAATATCGCAAAAATACAGAAGGTCGTTTCCGAGTATTTCAATGTTTCCATCATGGATATCAAAGGGAAGAAAAGAACTCAGAAAATAACCTTCCCCCGTCACATAGCCATGTTTCTCTCGCGGGAACTGACCGATTATTCCACAACGGAAATCGGTATTGAATTCGGCGGTAAGGATCACACCACTGTTATGCACGCCTGTCAGAGAATCGATGAGCGCATGGCCGTTGACTCCACCCTGGAACCGATGATCACGGAACTGAAGAAGAATATTTACTCCTGAGTAAATGAAGAATTAGGAATGCAGAATTAAGAATTGGGCTTTTTGCAATTATTTGGCTCCCAGGAGCTAACGCAGCAAGACAATATAGTTATTTATCACTCAACCCTGCAATCCAATTATCAATTCCAAACGCTTGTGGATAACTCTGTTAGTCTGTTCAGGGTAAACCGGTGGATTCCTGTGGGTAACCGGGCTTCCTGTGATTATGTGGATAAAATGGCCGTTTTTTCCTCAGACTTATCCTTCTTCTAATTTATTATATAATTGTTATATAGTACCCCTTTTCACAAATTCACAGGCCCTACTACTATTACTACTGTTATAAATTAATAAATTTAGAAATAGAAGGCTTTCGTTTGAAACACAAATGTGTTATCATAAATTTCCATAATCATCCCCTGAAAGGAGAATTCTTTCATGAAATTTAAATGCGACAAAAATATCATTTTAAAAGAAATTTCTATTGCCCAGGACATCGTTTCTTCCAGAAATGCCCTTTCCATTCTGTCCAATGTTCTTCTCGAGGCGGATAATAACTCCCTCACCATCAAAGCTACTGATCTGAAAGTGGGTTTTGAAACGGTTATACCCGTAGAGATAGAAGAAGCGGGAAGCACCACAATCTACTGTGATAAATTTCTGGGCATCATCCGCTCACTTCCCAGCGGAACCATTACCTTTGAGCAGGTGAACAATGAAAAAATGATCATTCGTACGGAGGATGAGAACATCTCCTTTCAGCTGAATACGATCGATGCGGACAAATTCCCCGAACTTCTCGCCGTGGACGACGCATCCTACTTCGAACTTTCCCAGAAACTCTTCATGGAAATGATTTCCCATACCATTTTCTCCATTTCCGATGATGAAACCCGTTACTTTATGAACGGTGTCTATATGGAGAAGGAGGATTCCCGTCTCGTTATGGTGGGAACCGACGGAAGAAGACTCTCCTATATCGGAAGGGAATTCGAAGAGAATATTCCCGATTTCCCCGGAATCATCGTTCCCCCGAAAATCCTTCAGCTTATTAAAAAACTCGCCTCCGGAGAGGGAAACATCCAGATAGCCGTGGTGGACAAGTCTATTTTCGTCCGCTTCGACAATCAGAAAATTTCCTCATCCCTTATAGACGGTCAGTTTCCCAATTACCGCAAGGTTATCCCCGAAAATCAGGACAACCGGGTGGTTATCAACAAGGAGGATCTCTCCAATGCCCTGCGCCGTGTTTCCATTCTGGCGGAGCATAAATCCAAGAAGATTTTCCTGACCGTGGAAGGGGATCAGATCATTCTCAAGTCGGAAGAGAGCGACGTGGGTACGGCCCGTGAAAAGGTTTCCTGTACCTATGAGGGACCGGAAACGACTTTCGCTTTGAATTACACCTATCTGATAGAACCTCTGAATGTTATCGACGAGGACAACATTCTTTTCCTCTTTACCGAGAAAAACAGGGCCGTTACACTGCAGAGCAATCCTGAAAAGGATTATCTGCACGTGGTAATGCCCATGCAGATGGACTAGGCCGGGATTGGGCTTCACCGGCGTCCGTTCCGTTAATTTCAGAAACCTGGAAGACAGCCGGATTGATCTGAGCGGAGCGGATAATATTTTTCTCGTTGGCCTGAACGGCCAGGGAAAGACGAATTTTCTGGAAATGATCTACTATCTCTGCTATGCCTCCTCCTTTCGTGGGAAATCTGAGAAGGATCTGTGCCGCCACGGTAAAGAGGGCTTTTTCACCGGAGCCCGCTATTCCTTCAACGGGCAGCAGTTCGGATCCCTGGGAATATCCTTCAAAAACGGCGCCCGTACCACGAAACTGGATGACAAAATCATACGGGACCGGAAAGAACTTATAAATAACATTCCCTGCGTGGTTTTTTGTCATGACGATCTCTCCTTTGTGAACGGATCCCCCGAAAGAAAGCGGCTTTTTTTCGATCAGACCTTAAGCTATCAGTATCCCTACTATGTGGATTCTCTGAGGAAATATAAGAAAATCCTCTTTACCCGCAATAAGCTTCTTAAAGAGAAAAAGAGGGACCTCCTGGAGATCTATACGGTTCAGATGGTGACAACCGGCAAGGAAATCCAGACTCGGCGTAAGGAACTGACTTCCCTCTTCAATATCCACTTCAGCCGGTACTTTAGAAAAATTTCCGGTCTCGAGGAGGATCTTGTCATCACCTATCAGCCCTCCTGGAGAAATATGGAGGAGGATAAAGAGATTTTCGACTTTCTCCGTTCCCGGGAGGATAAGGAAATTTTCCGGGGATCCTCCCTGTACGGTCCCCACAGGGATAACTTTGTTTTCATGCACGGGGGTAAGAATTTCGTTGATTTCGGTTCCACAGGACAAATGCGTCTGGTTTCCCTGATTATGCGTATTGCCCAGGCCGATTTCATCAGCGCCAGTCAGGAGAAAAAGCCGATTCTCCTCCTGGATGATGTGCTTCTGGAACTGGACAGGGAAAAAAGGAAACTTCTTCTGGACTGTCTTCCCCCCTACGAACAGGCTTTTTTTACCTTTCTACCCGGGGACGACACTTACCAGAGCGGACAGAACAGTATATTCTTTGATATAGAAAAGGGAGTACTGACTAAGCGATGAGAGACGCTACGGATATCATCAAACAGTTTTTTGACCGGGAGATTATCGCCGAAGGGGAGGAGTGGATCGGCTTTATCTCCTCCTGGGAAAAAATGGTGGGAACCGATCTGGCGGCCCACCTGACAGTAAAGGACATCAAAAACGGGGTACTTCTCTTGAATTGCGATCATCCCGGATGGGCGCAGATATTCTATATAAAGAAAACCGCCCTGCTCAGAAAGATCAAGAAACAGTTTCCCCGCATGGATATCAGAAGCTTTCGTGTTTTCTGCGGGAAAGAAAACATTAACCGGGAACTTCTGAAAAACGCCCGGCTTATCGAAGAATACCGGGAAGAGTCGGACAGGGAGGATTTGCCTGCTCAGGATGAAGAATTCTCCTCACTTTTACAAAACTTACGGAATTTGGGAGATTAATCCCCCTTTTCGCAGTTGACATAATCTTTCGAGGCAACTAAAATTACTTCGCTTTATTTGCATAAAACTGTGTAGTATAAAAATATCAGGAGACTGACGGATGAAAAGAACATATCAGCCCAGTAAAACGAAAAGAAACAGACGCTGGGGTTTCAGAGCCAGAATGAAAACGAAGAACGGTAGGGAGATTCTTTCCAGAAGAAGAAGAAAGGGCAGGAAGAAACTTTCCGTTTCCAGTGAAAAGAAACCTTACTAGGGATGAGCGAATCGGAAGTTCTTCCGATTTCAAGAAAATTTTTGCGTCCGCTGCCGCCAGTTCGTGCAGGGGCGCAAAAATTTTTTTTACCCCAAACGGGAGAGAGTATAACCGCATCGGTATCACTCTCAGGAAAAAGTACGGCAATGCGGTACAGAGAAATTATGCCCGACGGATTATGAAAGAGATCTTCAGGAATAATAAGGATGCTATTAAGCAGGGTTTTGATGTTATCCTTATTATCTATCCTGGCGATTACAGTTTCAGGGATAGGGAAGAACAGTTTCATTTCCTGATAAGAAGGTCCGGTCTTGCTAAAGTGGATTAATACGTATTTAGGCAAAGCTTTCCGTTTGTTAGTTTTGTTTTATAGAA
This sequence comes from Spirochaetales bacterium, assembly GCA_016936115.1. GTDB lineage: Bacteria > Spirochaetota > Spirochaetia > DSM-2461 > DSM-2461 > SZUA-368. The sequence goes on along the minus strand of JAFGPQ010000011.1, from coordinate 23,145 downwards.
AAATCATATCCCCCTTTCTCCCAAGATCATGTCGTTTCTATCCCACCTGTTCCGCCTATTCCGCCGAAGCACTGGAAAAATACGGATTCGCCAAGGGTATGTATTTATCGGTCAGAAGGATCCTACGCTGCCATCCGCGCCATCCCGGCGGGTATGATCCGGTACCCTGATCAACGAAAGTGATCCCATGCCGGTCACTGGATAGGAGTCGTAATGGATAAAAATGTTGTACTTGCCGTTGTATTGAGTTTCGTCGTCATCATGGGGTTTTCCTTTCTTCAGAATCGGATATTCCCTGCTCCGGAGGCTGCTGCGGGAACGGAGGCCGTTACGAATCAGCCCCAGGATACCCAGGTTGCCGATAGTCAGACCACGGAGACCTCGGTTATCAGCAGCGAATCCCTGGCGGTAAGCAGCGAGTACAGTGTGAACGCTCCCGAAGGAACGGCTCCTGCGGAAGTGAAGCAGATTTCCCTGACCACGGATTTTTACAACATACAGTTCTCCACCGCCGGCGGTGTCATCAGTTCGCTTACCCTTAAGGAACATGTGGGTGATGACGGGGAGCCGGTAAATATGGTGTTTCCCGTGGCGGAAGGACGGTCAGCCTTTGAGTTGTCCTTCGGAGAAAACTACTCCCACCCCATAAACGTACCTTTCTATTACAAGAAGGTCAGCGACTATGAATTCCACTTTTATCAGTCCTTTGTAATGAATTATGCCGACGGGACGACCAGTTCTCCCTTCACCATCACCAAGAAGTTCCGTTTCGTACCCAATGAGTACATGATGGAAATGAAAGTGGAAATGGTTAATTCGGAGAATGATTACATTCCCCTGAATTACGACGGTTACGCCTATACCCTTACCTACGGTCCCCAGATCGGGCCTTCCTTTGATAAGCTGGACGGGCGTTACTATTTCCGTCAGTTCCAGACTTATAAAAACGAAAAGATCTCCCTTTTGAACAAGGGAACGAAGAAAAATCAGTATACCGTAGATGAATATGTGAACTGGGCTGCCATCAGCGGAAAGTACTTCACCGTGGCCGCCATAACCGATTCAACCAAATACAAGGTGATTTTCGATAACCGGGAGACCGGTACCGACGGGAAGGACACCTCCTACATGTCTCTGGCCCGGCCGGCTATCGGAAGCTCCAAAAACAGCGATGTTTACTACTTCTACATCGGACCCAAGGATAAGAAGTATCTCTCGCTCTATAACAACGGGATAGACAACAGCTTCAACTTTTCCAGTCTGAATTTGAATGAGCTCTCCTCTTCCAGCGGCGTGCTGGCCCCGATTCAGTGGTTTTTAAAGCTGATTATCGAGCTTATCTACAAGGTTATCCCCAACTACGGTATCGCCATTATCCTTATGACCCTTCTCATCAAGATCATTCTCTTTCCGGTGACCCATAAGAGTTATGAGTCCACCGCCCGGATGCAGGAAATACAGCCTATCATCAAGGAAGTGCAGGAGAAATACAAAGACGATCCCCAGAAACAGCAGGCGGAGATGGGGAAAGTCTACAAGGAACAGGGAGTCAGTCCCCTGGGAGGCTGTTTGCCCATGCTGCTCCAGATGCCCATCCTCTTTGCGGTATACGGCATGCTGAACCGCTATTTCGACCTGAGAGGGGCCGTGTTTATTCCCGGCTGGATCAATGACCTGTCCGCCCCCGAATCGGTATGGAATTTCGCCCCGGTGACGATACCCTTCAATATCGGAAGCGATCTGCGTCTTCTGCCCATCATTTATGTGGCTACGCAGCTCCTTTCCATGAAGTTCACCCAGAATACCCAGACCGCCGGCCAGTCCGGGGCCCAGCAGAAGATGATGATGTACGGTATGCCCGCCATGTTCTTCTTCGTGCTCTATAACGTGCCCTCCGGTCTGCTTATCTACTGGATTTCCATGAACGTGATGACCACGGCCCAGCAGGTTTACATAACCAGGAAGAAGAAGATTCAGGACGGCCTTGTCACTCCCAAAAAGGGAAAGGGCAAATAAGAGAGATTATACCGGTGTTAAGCCGGTTTCAGGAGATATATGATGATTAAGGAATTCGAAGGAAAGACCGAGAAGGACGCCATACAGAAAGCGGTGAGCGAACTCGGTCTCACGCAGGATCAGTTTGAAGTGGAGATCCTGTCGGCGGAAAAGTCCGGTTTTCTATTTAAGAAGGGAACCGTAAGAATTCGGGCGCATTTTGACGACAGTCAGTTTACCTTTAAGGACGAGAGACCCGATCTGGAGCCGGAAAACGATCTGGAAAAGAAACTTATCGACTTTACCACCAATGTCATAAAAAATATGGGTTACGAAGCGGTGGTAACTCTGAAAGAGAGGGAGCAGGAGAAGCTGATTTTTTCTATCGAATCGGATAATTCGGCGATCCTCATCGGACGGAAGGGAAAGAATATCGATGCCCTGCAGCTTCTAGTCAATGTATACGAGAGCCGCATATCCGAAGGCAAAAGTCAGAACCGGGTTATCCTGGATGCGGAGAATTACCGCCGCCGCCGGGAGGAGAACCTGATCAAGATCGCCGAGAAGACCGCCGAAGCGGTGATCCGGTCCAAATCTTCCAAACTGCTTGAGCCCATGAATCCCTTTGAAAGAAGGTTGATTCATACCACTCTGAACGACAGAAATGATGTAATGACCAAGAGTGAAGGGGAAGGGCTTTTCAAGAGAGTCCGGATTATTTACAAGGGTTCCCGGTAGGGTCAATGCAGAATTAGGAATGAAGAATTGAGAATGGGGGCTGCTCCTTGCGGAGGCAGTCCCTTTTTATTGGTTAAATATGGTTCAGGAAATAGCGGTGGATTTCTGTAAAGCCGGTCAGTTCGGGGTGAAAGCTTGCGGCGAGGCAGTTGTCCTGCTGCACCAGAACCGGTTTGTCCCGGTAGCTGAGCAGCACCATTTCCCCGTTACCGATCCGCTGGATTTCCGGGGCGCGGATGAAGAGGGCGCTGAAGTTCTTTTCCTGCCAGAGCAGGGGAACTTCAAAGCTCTCTTTCTGACGTCCCGTGGCGTTCCTTCTGACAGTGAAATCCATGGCTCCAAGGGTGGGCTGGTCCGACTCTTCCACCCCGTTGGAGAGCAGGATCATACCGGCGCAGGTACCGAAGACGGGCAGGCCGGCCTGAATTTTCTCCGCCAGAGGCTCGAACAGATCGGCGCGCTTCAGCAGCTTAGTCATGACCGTACTCTCCCCGCCGGGGAGGATGAGAGAGCACACCCTGTCCAGATCCCTCCCGGTTCGCACCAGGATCGGGTCGTAACCCAGCTGGACCAGAATACGGCGGTGCGCCTCAAATCCCCCTTGTAGGGCCAGTATGCCCGGGACGGCCATTACCAGCCCCGTCCGGCGATTCGTTGGTCAGGGAGCAGTTCGTCCATACCGATGCCTGTCATGGGGGCGCCCAGATTCCGGGATATCTCTGCCAGTTTCGCCGGGTCTTCATAGTAGGTGACCGCTTCCACAATGGCCCGGGCCCGCTTCTGGGGTGATTCGGACTTGAAGATACCCGATCCTACGAAGACCGCCTCCGCTCCCAGGTGCATCATCAGAGCCGCATCGGCGGGAGTTGCTACGCCTCCGGCTGAGAAATTCGGTACGGGCAGCTTGCCCATGCGGGCCACTTCGCAGACCAGATCGTAGGGAGCTCCCAGTTCTTTAGCCCGGGTCATAAGAGTTTCCCGGGGGAGAACGGTCAGCTGGGCGATTTCCTCCTTGAGGGTGCGCATGTGGCGGACCGCTTCCAGAATGTCCCCGGTGCCCGCTTCCCCTTTCGTGCGGATCATGGCGGCTCCCTCGCCTATGCGGCGCAGAGCTTCGCCCAGGTTACGGCAGCCGCAGACGAAGGGCACGGCAAAGTCTTCCTTGAATATGTGAAACCGGTCGTCCGCCGGGGTAAGAACCTCCGACTCATCGATAAAATCCAGGGCGAGGGCTTCCAGAATGCGGGCTTCGGTAAAGTGGCCGATACGACATTTGGCCATAACCGGAATGGTGACCGCCTCCTGTATGCCCTTGATCATTTCCGGATCGGACATGCGGGCTACCCCTCCGTCACGTCGGATATCCGCGGGGACCCTTTCCAGAGCCATGACGGCGGCGGCTCCCGCTTCCTCGGCAATTTTCGCCTGTTCCGGGGTTACCACATCCATGATAACGCCCCCCTTGAGCATTTCGGCTAATCCTACTTTGCTTTTCCATGTTGCTGTCTGCTTGGCAGACCAGGTCTGTTCGCCCATGGCGACCTCCAGCCTTGGTCAATTCAGATTATGAGTTCAGATGACGGATCCGATCCAGTCCCAGAAGGACGAGCTCCGGTATGATGTGATCGAAGAGAGAAAATTTCTCAAAAAGCCGGGCCTGTTCTCCCGTGGCTATGACAAGAACGCTTTCTTCGGGAAAGCACTCCCGGCTGAGCCGTTTTATGAGTTCCTTGAGCATGCCCAGGGTTCCGTAGAAAAGACCCCCCTGAATGGCGCTGACCGTATCCCGGGAGCAGACTCTGCCCACCGGAGCGATCTCTACCACGGGAAGCCGGGCCGTTCTGTCCGCCAGGGCCTCCATGGCTATGGTAAGTCCAGGTATGAGGGTGCCCCCCAGGTATTCTCTCTCTTTGCTCACAGCGCATAGACTCGTGGCTGTTCCGAAATCGACTATGATGAGGTTTCTGTCGGGATGGCTGCCGGCGGCTCCCACCGCATTGGCTATCAGATCCGCACCCAACTCCTGATGGTTGGTATACTTAACCTGCAAACCGCTTTTTACGCCCGCCCTGAGAGTCAGGGCTTCCCTTTCCAGATAGATACGGCCGCACTCTTCTAGCACCCGGTTCAGTTCGGGTACCACGGAGCAGTAAACGAAGAGTCCTATGTCTTCCTTTCGGTAACCCCGGGTTTCGAGCCACTGCACCAGAAAAAGCCCCAGTTCATCCCTGGTGAGTCCGGTGGAGGTATTTTTGTGAAAAGAAGCCAGAACGCCGCCGTCCTGTATCAGTCCCCCGAATATCCGGGAACTGCCCACATCAAGTGCTAGTGTCATCAGATCCTGTCCCTTTGAATCAAGTCTGAATTGATTAAGATAAGTTTTTTACCGCCGGTACCGTTCAACGAATCGACCCGGCTGTTTCCATAATAGGACTTTGAGGGAGAAATTGTCAATCGATAGGGTTTCAGATCTGGGAGAGAAATTCCTCTCTCTGGGATCTCAGGACGTCGCTTTTGGGCAGGGGAACCTTTTCTCCCGTCTCGGAAATGCTGACGAAGGTGACCTTGGTGCCGAAGACGAGAACCTCGCCGCTGGCCCCGGGGGCATCGGCGAAAACGTCCACCATGTAGGTGATACTGCTGTTGCCCTGTTTACAGGGGAGTATGTGGAACCTCAGGATGGAACCGTTGGGAACGTTTTTCTCAAAGCTGATTTTATCCATGGCCCGGGTGACCAGACGGTAACCGGGGAAATCCCGGGCGGCGGTGAGCCAGGCGAATTCATCCACCCAGCTGAGCATCTGGCCGCCGAAGAGATTGTCATGCTGATTCAGATGTTCGAACCGGACGATGGTATAGTTATTCACAGAAAAAAACTACCATGTCCGGACGAACCTGTCAATTGATTCCGGCTACCTGTCCTCCGCCAGAAGCTGGGGGAAGCTGCGCTGCAGATCCTCCAGTTTGGGGATGTCCCAATAGGAGATATAGGGGTGGGAAGGGTGCAGGCGCAGGAAATCCTGATGATAATCCTCGGCCCGGTAGAATTGCTCAAGGGGGGTTACTTCCGTGACTATTTTCTTATCAAACCGGCCCGAATTTTCCAATTCACTTATGTATCTCTCGGTCAGTGTCTTCTGGGTTTCGTCGGTATAGAATACGGCGGAACGATACTGGGTGCCCCGGTCCGGTCCCTGATAATTCAGCTGTGTAGGATCATGTGCGATCGTAAAGAACACCTTTAGCAGGGTCGGGTAATCGATTTGCCGGGGATCGTAGATAATGCGTACCGATTCCGCATGGCCGGTGGCGCCCGAACCCACTGCTTCATAGGTGGGAGAAACCGTGTCACCTCCCGCATAGCCGGAATCCACGGAAAGAACCCCCTGAAGCTGCTCGAAAACCGCTTCCACCCCCCAGAAGCATCCTCCGGCGAAAACCGCTGTCTCCGCTTGTTTCTCATCGTAGCGGCTGCGCCAGTCGGGGATTTCCCCCCGAATCCTGAGTTTCTCTTCGAAAAGATATAGATAGGCACCGTAGCCCTCTTTTTCCATGTTCTCCCGGGGGATGAATCTCAGGGAGGCGGAGTTGATGCAGTAACGCAGCCCCGTCGGTGCCGGTCCGTCGGGGAAGACATGGCCCAGGTGAGAGTCGGCGTAGTAACTGCGGACCTCGGTCCTGACCATGCCGTGGGAGCTGTCCGTCTCCTCCACCACATTTCCCCCGGATATGGGCTGGGTGAAGCTGGGCCAGCCCGTGCCGGAGTTGAACTTGTCCGTGGAGCTGAAGAGGGGCTCCCCGGATAGGATATCCACGTAGATGCCCTCTTCGTGGTTATCCCAGTACTCATTGCGGAAGGAAGGTTCCGTTCCCTCCTCCCGGGTGACCCTGTACTGAAGATCGGTGAGACGGTTTCTCAGCTCCCTATCTTCCGGAACCATCCATTCATTACCGGTAAAGCCGGGAGGGGGGAGGGGATCCTGCAAATCCCTGATTTCGGTTCCCGGTTCTGCTCTGTCGGCGGATCCCCCCGCTGTCAGGGGAGAGGACAGAAGAAAAACCGCTGCTAATACTTTCAATGTCGATATATGATTGAATTTCATGTCATGCTCCTTGTTATTATTCGAATGTGAAGGTATAGAGTCTCACCCGGCCCTGAATCCTGAGTTGCAGTAAATGTTCTGACGATTCGCCGGTCTCCATGAGACGATATAATCCGCTTTGTCCCGGGACGAGCAAGCCACCGGATACGTCCGCCGTATCCCCGGCGGGCAACCCGTCTATGGTGACGGAAATCCGGCTGCCCTCTTCAAGGGATTCCAGTACTACAAAGGCGCCATTTGCCTTGAATTTCAGTTTCAGATCACCGTCGCCATCGGTTTCAATAAAATCGTTCCTGATCATCCAGTTTCCTTCCAGGGACCACAGACCCTCTTCTTCCGGATCGGTGAAACGAAAGGTAGCCGATCTGTCCCGGGGGGGATCGGATTCCAGGAAGCCGGAAGCTCTGGCGTAACCCAGGTAGATTTCCCGTGTATGGACAGAAGACGGTACTTCCCTATCACCTTCCATCGGTTCCGCCGGATCGTAACCGGCCTCTTTCAGAAGGGAGACGATGACCTTTTCCGACTCCTCATAAGCCCCTTCGCCGAAGTGGGCATAGCGTATGTTCCCCCGGGCGTCGATGAAGTAGTGGGCCGGCCAGAAACGGTTCCCGTAGTGATTCCACTGGGCGAAGCTGTTGTCCAGAACCACGGGCCAGTCCACTCCCAGATCATTCACGGCCTTCTCCACGTTGCCCCTGTTCCTTTCGAAAGGGAATTCCGGGGAGTGGATGGCGATGATTTCCAGCCCTTGCGCGGAGTACCTGTCGTACCACTCCCTGAGGTAGGGAATCGTCCTGATGCAGTTGATGCAGCTGTAGGTCCAGAAATCCACCAGAACTACCTTTCCCATCAGATCATCCATGGTCAGGTCCTTCGCCGTATTGATCCAGGGGCCTTCGGCTATGAGCTCCGGTGCAGGGCCGTAATTTCCCGGCTTGTCAGGTTGTAATTTTCCCGTTGTGCCGTTCCGTCTCTCCAAGGCTTTTTTGACCGGTTCGATATTTTCAAAGGAAGTGAGCCCCGACCCGTACCGGGGAAACGCTTCAAGAAGGGCTGTCTGGATTTTTCTGTCCGCTCCCGAGGCAATCATCAACGCTGTGGCTATCATAACTAAGCCGAAGACGCGCTGGATCGAACCGGCTCGTGACGTGAGCCGGGGAAAGCGGTTCAGAAGTTTTCGCCCTCCCGCCATGAGAGCGAACATGGGCAGGGAGGTGCCCAGGGAGTAGGACAGAATGATCAGAACCGCTCCCCCGTCAACATTCCGGCTGACGGCCAGGGTTATGACCGATGCCATGATGGGACCGACACAGGGGGTCCAGAGCAGCCCCAGACTCATTCCCGTGAGCAATCCCCCCCGAAAACCGGATTTTTCGCTCCCCCCCTTCTTTCGGATGAAACGGGAGGAGAATCTTTCCCACTGCTCCTGAAGGGAGGGGAAGAGCAGAATGATGCCGAAGACTCCGATGAGAGCAACGGCGGCTGTCCTCAGGGCTTCCGGGGGAAGGGAGAGTATCTCCACCAGGGCGGACAGGAACAGGGTAAACAGGCTGAAGCTGCCGGAGAATCCGATGATCACGCCCAGGGGTTTGCTTTTCCCGCCCACGCTGCCCGAAAGAATAAGGGGCAGGACGGGCAGTATGCAGGGTGATAATATGGTTACGATGCCGGACAGGAAGGCGAAAAAAGCAAGCATGATTACATTCCCTCCCCGCTTACGTGGGCCAGGAGTTCCTCGGTTCCCCCTCCGTTCCAAAAGTCCAGGCTTTTTCCCATGCCGTCTATCAGGACGAAGGTGTGCTGGTAGGTAACCCCGTACTTCATTTTGAGATCATCCGAATCATCATAATCGACCAGAATGAGATTTATATCGGTAAGGGAGCTTTTATGGGTAAGAAAATCCTCCCGGGCGGCCCGGCAGTCGGGGCACCAGCTGGCATTGAAGAAGAGTACGGTGGGCTTCTCTTCTGCCAGCATCATGGCCTGTTCGGGATTTTTATAGGTGATGAAGGGCTCCCCTTCCATGCCCATGGTATCATTCATGGGGGAGCTGTTTTCCATGGCCATCATGGAGTTCTCCGGGGCCATATCCTCTTTCTGTCCCTCCGCTGCCAGGGGGATCAGAATCGTCGCTATCGCTAAAAAATAAATTGTAAACACTTTCATGGTTTACCTCCTGTTACGTAAGGTAATTCCGAAAGATCACGAAAGTGTCACGGAAGTGGCAATTAAGCTTAAACTGTACCGGGCAGGGTCAGGACAAAGCGGGCGCCTCCCCGGGGTAGGTTATCCGCGCATATTTTCCCGCCGTGCAATTCCACCACTTCCCGTGCGATGGCCAGGCCCAGGCCGGTGCTGCTTGCTTTTCTCGTGCGGCTCTTGTCGGCCCGGTAGAATCTCTCGAAGATATAGGGCAGATCCTCTTCGGCGATGCCCTCTCCCGTATCGCTAACGGCCAGGGAGAAGCCCTCCCCCGTTTGGTCCAGGGTGACCGATACCTTCCCCCCCTCGGGGGTATGGTCCAGGGCATTGTCCAGGACATTCGTAACCGCCCTCTCAATCAGGCCGATGTCGCCCGGGAACAGGGGAAGATCACCGTCCGGTTCATAGGCCAGGGATATCTCTTTTTCCCGGGCCCGGTGGCTGACTTTCAGAACCGCGTCCTGCACTAGTTCCGCCAGGGAGAAATCCACTTTCTCCGGTGAAATCTGCCGGGCTTCCAGCCGGGCCAGGTCCAGCAGCTCCTCCACCAGGTTCTGGAATCCGGCCACATTACGCAGGGTGATGGCAATATACTCCTCCCGCTCCTTCTCGGAGAGCCTGTTCTCGCTGAGCTGCAGAGACTCCAGATGGCCCCGTATCGATGCCAGGGGGCTCCGCAGGTCATGGGAGATATTGGCGATGAGATCGCTCTTCTGACGGTCCGCTTCATGGAGCTTTTCTATGCCCTGTGCTATGGACTCGGCCATTTCATTGAAGGCCCGGCCCAGGGATGCCAGTTCATCATTTCCCCGAATGGCAATTCTGTGATCGAATTGCCCCTTTTTGAAAGCCTGAACTCCCAGATCAAGGGAGCGCAGGCGATAGGTGAGAATGAAGAACAGGAAGAATCCGGCGGCCAGGGTGATCACCATGGCCAGAAGGAAGGTGAAAAGCCCGGAGCGGGTGTAATAATCGGTCCGGACCAGAGCCAGGGAGTGGTCATAGCTCTGTCCTCTGAGAATGACATAGACCCATCCTTGCTCCCCGTTGATTTCAAGGGGTGAGGCGGAGAAGGGCTTTCGGCTGCTTTTGGTGCGGGGATCGTCTCCCAGGAGAGTTTCGTATCCCCGGCTCTCCTGAAAGCGCACAAGAGGAGCCGTATCGATCTCCCGGCGCAGGACCGGATCCTTTCCCCCGGCGAAGTAACTGATGATATGCCCGCGGCTGTCCACAAGGTAAATCTCTACCATGGGATTGAGAACCATCATGTAATGGATCGCTTCTCCTATCGCTACATCGGAAATTTTCCCATCGGTCAGGGGCTTCAACTCTGCGGCGATGCTGGCGGCGTATTCCCTGTTCAAAAGCTGCTCCACCTCATCGAAGAGATGGCGGGAGGCGTTAAAAGCGATAAAGAGACTGGCCGTTCCCAGAATAAGAATAAGAAGGAGAAAAAGGAGTGAAATTCGGGCGTAAAAGGAGCGGAACATCAGACTTCCTCCCCCCTCTCCTTGCGGAACCGATAACCGATTCCCCAAACTGTTTCAAGATACTCCGGATGGGCGGGATCCTTTTCTATCTTGTTTCTCAAACGGTTTATATGGGTATTGACCGTATGTTCGTAACCTTCGAAGTTGTAGCCCCAGACAAGATTGAGCAGATCGGAGCGGCTGTAGGCCCGCCCAGGATTTCCCGCGAACAGGCTCAGGAGTTCGAACTCCTTGACGGTCAGGTTCAGGAGATTTTTTCCCAGCCAGGCCCTGTGGCCCGTCAAGTCCAGTTTTAGTTCGCCCGATTGGAGGAGTTCCTCCCCTGCAGGATTGTCGCCGGCACGATCGGATCCGTTTCGGCGGGATCTACGGAGCAGCGCTTTGACCCGGGCGATCAGCTCTCTCATGCTGAAGGGTTTGGTAAGATAGTCATCCGCCCCCAGTTCCAGGCTCAGAACAAGATCGATTTCGTCGGTTTTTGCTGTGAGCATAAGAATGGGCGTGTCACCGTTGGTCTCCCGGAAACGGCGGCAGAGAGTGATCCCGTCCATGCCCGGGAGCATGATGTCCAGAATAATTGCCTGAAACCTTCCTGTAAGGGCCCGATCCAAGCCGGTAGGGCCGTCATGGGCCTGCTCCGTCTTCCATCCGGTCGATTCCAGATTCCGTGCAACCACACCGGCAATCTCCCGGTCGTCTTCGATTATCAGTATATGATCCATTGTTATTGGCTCTTCCATAAACCCTTCCCGGAATTCAATATACTCAAGGAAGGGGGATAGGGCAAATCATTAATGGATGGGATTCATCAGTACTGGCCGTGCTCCATGATCAGTTCCATCACCAGTCTCATGCTCGCCAGGGAGCTTCCGTTGTTGATGGATCCGGCTGTGAAGATATTCAGTCCCTTCGTGTCCGCCTCTTTTATCATGCGGATGTCCCGGAGAATCTCTTCGGTAATGACCGCCCGATTGTTGTTCATGAAGGTGAAGGGAGCCAGACAGCCGTCGATGCGGGTGCGGGGCATGTGTTCCCGGATCTTGCCCACGGTCACCGTGGGGCCGAAGTTGCAGCCGGTCAGGTTCACCTGAGCCAGCTGGGGCAGAAGATGCTCCATGGCCGAATCGGAGTGCTGGTAACGGTAGTGACCCTCCGGGTCCGATTCCCAAAGGGGACTGTATTCGGTAAAGACATCCCGGAGTGTGGGGAAACCGAAAACGGCGTACATGTCGGGGGTCATAAGGTTGCAGTCGTCATCGGCAAAGCTGAATCCCCCGGGCCGGTTATCCTTCGTGAATCCCCCTTCCTCGTCGAAGAGAGCGGATATTTCCAGAACAACCCGTTTTATGGTTTTGCCGAAGCGCTCGAAGAGTTCCGGATGATCATAGTAGAGGAAGATCAGATTCTCAATTCCGAAGATGGAAGTACCCAGTGTCACGGGCCCTCGGATGTGGCGGTGCAGGGGAGGCCTTACTCCGGTCTCTTCATAGATTTTCAGTACATCCCGGTCCCAGTTTTCGGGCAGGATGAACTCTCTCATATTCAGATTGTCTACCCGGTCCAGCATGGCTTCCAGCTCTTCCGGGGTGTTGATGTCGCTGTGGAGCCATTCACCTGTCATGGGCTTCTGTTCGTAGGTTCCTTCGAAAACCTCTCCGATGCGCTTTACTTTGGGGAAGGTGATCACATCCGCCGGTTTTACCTCGGGCAGGAGGCGCAGACCCACCGCTTTCTCGGAAAGATCGTTGTAGCGGCAGTTCAGTTCATACTGACGGTCCGCCGGCTCCTTTCCCCAAGGATCCCCTTCCTCTCCCAGCTCGGCGTAGACGCACTCCTGGCTCATCCGTATGCCCAGAGCGACCTGGGGCGCTCCCTCGTAAAAGGTGTTCTCCCTGTGGGCGATTTCATCATTTTCCCAGAATCGGGCCAAGTCATTCTGTGTCATACTTATCTCCTTGAATATGAATTATAGAGTACATATGGGAGAATAATATGGATATTATGGTTATAAATATGTATGATATATTACTATGGATGCCTATTTACGAACGGAAAAGCGTCAGCGCAGTCATTTTTTGTCCCTCCCCTGGAAGGGGGACCTATACTATCCTTCCGTGGTGCACTGCGGAAGGGAAAGGCATTCCGACAGGGAGGGGCTGAATTCCCGGCCCCACGAGCATGCGGTCTACCATCTGCTGTTATTCTTCGGCGGGGAGAACGAATTTTTTTTCGGGGACAATCCCGTACCATGCGTGAAGGGACTTCTGGCTCTCTCCTCGCCGGGAAATATTCACAATTTCTATCCTCGCCTTTCGGGAGAGATCTTTTACAGCGAAGTGACCTTTGAATATATTTCCCGGGACAATCGCCTGGAACTTCCCCTGAGCCGGATTTTCTCTCTACTCTTCGGGGAACCCTGCGAGGGGAAGGATCTGATTCTTTTTTCCGAGGAGGAGACGAACCGCTTTCTCCATCTGCAGCGAAAACTGCAGAACAGTCTGGCAGAGAATTCCCGGACGGGACAATTCCGGTCCGATCTGCTGCTTCTGGAACTGTTTACCCTGATCCGGGAAAAGATTAATGAGGAGACGGTCATGGAACGGGTCAGCCGGGAGGAGGGCCGGAGCCGGACGGAGCATCTGAAGGGGATGATACGGGACCGGTTTCCCGGAAAAATCAGCCTGGATGAACTGGCCCGGGAGACGGGATGGACCAAATCCTATATGATCCGCAAATTCCGCGAACGCTACGGCATCACCCCCATGGAGTACGACAGGCGGCTACGGATAGATGCGGCGGCGGATCTGATTCTGACCACGAACCGCAAAATGGAGGACATCGCCGAGTCCCTGGGATTCTGCGATGTGTTCCACTTCATACGCACCTTCAAGAAGTACAAGGGGGTCACCCCGGGGAAGTATGTCTAGGTGCCTAGCGGGAGCTGAAGCTCCGCAGGAAAATCCGTATCGTGCCGATCAGTCCCTTGAGCCGCTTGGGGCCGAAGACCAGGGCCATCACATCCCTTAAGCCTCTGTAGACCTGCGTGCTGTGAGGGTACCACCACATCTGACGGGGCAGATGGCCCAGGCTGTCGTGAATCACCACCTTGGACTGGGTTACCTCGTCCAGTCCGGGGGTTCCGTGAGACCGTCCCACGGAGGACTGCTTGTAGCCGCCCCAGGGGGTTTCCGCCAGTCCATGGGACATGAGGTGGTCGTTTATAGTAATCGCTCCCGCTTCCAGGCGGGCGGCATAATACCGGGCCTGGCGGGTATTTTTCGTCCAGATCGAGCCGGTAAGCCCCAGATGGGACTGATTGGCCAGTTTCAGGGCCTCCTCCCCGTCCTTTACCCTGCAGAGGGCAAGCACAGGGCCGAAAGTCTCCTCGTCCATGGTGATCATGCCCGGCTTCACCTGCTCCAGCAGGGTGGCCGGGTAAAAGAGGGAATCCTCCTGGGGCTCTTCGCCGGACCTGGCGGAGATTACGGCCCCCTTTGCCAGGGCATCGGCCACATGGGATTTTACCGTTTCCAGCTGCTTTTTCGTGGTCAGAGCTCCCAGATCGGAGGAGCGCTCGTTCCAGGGTTTCTGGGTCAGGGATGTCACCTTCTTTCGCAGAAGAGTAGCGAATTCTTCATAGACTTCTTCCTCAACGAAGATGCGCTCCACCCCGCCGCAGGACTGGCCGCAGTTGGAGAATCCCGCCCAGCAGGCGCCGGCGGCGGCCCGCTCCAGGTTGGCTCCCTTCAGGACGATCATGGCGTCGTTGCCCCCCAGTTCCAGACTCAGGGGCATCAGTCTTTCCGCCGCCTTTATCGCCAGCTCTATGCCAACCGGATTAGAACCGGTGAAAAAGAGCTTGTCCATGCCCGATTCAATAAAGGCGTTTCCCGCTTCGGCCCCGGGGAGATTTACGAGCTGGAAGAGTCCCTTCGGCAGGTCCAGGGTTTCCATGAGCCGGGCGATCTCCTCCCCCACGGGGACGCACTGGCGGGCCACTTTGAGCAGGCAGCTGTTCCCGGCGATGAGAACCATAACCACTTCCTGAAAGGGAATGGCGAAGGGGTAGTTCCAGGGGCTGATAATGCCGATGACCCCATAGGGTTCCCGGTAGAGGCTGGACTGCTTGTTAAAGAAGAGAACCGAGCCGCCCTTCAGAGGACGGGGACGCAGATAGCGGGGGGCCTGGCGGCAGTAAAATCCCACTGCCAGAGAAGAGGGCAGCACCTCGGAACCCAGGGCGTCCACCCCGGTTTTGCCGGTGGTTTCGCTTATCACGTCGGATATCCGGTCGGCCCGCTCGTGAATCAGCCTTCCCAGGGGCTTCAGCCGCCGGGCTCTTTCTTTGAGGGAGAGATTTTTCCATTCCCCCTGGGCCCGGCGGGAGAGTTCAATCCGTTCTTTCATGGTCATTTCCGGTCTCCTTTCTGATTGTCCTTGTGGTAGTTCATGCTTTCCTGAACCTTTAAGAAGCGGACGAAAGCGGCGAAAGCCGGGTAGGGCAGGAAGCCCTTGAGAAGATCGATCAGAAAAAGAGAACGGGGCCGGTAGACCTTCACCTTTCCCCTCTTCAGGGCCGATTCCACAATAGCTTTGGCAATAACATCGTGATTTTTCACCTGGGGAACCAGGATACTGCCCAGTCCTTTGATCCGGGCCCCTTCAAAGAGTCCCGTGGCGATGTAAAAGGGGTGGATCGAGCTGAAGCGAACCCTGCTCCCCTTTGTAAAGGCTTCTTCCCGCAAGGAATCGGTCAGACCGTGGACGGCCCATTTGCTTGCCGCGTAAACCGAAAGACCGGAAACGCCCAGCATGCCCGCCGCAGAGGAGATATTCACCACATGGCCCTCATCCTTTGCGTACATATCCGGGAGAAAAGCGCAGATCGTGTGCAGGGTTCCTCCCAGATTGACATCCATGGTCAGCTGCCAATCCGCCTCCGAACCTTCGGTGTACAGTCCCCGGCGCATCACCCCGGCGTTATTGATGAGTATCTGGGGGGATTCCCAGGTGCTGCGCAGAAAATCCGCCTCATCCCGGACGGCATTAATGTCGGCGATATCCACCCGGCGCCAGAGCAGGCGCTCCTTGAAATCGATCAGAAGAGTCCGGGCCTTTTCGATGCCCGCTTCGGAGGCATCCCATACGGCGACCCGGCAGCCTTCCTTCAGAAGGCGCATCACAGTCTCGAATCCTATTCCCGAGGCTCCCCCTGTTACCAGAGCTGTTTTTCCGCTTAAATTGAACATGGGGTGATTATATCACGTTTTTCTGCTGCACAGGGATATAGAAAATAAATTCCGCTCCCCCCCACCGGGATTTACCCACCCGGATATCCCCTCCGTATTTGCGGATGATATTGTAGGATACGTAAAGCCCCAGGCCGGTGCCTTCGCCCTGCTTTTTCGTGGTATAAAAGGGATCGAAAATCTTTTCGGCGATTTTACCGCTGACCCCGGGGCCGTTGTCCTCCATGGAGCAGGTTATCATATTCTCCCGGCAGGATGTGGTGAGGAAGATCTCCGGATGGTCCCCGTCCGCCGCCTGGATGGCATTGATGAGCAGATTCATGAGAACCTGCTCTATCTGGTGGGCGAAGCAGATGGTTTTGGGCAGGGCATTCAACTCCCTGTGAATAATGGCTTTCTTTTCGCTCCTGTTACGGACAATCTCAAGGGTTCTGCCTACCAGCTCATTAATATCATGCTCCGCCGGGGGAGAGTCCTGTCTTTCCCGGGAAAAACTGTTAACCCCTTTGACTATTTCTCCTATTCTCTCAATGCCCGCCTGATTGGCTTCATTGATCCTAATCAATTCGTCGAACCGGGAAGCGAGGCTTTCCGTCAGGTTTTCCCCCATCTCCTCTTTGATACGTTCCAGACTTTTATGGAAAAACCGCTGATTGCTCTGGATGAAACCGATGGGATTGTTGATTTCATGGGCCATCCCGGCTGCCATGAGACCGATGCTGGAGAGCTTGCTTCGCTGATTCATCCGGCTCTGCAGCTTCTCCAGTTCCCTCTGACGTTTCAATTCCCCGGAGATATCCCGGATAACGAGAAGAGTTCCCAGTTCGTTTTCGATGCCGTACCAGCGGATTTCCACATCCAGACGGTTTCCTCCCAGAGGGTAGAGGAGCGTCTTCTGGGAACAGTTCTCCCAGCCTTCAAGGGAAAGGGCATCCTTGAGGGAAATCACTTCGTCGTGGGGAAGGCCCGCCGCTTCGGTGAAGGGCCAGCCGGTCATCTCCTGGGCCCTTTTGTTCATGTAGGAGATAAGTCCTTTGCTGTCCAGGGAGATAATTCCGTCATCCATATTCTCCAGATTCCGGTCCAGCCATCGGCGCTGGTTATCAATGATGCTCACCATTTTCCTTATGGACAGGGCCAGAGAGTCGATTTCGTCATTTCCCGGAGCGGGCAGGGGAAAGCTGCCGCCGCTCCGCTGATCGAAGAGGCGGGCCGACTCTTCCAATTCCTCCAGAGGATTAATCACCTTCTGACGGGAAAAAACGAAAAGAACGACTATGAATATGTGAATGATAATGAAAACGGGGATGGAAAGATATTTCAGCCGGTGAATGAAATCGGCCTTATGCTGATTCAACCGGTCCCATTCCCCCTCCCCCTCCAGCTCCTTTCCCTGCTCCTGTAACCGGGATATCTCGCCGGCCAGCTGTTCCGTCATGGCATTATAACGGGAGAATGAGGTCAGGGTGTAAGTGAGCAGAAAGAAGAGGTAATTCGAGGTTACGAGAATGAACAGAAATATGAGGAGGCTCTTTTTTCTGATGCTCATTAATGGACCTCAACGGAAATGATGGTCATGTCATCCGCGAAGGGTTCGTTGCTCAGCTCCTCTTTGATATCGTTCATGACGGCGGTGGAAAAATACCGGTTGCTCCGGTGGAACTCCATTATTTTCTTCAGAGGGGTGCCCCTGTCCTCTATGCGGGTGATGCCGTCCGTATAAAAGACTACCCGGTCCCTCTTTTTCAGGGGAAAGGTTTTTTCAAAATAGGGGATCTCTTCACTGAAGCCCAGGGCCGTACCTTTGACATTCAGCATCTCCGCCTTGTCTCCCCTGATAATAAAGGGGGGCATGTGCCCTCCGTTGCATATCTTCAAGGCCATGCTCTTAAGATCAAAGAGGCCGATGCAGAGGCTGATGATAAGGGGCTGCACATTGGCCAGCTCCCGGTTCAGTCGGACATTAAGCCAGGAAATCAGGCTCTGGACGGAAAGATTCCTGTGGAGCAGGGCTTTAAAAGAGGAATCCCCCACAAGGGTTTTTATAATGAAGGTGATAAACGCCGCATTGACCCCGTGACCGGCCACATCGGCGATAAGGACGAGATAGTTCTCCTCATCGATGGGAATGATATCGTAGTAATCCCCGCCGCAGGCCATGACCGGATGATAGCTGACGGTTATCTTGATACGGTCGTTGTTGGGCAATGGGGCATTCAGGTATTTCTGCTGAAGCTGTCCGCTGCGGAACATATCGCTGTTATGGTTGGCTTCCTGCCGGTTTTTTTCGCACCGGGTCAGATGCTTCTCATAGGCCTTGCGCACTTCCCCGGCCAGTTCACGCTCGTTCCAGGGCTTGAGCACGAATCCGGAAATACCCGAACGGACAGAGGCGACCACCGTATCGATATCGCTGTAAGCGGTGAGCAGGATGGATACAATGGATTCGTTGATTTCCGCCGTTTCACGGATAAGGTCGGAACCGGCCAGCCCGGGCATTTTCTGATCGGATATGAGAAGGGCGACTTCCCTGTTTTCCGATTTGATGAATGCGAGAGCCTCGAGGGGATCCTCGAACAGTTTCGGTAACAGGCTCAGTTCCTGAAACAGATCATCCAGCTCTCTTTTCAGGGATTGCAGAATTTCCCCGTCGTCGTCTACTAAAAGAACGATTCTCCTATTCATTTGTTTTCTCCAGATCTTTTTAAATACTTTTTTAATGATCCCCGTCCGGAACCTTAGGCTCTGAACAGAGATTTAGGATTATAATATACCCGCTTTTCAGAAAAAAACCACTTGGGGTTTTTTTTTAGCCCGAAGCAGAGTGAGGGAGGGGGTTGATGATTTCTGAAAAAGGATTTATATTTGAATAAATATTCAATCAAAGGAAAATTTCCATGCCGCGGACAAAGGAAGATAATGAGAAGATTCAGGCCCGGAGAAGGGAAAAGATTCTCCAGGCAGCTCTGGATGTTTTTTCCCGTAAAGGTCTCGGGGCCAGCAAAATAGAAGAAATCGCCGGGGAAGCGGGTATGTCCCGGGGACTGCTCTATCACTATTACCGCTCCAAGGAAGAGGTCTATTCGGCTCTCATCGCCAATGCCTACGAAAGGATGGCCGAAGCGGCCCGGAGTCTGGAAGCCCTGCCCGTAACGGCGAAGGAGAAGATACGCCGGGCCCTTAAGGAACTTCTGGCCAATGTGGCAGAAAGTGGGAAATTTGCCAGATCGGTTATGCTCATCTCCCGGGCTTCTTCCGATGAATCGGTTCCCGAAGAAGTCAGGAATATGGGATCTGATCTGGGAAGGATTCCCTATGACGTGATGGAAGGGATTTTTCGGCAGGGCCAGAGGGAAGGCTCCGTACCCGAAGGAGATCCCCGGGAGCTTTCTCTGCTTTTCTGGGTGACCATAAAGGGATTGGGAATGCACAAGGTTTCCATGGGAAAGAAGTACATCGGACCGGATCCGGTAATTCTGGAACGGCTTTTTTTGAAGCAGGGGGTATAGGATGCAGAGTCTGCGCAGCAGGATGATAATCGGTCTCATGAGAAACCGCCATCTTCTTTCCGGTAAAAGGGAGAGGGAACGGGCGGACGGGAATTTCTCCGTCTCCGAATTCCGGGGCAGGATCGACCGGGCCTCGGAAAAGATGAAACTGCCCCGGGGTGTCACGTCCGAAAAGGTCACTCTGAATGGTATCCAGGGGGAATGGCTTCTTCCGGAAAAGAGGGAATCCGAGGGTATACTCCTGTATATCCATGGAGGAGGCTTCATCTCCGGCTCTATTCTGACTCACCGGATGCATGTGGCGAAATTCGCCCGTGCCTGTGCCATGAAATCCCTGGTCTTCGATTACCGGCTGGCTCCGGAACACCCCTTTCCCGCCGCTCTGGAAGACAGTCTTTCCGTCTACGAATCCCTCCTGGATTTGGGAATTGCCCCGGAGAAAATTGTCATCGGCGGGGAGTCGGCCGGTGCGACCCTGGTGCTTTCCCTGCTGCTCGCTCTGAAAGAGAAAGACCGGCCCCAGCCGCGGCGGGCCTTTGCTGTCTCCCCGCTGACGGATTTTCACTGTACCGCCGGTTCCTTTACCCGGAACGCCCGGAAGGATATCGCCGTACTCGATTCCTGGCATCTCTGGGGAGATTACTACCGGAACGGTCATAACCCGGCGGATCCCCTGCTTTCCCCCCTTTTCGGGGATTATTCCGGCACGACTCCCCTTTTGCTGATGACCGGAACCGATGAAGTTCATTACGATGACATCCTTTCCCTATACCGGAGGATTAATGAGCAGGGCGGTCAGGCCTCCTTTTCGGAGTGGCCCCGCATGGTTCACGCTTTTCCCCTGATGGCTCCCCTTTTTCCCGAGGCGGTCAGGGCGATGGGGGAAATAGGCTCTTTCTCAAAATGCTGATTTATGGGAGAATGTTACCGTTCTGTTAACAGGAGTGTAACATGGCCCTTGTCAATCTGGCGGATCAATTGAGAGACGCAAAAACAAAAAAATACGCTATCGGCGCCTTCAATATGGTGAATCTGGAATTCCTCACCGCGGTTATCGAGGCAGCGGAAAAGGCACGCAGCCCGGTGATTCTGAACCTGGCAGAAGTGCATATGCCCTATGTGGATACGGAACTGCTCTCCTGCGCCGCGGTGAGAGCGGCGGAACGGTCAGCCGTTCCGGTCGTCCTGAATCTGGATCACGGGCTGAGCTTCGATACGGTTAAGCGGGTGGTCGATCTGGGATTTACCTCGGTCATGTTCGACGGCTCCTCCCTGAGTTACGAGGATAACTTGGCCCGGACCGCCGAAATCGTCCGCTACTGCCATGACAGGGGAGTGAGTGTGGAAGCGGAGCTGGGCGCCGTGGGCGGCGACGAGGGGGGAGCCCTCTTCAGTGAGGCCGACCCGTCCCTCTACACCGATCCGGAGCAGGCGGGAGCTTATGTGAGGGAAACCGGAGTGGACGCTCTGGCCGTAGCCATAGGCAACTCCCACGGCCGCTACAAGGGAGAGCCGCAGCTGGATTTCGCCCGGCTCGCAGCGCTCCGGGACAGGGCGGGGGTACCCCTGGTGCTTCACGGCGGATCGGGCATCGGCCGGGAGGATTTTCAGAGGGCCATCTCTCTGGGTATCACGAAAATCAATTTCTACACTGGCATGTCCCAGGCCGCCCTGGACTCCCTGAAAACGGATCTGGCCTCTTCGGGGAAGAGCTATAACGATATTCCCCTTATCTTCCAATCCCTGCAGAAGAGGGTCGGGGATACCGTATCGGAGCAGATAGACATTTTTCTAAATGGCAGGCAGCCCCTGTAAGGAGGGTCTATGGTAAAACAGCATAGCCGCTACCAGGTGGAATTCAAACATCACTATCCCCTGAGCCGGGAGAGGAACAACGGCTATATTCTGGATATCTTTCTGCTTTCCCCCTTTACTCTGGATATACGGGATTCCACCTATTCCCGGCAGGAGATCCTGTCCGATACTCATATTTACACTCGTTATACGATTTACAGAACCACCCTGGAAGACCTCCTGGATCGCAATAACCGGGTCAGTCCTCTGATCCGGCTGGAGAATATGCTGGGAAAGAACCGGATCTTCACCACCGAGGAGAACCGTCTGATCCTCTATGAATTCCGGGTTCTGGCCAATGTCTTTCTGGAACTGATGGATGACAAGGAGAACCGTATCAAAGAACTCATTCAGACGATAGGCCCCTCGCCGGCTTTGAAGGGGGAGGTTATCCTTTTTTACGAACGTCTTGAGGAGATCCTGTCCCGATTCCGGGCTCTGCGGATACCCGAAAAGAATCACGGCCGGTACGGTACTCAGATCGGCCATGCCTTTCTTCTGGCGGATGAGCTTATCAGTCTGACCGTGGAATCGGTTCTGGCCCCCCTTCTGTCCCTCTTCAACGATGCGGAGGGGGCTACCGGAAAGAAGCGAATCAGAAAGCTGCTCTTAAGGGAGATCGAATACCGGCGCAGCCGGAACTATGCCGTTCTGGACGGGGATGATCAAAGCGAGGAGAACCGGGAGAGAACGATCTACCGGGAGAGTATCCTCAAGAAGTGGGCCCATTCTGTCAACTATATGGACAACAGGGACTCCTCCCTGAACAGGAACACCTCCCAGCTTCTGGCGGCGGTGGCCGCGGCGGTGGCCATGGCCTTCGCGGTGATCGCCACCCTCTATGCCAACCGCTTCTTTGTGACCTACAGTCTGCCCTGGATCCTGATTGCGGTTCTCTCCTACTCCCTGAAGGACAGGATCAAGGAGGGGCTCCGGGCTATTTTCAAAAGGATTATCCCCGTAATCATATCGGACCGGACAGACAATCTCTACGACAACCTGGTCAGCCGTCCCGTGGGCCGGGCGAGGCTATCGGTGGAGCATATGAAGATGAAGGATCTGCCGGCGGATATCGCCCGGTTTTACGGGACCGAGGGGGATGCCCTGAAATCCATCCTGCGACCGGCCAATGTGCTGCACCTGCGCCGCCGGGTGCGCATCTACGGGAAAAAGCTGACCACAAGCCATGTGCGGCTGAATTCGCTGACCGAGGTTTTCCGGCTGAACCTCTTTCGCTTTACCCGGAATATGGATGATCCGGAGAAAAAGCTCTGGTATCTGGAAGGGGAGATCCCCCTGAGTCTGATGGGATCTCGGGCCTACCGCTTGAAGGTGGCCGTTAAGGTAACCGATAATCAGGGTTCGGTCCGGAACGCCTATTACAAGGTGCATATGAGGCAGGACGGGATTACGAAGGTTGTGACGATGAAAGAATACGGTGAATAGCCTGGCTCATCTCTTCCTGGCGGAAGGGCTTTTGCAGAAATCCCGACAGGCCCTGCTTTTTCAGAGTCACGATGTCCTCCTGCTGGGTGAAGCCCGATGAGAGGATGATGGGGCAGTTGTTGTTGATTTGCCTTATACGGTGAATCAGCTCTTTTCCGTCCATGCGGGGCATGATCATGTCCGTAATGACCAGAACGATCCGGTCCCGTTCCCTTTCAAATATTGATAACGCTTCCTCTCCATGGGACGCCAGCAGAACATCGAATCCCAGAGCTTCCAGGAGCGGCTTGCCGGTCATGCGGATAATCTCCTCATCGTCGGCCAGCAGAACCGTACCGCTCCCTTTCCAGTCGTCTCTCTTAACCGAAGTTTCCTCTATCTCAAGCTCCGAGCAGAGGCAGGGCAGGAAGAGATGGAATACGGTCCCCCGTCCCACTTCGCTGTAGACCTTGATAGCCCCCCGGTGGTCCTGCACCGTACCGTAAACCATGGAAAGGCCCAGCCCGGTCCCCTTGCCCAATTCTTTGGTGGTGAAGAAGGGCTCGAAGATCTTCTC
>JAFGPQ010000010.1 GCA_016936115.1 Spirochaetales bacterium | reverse complement strand
GCATGTGTATTGACAACCGGGGATACATCGGCACCTCTATTCTGAAAGTGTTCGATTACAACGCCGCCTCCACCGGCCTGACCGGCGGCTTCATCCGGAACTCCAGCAATCTGAACATCGATTTCGACTGCGTCCGGATCATTCCCGGCGACAAGGTGGGCCTCATGCCCTCCAGCCGGAGCATGCACTTCAAACTGGTTTACGAAGTGCCCACCGGCAAGATCCTGGGCGCCCAGGCCATCGGAAAGGGCAATGTGGACAAGAGAATCGACGTAATCGCCACGGTGATCAAATTCGGCGGAACGATCCGGGACCTGAAGGACCTGGAACTCTGCTACGCCCCCCCCTTCGGAACGGCCAAGGATGTGGTCAACTTCGCCGGTTACGTGGCCACCAACCTGATGCGGGACGACTTCAAGCAGGTCCACGCCTATGAGGTGCGGGAGCTTGTGGAATCGGGGGCGGCCATCTTTGACGTGCGTGAAGAACAGGAATATGAACTTTCCCATATCAAGGGCGCCAAGAACATTCCCCTGAGCCAGCTGAGGGACAGAATAGGGGAATTCCCCAAGGACAAACCGATCTACCTGCACTGCCGGAGCGGCCAGAGAAGCTACAACGCGGTACTGGCTCTGCAGAACAGGGGCTTCAAGAATGTGCATAATGTTTCCGGGGGATTCATGGGGGTTTCCTTCAATGAGTTCTATACGGACAAGGTTACCGGCCGAGAGCCGATTGTGACCGATTACAACTTCGATTAAGAGGAAATGAGAATGAATAACAAACTGGAAAACAGCATAGGGTTTATCCTGGTACTGCTGATTCTTATTTTCGGAGGAGCTGTTCTGGGAACCCAGATGCTCTATTTCCGGCTTCTCGCCGGAATCGGTCTGGGATACGCCCTGACCCGGGGATTCATGGGATTCGCGGGCAGCGTCAACCGGGCCTATAGGACCGGGTCCTCCAAACTGATGAGAATTCTCATGGCCATGTTCCTGGGGACGGCGGCGATTTCCGTGGCCTTTCTGTACGGGAAGGATCCCACCGAATTCAATCTCTGGGTGAATCCGATCAACTTCGGACTCATTCTGGGGGGAATCTTCTTCGGCTTCGGCATGACCTTCTCCTCCTGCTGCGCCTCGGGAGTGCTGACCGATCTGGTGACGGGACTTCCCCGGGCTCTTACGACTCTGGTCTTCTTCGCCCTGGGCGTTTTCATCGGCTTTCCCGTACAGAAAACCGCGAGCTGGGTGACCGACTCCTGGTTCTCCTCGGTCACCGGGGAACAGCTCGCCGGCGGCGTCTTTCTCCCGGACTGGTTCATGTGGGACGGGATGAGCGGCTACCTGGGGGCGGTTCTGTTGACGGCTCTCTTTGCCGGCGCGGTGGCCCTTATCGCAAAGAAGTACGAGGACAAACAGAAAAGCAGCGGCAAATTCTCCGGGGTCGGTTCGGAACTGAACCAGGAGAAGGAGCTGGCGAAAAAACCGGAAAACCTGAAACTCTTCAGCAGAGAAATGTACGAAGTGATCTTTGTAAAGCCCTGGCAGATGAGCACGGGCGCCATCGTCATCGGCGGCATCTTCGCCCTGCTTATGGGTATCACCAAGGCCGGATGGGGCGCCTCTACGGTGTACGGATTCTGGTTCGGCAAGGTTCTCATGCTTATCGGCGTATCGAACCCGGAATCACTGGCGGCCTTTACCCACTATCCGGCCAGCTTCTTTGAAACCGGCGTACTGGCCCATCCCGTGTCGGTGCAGAATATCGGGATTATCCTGGGTACCCTTATCTATCTGCTGCTGGCGGGCGCCTTCAAGCCCACTTTCACCGAAGAGCTCAAGGTAAAACCGGTGAATCTGCTCTTTTTTGCCATGGGCGGCCTTTTCATGGGATTCGGGACCCGCCTGGCCAACGGCTGCAACGTGGGAGCCCTGTATACTCCCATTGCCAACTTTTCCCTCTCCGGATGGATCTTCCTCGCCGCTCTTACGGCCGGAGGTATACTGGGGAACATGATAGGCAGGATGACAAAGGCATCCTGCGTGAACTGATAAGAAATACGATGAAAGGACCCGGCAAAAGGCGGAGGACGGAACTAATCCTCTCCGCCTCGTCCGTTCTGGGGATATTCCTGATCTGGTATATCATTGCGGAGATGGGAATATTCCCGGAATATTTCATCCCCAGGCCCCAGTCTGTCTGGCGGGCCTTTACGGAGATAGCCACCACCGGTTACCGGGGCGGGACCCTTCTGGAACACCTGGGGGACAGCCTCTTCCGGGTGATAACCGGCTTCCTTCTGGCCTGCCTGGTGGCGGTTCCCCTGGGACTGCTCATGGGCTCCAACTGGAAGGTAAAGGCCTTCTTCGATCCCCTGATCGAGTTCTACCGTCCCCTGCCCCCCCTGGCCTACTACACCATTCTGGTGATCTGGCTGGGCATCGGCAACGAATCGAAAATCACCCTGCTTTTTCTGGCAGCCTTTCCTCCCCTCTCGATCAACACCATGTCCGCCGTGGCCACAGTCCCGAAAGAGAGGATTCAGACGGCCCAGTCCCTGGGAGCGGGAAAGTGGCGGATTTTCACGGGGGTAATCCTCCCCTCCTGTCTGCCGGGGATTTTCACAGGAATGAGAGTCAGCATAGGCTTCACCTACACCACCCTGGTCTCCTCGGAGATCGTGGCGGCCACCTCGGGCATCGGCTGGATGGTGCTGGACGCGGGGAAATTCCTGCGGGGGGACGTGATGTTCATGGGGATTCTGGTCATGGGTATTACGGGGATATTGCTGGACAGAATCATTCGGATTGCCGAGATGATTCTTGTTCCCTGGAAAGGTAAGGGTTAATATTAAAGAGCAACCATAGGAGAAGTAATATGAAATTAAGAGATACGGCAGGTATACTGCTCATAGCCCTAGCGGTTTTTCCGCTGGCGGCCAAAGGGGAAAGCGACGCAACGAGCGGCATGCCGGAGAAGGTGGTCATCGGCTATCAGGCCATTCCCAACGGACAGATTATTTCCAAGGACTACAACTGGTTCGAAGAAGCCGCCGGAGTGCCCGTGGAGTGGGTGCAGATCAACTCCGGTTCGGAACTGAATACGGGGCTGGCTTCGGGCAGCATCGACATCGGCCTCTCGGGAAGCAGCGGCATCGCCGCGGGTATCGCCAACAGGGTTCCCTTTGAGGTGATCTGGATTCACGACATTATCGGCGATAACGAGGCCCTGGTCGTAAAGAACGGCTCCGGGATCAACAGCGTGAAGGATCTGGTTGGCAAAAAAATCGCTGTACCCTTCGGCGCCACCACCCACTACCACCTTCTGGCAGCCCTGGAACTGGAGGGAGTGGATCCCGAATCGGTGCGGATTTTCGATATGCAGCCCCCGGACGCCCTGGCCGCCTGGCACAGGGGCGACGTGGACGGCAGCTTTATCTGGGAACCCACCCTTGCCAAGATGCTCGAAGCGGACGGCAAGGTGGTCATCTTCTCCCGCAAGCTGGCCGAAGCGGGCTACCTGACCGGAGACATTACCGTGGCCCGCAAGGGCTTTCTGGAAAAATACCCGGACCTGGTGGTCAAATATCTGGCCGGCGAGATGAAGGCGGTGGAGCTGTACCGGAATGATCCCCAGGCGGCGGCCGCCGCGGTGAGCCGTCAGTTTGATATTCCCGAGGAAGAAGCCCGGAGACAGATGTCCAGCCTGGTCCTTCTGAGCGGAAAAGATCAGCTCGGCCCTCTTTACATGGGAACTCCGGACAAACCGGGCGGACTGGCGGGCGTGCTTAAGGCGACCGCCGACTTCCTGGTAACCCAGCAGACCATTATCAGCGCTCCCGAGCAGGACGTCTTTCTGGCAGCTCTTCGTCCGGATCTGATTCAGAAGGCTCTGGAGGAGTAACTTGTCCTCTCTTCTCAAGTTAAGCGGCGTCTCTGTGGACTTTCAGACCAAGAGGGGCCTGCTCACGGCGATCAGCGATATCTCCCTGACCGTGGAGCCCCAGGAGTTCATCAGCATAGTAGGGCCTTCGGGTTGCGGTAAATCCACCCTGCTCAATGTGATCGGCGGTTTTCTTTCGGCCGGCTCCGGGGAGGTCCTCTACAAGGGAGAACCCCTGACCGGACCGGACAGGGAGAGGGGCGTCGTCTTTCAAAGGCCCGCCCTCTACCCCTGGCTGAATGTGGAGCAGAACGTGGGCTTCGGTCTCAAAACCAGGGGAATGAAGAAACCGGAAAGGAAGGAGATTGTCTCCCGGAACCTGGAGCGGGTGAAGCTGCAGGACTTCGGTCACATGCGCCCCTACGAGCTTTCAGGGGGCATGCAGCAGCGGGTAGCCATCGCCCGCATCCTGGCGAATGATCCGGAAATACTCCTCATGGACGAACCCTTCGGCGCCCTGGATGTGCTCACCCGGGAACACCTGCAGGATGAGCTGCTGAATATCTGGGGGGAAACCCACAAGACGGTGGTGCTGATTACCCACAGCGTGGAGGAGGCCATATACCTCTCCACCTCGGTATACGTCATGTCCCAGTTGCCCGGCCGGATTATCCGCCGGGTGGACACCCCCTTCAGCCGGGAATACGCCGACCGGGACAGCCGGGAGATCAAGTCCCTTCCGGAATTCGTCAGACTCAGGGAAGAGGTTCTGGGGTGCATCTGGTCCTGAAACGGCTTACCGGAATCTACCTGATTCTCTGGTTCGGGGTGAATCTTCTTTTTCTGACGGATTTTCCCTTTGTTCATACGGACGAGCCCTGGCTGAGCGGTCTGAGCCGTTCCATGACGGAACAGGGCAGTCCGGCGGCCACGGAGGATTTTTTCGATCTCTACCCCCGCCATCCCCATGCCCTGAAGATCATTTATCACATGCTGCAGATCGGCTTCATCCGTCTGTTCGGCTACTCTCTTTTTACGGTGAGGCTTCTCTCTCTGACTGCGGGGGCCGCCTCGCTCTTTCTGTTCCACCGCCTCGCCGCCGGTGTGCGCCGGGAGGAACACCCCGGGATGATTCCCTTTCTCATGATGGTGTGGCTCTCCCTGGACGTGCAGTTTCTTTATGCGGCCCATATGGCCCGGCAGGAGATCCTTCTGGTTCTGATGATGCTCGCTATTCTGAATATTCTGGTCCGGCGGGGGTACGAACCGCTCAATGTCGCTCTGGCGGGAGGACTGCTGGGGCTGAGCCTGGGGATTCACCCGAACGCCTTTCTCATCGCCTGGCCGGCGGGGCTCTACATGCTTTATCGCATCATAACAAAGTCCGCCTCCTGGAAAGGGGGGATGCTTTTCCTGGGCGCCGCCGCTCTGACCGCCTCCCTCTTCGTTCTCATCAGCCTCTCCTTTAATCGGAATTTCTTCGCCGATTACGGCAGCTACGGGGCGCCCCTGGGGGTGCTTGATCCGCCGGGCCTGAAAATCCTCAAGGCTCCCCGATTCTTCGGCAAGCTTTTCCTGCGTCAGGGGGGAACCTACTACACCCCTCCCGTACAGATGCAGATGGTTCTCTTTCTGCCCCTGCTGGCACTGGCCCTGTACCGCCGCAAGGGAATTATAAGCCTCTGCGGCGTTGCAGGCTACACGGCGGGCCTGGTTATTCTTGGAAAATACAGCCAGCCCTCCCTTGTTTTTCTATTTCCCTTCTATTACCTGCTCTGGGCGGAGATTGCCGACCGGAAATTGGTGAATTACCTGATTGCTTTTCTGATGGGAACGACCCTCTTCTTCTCGGCGAGGGAGATTACCGGAGAAAAGGAATCCTACGCTGAATACTGGAACGAGCTGAGCCAATACCTGCCGGCAGACGGGATTGCGCTGGGAAATCTTTACTGTGAATACGCCCTGCCGGAGGGTCACTTTTACGACTGGCGCAATCTGTCTGAATTACCCGGGCATAATCTGAATCTAGCCTCGTACATGGCGGACCGGAACATCGAATACGTGGTTCTCTCCGGAGAGATCGATTTCTACTACCGGAACCGGCCCACCTGGAATATGATCTACGGAAATCCCTCCGGCTGGTACCCCCAGCTGCAGGAGCTTCTGCGGGACCAGGCGGTTCTCATCGGAGAATTCGAAAGCCCGGGCTACGGAATGCGAATCGCCGCCTACCGCTACCGGGAGCCCTGGAAAGTCAGAATCTATAAAGTGTCGATAAGCGAATAGAGGCGCATCTTCTCCCTCAGGAACTCGGCCCCGTTTTTATCCCGGGGGCGGGGCAGACTGTTCTCCTCCGGGCGGAAGCACCCCTCCCGGGCGGAGTAAATCAGTATCCGGTCTGCCAGAAGCAGGGCTTCGGAAATATTGTGGGTCACGAAGAGAACCGTCAACGACTGCTCCCGCCAGATACGCAGAAGCAGCTGCTGCAGATCCGCCCGGGCCGGAGCGTCCAGGGAGCCGAAGGGCTCATCCATGAAAAGAAGCCGGGGACGGGCGTAGAGGGCCCGGGCCAGGGCGGTGCGCTGCTTTAATCCGCCGGAAAGCTGATGGGGAAAATCCCCCCGGTGTTCTCTCAGGCCGGTTTGACTCAGGAGCGCCTCGATATCTTCTTCGGAGCCCTTCTCATCGGGACGGACAAAACTGATGTTTTTCTCCACAGTCAGCCAAGGCATGAGCTGCCCCGGATCCTGAAAAATCATCTGTCCCTCGGGGAAGGGGCCCGTCAGGGGATTGTCCCGGTAGAGGATTTCTCCTTCCCCGGGATTCAGAAAACCGGAGAGCAGGCGCAGCAGGGTGGTTTTTCCGCAGCCCGAAGGTCCCAACAGGGCCAGGAACTCCCCCTCTTCCACGGCCAGATCCAGATGGTTGATGACTGGGCGTACTTCCCGGTCGTGGTGGTACTGGAATCCCAGGCCTTTGGCTTTAAGTACGTACATGGCCCCTCCCCCATCGTATCTGAACCCGGTCTTCCCAGGGACGGAACAGGCCGTACTCCACCAGCAGGCCGATAAGCATGAGAACGAGGAGACCGCCGATCATGCCCGGGGTGTCCATAAAGATTCTCTTGTTGTAGATGAACCAGCCCAGACCGCCCCCGGTGCCGATGGTTCCGAAGATCATCTCCGCGCTGATCACCGCCCGCCAGGAACGGGCCCATCCGATCTTGAGTCCTGCCAGAACCGAGGGAAGGGAGGCGGGCAAGTAGATATGAAAGAATTCCCGGCTGCGGGAGAAGCCGTTGTTCCGCCCCACCTCAATCCACAGGGGGGGGATCTCCCGGAAGCCTGAGCGCACATTAATATAGAAAGGCCAGATCACCGAATGAATGACAATCAGAACCAGGGTGTGGAAGCCCAGACCTGTCCAGATAATGAAAAGGGGCAGCAGGGCGATGCCCGGCAGGGGATGGGCTAAAGCGGACAGTTTGCCCGACAGGCTGTCCACCCACCGGTAGCGCAGGGAAAGAAAGGCCATAAGGAAGCCCAGAATGGCCGCGGGAATGAGAGAGATCAGGATGATAGAGAGGGAAAAGAGTATCCCCCGGGGCAGTTCTCCGGAGAGAAGGTCCTGCCAGAGCCGGAGAAAGACCTGCCCCGGAGAGGGAAAGACCAGGGGGGAAAAGAGATTCAGTCGGAAAATTCCCTCCCACAATAGCAGGACGGGAAGAATCCATATCCAGGACCGGCCCTTCAGAAGCATACCTCCTGCTCGCTGATCCCATCGCCGATATAACCGGAGGCCTGCATGAAGGTGATGAAGCGGTCCAGTCCGCGAAGGGAGGATTCGAAAACCATGCCCGATCGATAGAGCTGCTCCTCCAGTTCTTCCCGGTCCATGTGGTAGGCTGTGCTCAGGATATCCAGGGACTCCTCCCGGTTTGTATCCAGGAAAGCAATGGACATATCCAGGGCGTCCAGAAAATCGCGGTACAGCTCTTCATTATCCCGGCGGAACTCCTCGGTCACCACCGCGGCGATGAAGGTGAAAGGCTCTCCCATGGCCTCTTCCCCGGAGACTAGTACCTCGAAACGGGGGTCATCCTGTTCCTGAAAGAGATAGGGGGGAGAAGTAAAATGTCCCTGAACGGCGCCTGAGAAGAGGGCGTTCAGACCGTCCGGATGCTTCAGGGCGATCAGATTCTCATCCAGGAGTTGGGGATCGCCGGTCTGCTCTTCGCAGGCCATGGAAAGGAGGATATGCTGAATGCTTCCCGGCTGGGGCAGGGCGATCTTCGCACCCCGGGGAATCTGTGCCAGGCTTGTGTATTCCCCGGCGGAGACGACCAGCCCCAGGGGAGCCCGGGAAAGACCGGCGGCAATCTTCCATTCCATGCCCTTGTCCCGGGAGATAAGGAAGGGGGGGATTCCCATAAAACCCGCGTCCAGGCTGCCGGAGAGCACCGCTTCCCGTATGGCCGCCGTATTGGCCAGGCGGGTCCACTCCACAGTGATACCCGGGTGAAGTTCCTGAAGGAATCCCCGGGCCTTCATAATTTGCAGGGGGGCGTAGGCCAGACCGTACTGATCGGCCAGGCGGATGGTATTATCCTGTTTTCCGGAGCAGCCGGTCAGAATGAGAATCAGCGAGATAAGCAGGGCCGTTTTCTTCATAGGGGAAATTCCATCCTTTCATCACGCTCGATCAGGGATTCACCCCGT
This sequence comes from Spirochaetales bacterium, assembly GCA_016936115.1. Lineage (GTDB taxonomy): Bacteria > Spirochaetota > Spirochaetia > DSM-2461 > DSM-2461 > SZUA-368. The sequence continues at coordinate 562 of JAFGPQ010000010.1, read as the reverse complement.
TCGTCCGCTGCCCTGAGTATATCATAACACTCCGAAATACGTCTGTTCACCTGCTCCGGGGATTCCCCGGTTACGATAAAATAACCCGCCCGCTGGGTGGAATTGATCCGGGGAAGGATAACCGTCCCCTCTTTCAGAAGAAAGCGCCCCCCCAGGATTCCCTCGCGGGAAAGGACCTCGTCCATTCCTTCCTGCCGGACCAGCGTTCCCGATCGGTAGAAGAACATCTGCAGGGAGAGAAATCGCCCCTCCAGGCGGCGGTCGATCTCCTCCTGGGACGGGAGGGGATGGGGAATTCCCAGGGTCATGTCCACCATCAGGTCCATGAGGGGAACCCCGCACAGAACGGGAATGAACTCCTCCTCATAAGCCCCGCCCAGACGGCAGGCGATCTCGTTTACCCTGAACCCCCGATCCCCCAGGAGGATCTGGTAGTACAGGGGCCCCTCGGTGAGCCCCACCACATCGGTTATCTTCTGAACCAGTTCCTTAAGCTCTTCATAGCGGTCCCGGGCCAGAGAGGGATAGCGGTGGGAGAGGCAAACCCCTATGTGGGGGCCGT
>JAFGPQ010000096.1 GCA_016936115.1 Spirochaetales bacterium | reverse complement strand
CAGCTTGGCCAGACGGCGGGCGATCTCGGTTTTTCCCACGCCGGTGGGGCCGATCATGATGATATTCCGGGGGGCCACTTCGTCCCGGATATCCTCGGAGAGCTTGGAGCGGCGCACCCGGTTTCTCAGGGCGATGGCCACGGCCCGCTTGGCCTTGTTCTGGCCGATGATATATTTATCCAGTTCGGTTACGATATCCCGGGGGATCATTTCGGTCAGTCCGGTCTTCATGCGATTTCCTCCACGATGATGCTCTTGTTGGTGAACACACAGATATCCGAGGCGATTTCCAGGGATTTCCGGGCGATTTCGGCGGCGCTCAAATCGGAGCCGTCCAGATAGGCCCGGGCGGCGGCGAAGGCATAATTCCCCCCGCTGCCGATGGCGATGCACCCCAGTTCCGGTTCGATCACGTCTCCGGTCCCGGAAAGGAGCAGGGTTTTGTTCTTATCCGCCACCAGAAGCATGGCTTCGAGCCGGCGCAGCATCCGATCGGTTCGCCAGGCCTTGGCCATCTCCACGCTGGCCCTGAGGATATCACCGCTGAACTCATTCAGCTTCCCCTCGAAGAGCTCCTCCAGGGTAAAGGCGTCCGCCGTGGAACCGGCGAAACCGCAGATAACCTTGCCCCCGTAGAGCCGTCTCACCTTGCGGGCGTTTCCCTTCATGATGACCGATTCACCCATGGTGACCTGACCGTCTCCGGCTACGGCGACCTGCCCGTCCTTTCTTACCGCTAAAATGGTTGTACCTTTTATCTTGATCTCCATAATAATCTCCTTACTTCAGCTTTCCGCTGTCCGCTTTCGACCTGCCGTGGGGATGGCTTTGCCGGTGAATCTGCCGGATTCTCTCTATTCCCGTATGGGTGTACACCTGGGTGGTGGACAGGGAGGAGTGGCCCAGCATCTCCTGCACCATACGAATGTCGGCGCCCTCGTTAATCAGGGAGGTGGCGAAGCTGTGCCGGAAGGTGTGGGGGCCGATCTTCTTGCCGATGCCTCCCTGCACACTGTACCGGTCCACCAGATAAAAAACGCCCCGGGCGGTCAGCCTCTCTCCCCGGTTATCCAGGAAAAGGGGCCCATCCTTCTTCCTTTCCCCCGCCTTCATATCCCTTAGGGGCAGGTACTCGGACAGGGCTTTACGGGCGGCCTCTCCCAGAAAAACGATCCGCTCCTTTTTTCCTTTACCCATGACCCGCACTTCGATTCCCTTCACGGAGTCCCTGTTCATGGAGCAGAGTTCGCTCACACGGCAGCCGGTGGAGTAGAGCATCTCCATCATAAGTCTGTCCCGCTTCCCGAAGAAATCATCTCCTGTCAGTGCTATGAGCTTCTCGAACTCCCCGTCGGTCAGATACATGGGCAGGGTCTTCTGCTTTTTCAGAGCCCTGGTCCGGCGGAAGGGGTTGTCCTCCCGTCCGGTTTTCTCATAGGCCCAGTCGTAGAAACCCCGCAGGGAAGAGAGCCGCCGGTTTATGGAGCTGGGAGTCATCTTCCTTAAGCTCATATTGGCCAGAAACCCGCGAACGCAGATCTCATCCACCTCTTCCCAGGGCTCATCCTGCTCCTCCAGCCAGAGGCGCCAGGCCTCCATATCATTGCTGTAGGAGCGAATCGTATGGGCAGAGAGGCAGCGGACCTTCTCCAGATAGACAAGGTAATCGGCGAGGGCGTCCTTAAGAGACACGGTAGTAACGGCCGCCATGGCAGATCACCTCCCCTTTCAGTTCCCTGTCCATGTAAAGGACAAGCTCGTCCCGGTTTTCCGGATCGGGGAGGCAGGGACTCTCCCAGCCTCCCGTGTCGATGTTCAATTCACCCAGAATATCCGCGGCGGACTCCACCACAGCTGCCCCGTCTCTCATCAGTTTCGCCGATCCTTCCGCCCAGGCGCCGGCGGGGGTTACCGCCACGTCCCGGCCCTCGTCCAGGGCGAAATCCGCCGTTATCAGCGCGCCGGATCGCAGGGGGGCCTGGACCACGACGACAGTGCGGGAGAGTCCGGCTATGATGCGGTTGCGCGCGGGAAAGCGCCAGGGGGCGGCGGGGGTGCCCGGGGCATATTCGCTCAGGATTGTACCCCCGTTCATGAGAATATCCTGGCCGATTTTCCTGTTCCTCTGGGGTGTCAGCAGATCCACCCCGCTGCCCAGGACAGCGATGGTGAATCCCGATGCGGCCAGAGCTCCCCGATGGGCTTCCCCGTCGATTCCCAGGGCCAGCCCGGAAATAAGGGGACACTCCATCATGGCCAGTTCCAGTCCCAGCTGAAAGGCTTCGGACTTGGCGTTCCACGTGGGAAGCCTGGTCCCCACCACGGCGATGCCCTCCCAGTCGGACCGGGGAGCCTGTCCCCGGTAGTAGAGCCGGAAGGGAGGATCGGAAGTCTGGGCCAGGTTCGCAGGATAGTCCCACTCTCCCAGAGTGACCGTACCGATCCTGTCCCTTAGACACTGTTCCGCCACTATTTCCGCTTTCTCGATCAGCCGGATCGGTTTCTCCTTAAGAGAAACCCTTCTCCCGCTTATCCGGGACAGAAAAGCCCCGTCCAGCCGTTCGAAATCGTCTAGTGCGGTGATTTCCCCTGCCAGAGCGGCTTTTTCTCTCCCCTTCAGATTACCGATGAGGTCGATGGCCTGTAGTAGTAGATCCCGGTCTGTCATATCAGCCTCCCAGTGCCGCTGCCCGCTGCAGGGCTTCCGCTTTAATCTGTTTATCCTTGCCGTCGGCCTGCAGCTTATGGTAAAGCTCCAGAGCCCGCATCTTGTCTCCCGCCGCCCGGTAAAGCTCCGCCCGCAGCAGGGTCGCCTTCTCATGGGAGGGCTGAATATCCAGCAGCCGGTCCAGTACGGGAGCCGCGTCGGAGGGGCGGTCCATTTCGTATACATAAAGGATAGCCAGCCCCCATAGGGGGGATCCGTAGATCCGGTCGATCTCGGAGGCACGGATATAGTCCTCTTCGGCGGACCGGAACAGGGCGT
>JAFGPQ010000095.1 GCA_016936115.1 Spirochaetales bacterium | reverse complement strand
GCACAATACAGCGTCCAGGCCGTAAAAAACCACTTCATAGCCCCCTCGTCCTCCGGTTTTCTTATGTCCCGGGCCACCCACTTCACTTCGGCACGCCCCCCTTCGTTCTTCCCCCGCAGTTCCATCACCGGCGGGTCCGCCTCCGGGTCCGCCCCCTCCGGGAAAATGCTGAACATTACATTTGCCCCGTCCTTAACCCCGCTTGTGGCGCAGCTCAAAGTCACTTCCGTGCCCTTCTGGACCTGACTCTCGCTCCACTGCAGGCCGCTCAGGCTCTTGGGTTGATCGGCGTAGGCTGTTTCCTCTGCGGAATATACGGCAGGGCGGCTCACGTTCACCGGAAGCCCCCCGTCCCGCTTGTACTGCTCCGGGTCCTGCCCGGGATATTGGATAGGAAACGTCACGGTAGTTCCCACGGCCAGAATAGAGCATTGATCCTTCATCCCGGCATCATCACAAGTCGTAACCGCCGATCCTAATACAGCGACCGCTTTCCCATTGATCGTAACGCTGTCCACACAGCCATTAGTCACTTCGCCCTTGTTATTCGGATTACCGGCGAACTTGACACCTGGAGGCATGGGGAAGTGACCAGGCGAAGTAACCTCACATTTGCTCCCCTTGGTGGCTGCGGGTTTATCCATGATATTAACATCGCTTGAAAGTTTATCGTTCATTTTCCCAATGTAGGGATGGGGGACAGCAGGAACCTTTGTGAGCCCGGAATTGGAGGGTACCATGATATCGTGCAAGTCCATACCTGCTACAGGGTCATCCTTCTTGGCTATCTGTTTATCCTCTGCGGTAACCCCAGTAGAACCTTTTATGGCGATGGAGCTTCCCTTCATGGTAATGTCCTTGCTGGCCTTGAGTTCAAAAGACTTATTGGTTTTTAAGCGAATATCTCCCTCCGCTTCGATAATAACATCCTTATCCGCAACAACTCCAACAGCTCCCCCTTCCACCATGACCTTACGGGCGTCCATATTGATGGGACCCAGCTCATTTATCAGATGGATGCCTTCCCTATCAATAACAACTCTGATCTTACCATCTTTGATACTGGTTTCTATCCGTTCTTCCCCTGGCGTATCGTCTATCAGGGAGAAGGTTTTCTTTGTTTTGATAGCTTTAATATTGTTATCAGGATTATCAGCAACAGGAGGACGGTGGCGGGGCGTATACATGCTTCCTATACAGATAGGCTTAAGGATATCTCCCCTCAGAAAAATGACGAAAACCTGGTCGTTAATATCGGGAAGGCACCAGATTCCGTAGCCGTCTCCCGCATAACTATGAGCCACGGGAATCCAGGTCGTGATATAGCCCTGCGCCACCATGGGGAGACTGACTCTTATTCTTCCCTTTCTGTCTGGGTCCCGATTATCCGTAACGATGCCGAATGAGAAGTTTTGCTTCCGTTTATTATCTTCGTACAGCTTCTTGGCAAAGGGATCACGGGAGTCATAAAACTCCCTTGAAAAATCATCCAGAATATCACTCAGAGAAGCTGCGAAGCCAGCCATCAGTTTATCCCCACGCTCTGACCTTCGATGGTAACCGAATTCGAGGCTTTTACTTCACCACTACCGCCAGCCTTAAGCCCCAGATTGTCACATTCGATGGTCAGGTCCTTATCCAGCTTGATTTCCATCTCTTCCGCGGTGATGCTCACCTTTGTCTCGGCATTGATGGTAATATCCTTATCGGTGAGGAAGTTGATGGATTCATCCTCCCCATTCAGCTCAATGCGTGTTTTTCCGTCCGGATTCAGGATTTGTATTTTCTCCGCCCCATCCGTATCATCCAGAATGATTCTCTGACCCGATTTTGATTTGATCATTCGGAGGGCATTATTCCCGTCATCATTAAAGTCGGCATCGGTGTTCTCTTCAGATGCGGGTACGCCCTTATCCAAAGGAGTGATTCCCCCCAAAACGAACCCGCTGCTATAGCTGTTATCCATAAAGGCAGCAACAACCGAATCTCCTACTTCAGGGAGGCAATAAACACCGGTATCATCACCGGAGAACCCCTGCAATACGGGAATCCAGCCGGATTCGGTTTCAACATCCGATAGATATAATTCCATTTTGATTCGGCCTTTTCTATCGGGGTCCTGATTGTCGGTTACAAATCCGTGCTGAATAATGTTCATGGGGCACTCCTGTGTTTCGGTTGTGAGATATTCTTGCATATCAACGGGACGACGTAGTTGAGTAGGAATTGGCATCTTATGAAAAAGGGAGATGATCTTCATATAACCGTCCAAGTATAATAAATACAGGGTTATTATTTATCACAGGTTACAATGAAATTCAATTTATTTTTATGATGTTTCATAGAAAAAGCATATACCTCACACAATAAATAAAATAGAATCCATTTATTATCAAAATGTAAAGGGAAAATGTTTTAGCAGATATTACATGACGGATTAAATACGCGTTAGAGATATAATTCAGGACGAGAAACACCTTCCAATATTCAGGTAGTCTCATCATTCGTCTCAACCTTGTATCCTGGCAGATGATATTGCCTTAGATACATTATGGGTTACTTTCTATAAAAAGTACGCTATATTCATAGAAAACCCAAGGCTCTTTTTGAGTAAACCTAACATTCATTCGGATTGAAGTATTACCGGGATCAACCATTCTTCAGTCTGAAAAACGTCACTTTTCAGTCTGAATTCTCTCATTTTCTAATCTGAAAAAAGGCGATTTCCAGCCTGTGATCAGGACGGGGATCAAACCAGAGTAATTTTGTCGCCGGGAACCAGAACCCGTACGGTACAGTCAGCCAGAGAGGCAAAGGACTCACCGGCCAGCATGGTGTTGACGCTCTCACCGAAATGGTAGGGAATGGCGACTTTCGGCCTGATCACCTTAATCGCCTGGGCCGCCTCGCTGTACCCCATGACGGATCCGCCGCCCACGGGCAGGAGGGCCACATCGATGGGCCCAAGAGTCTCCATCTCCGCAATATAGTCCGTATCGCCCGCATAGTAGATCCGCTTGCCCCTTATCTCTATGATGAAGCCCAGCCCCTTATCGCTTCGCTTATGCGTCTCCGATCGGCGGTTGTAGGCAGGTATCCCCTTGATCCTGACCTGCGTATCCAGAACTTCCCTTTCAGGCAGCAGGATCTTTCCCTTTCCTAAACGGGAGATGACACTATCCGGTCCCAGAATGCGGGTGTTGGGAACGGCGATACGCTCGATATCCATGGGAGAGAAGTGATGGACATGCTCATGGCTGACCAGTATGAAGTCAGCCCCTATTTCAAGCTGTCCCAGCCGCCAGGGATCGATGTAGAGGACGGCTCCGCCGATAACGGCGAATGATGAATTTCCGTAGTATTGTATTTCCAAAGCCATAATATTTTTAATTGTCAGAGCTGTTTGGACATTAATATGCTTAACAGACTCTTCTCCTTATCTACAAATTTAACACAATTAGCCCCATAAAACTATAAAACAGACGATTTTACTAGTAAAAGTGGTAAATCGGGCCCCTTGATCGCTTCGGCCGTAACCCCTAAACTACTGCCATGAGACAAGCCGATGAAGATCTGGATTACATCACTCCCCTCTTTCCCTTTACTCAGGGGGAGAGAGAAAACCTGAAGCTATGGCTGGGCGAGCTGGCCCAATGGGGATTCCCCCCTCTTCATGAGTGGTGGACGCCTCCTTCGGAGAGGCTCAAGGGAAAGGACCTTCGCAAAGCTGCTCTCAAACCGATAAGGGATGCCTGGACGGAGGCTGGAATAGAGGGACCGGAGTGGACGGCCAGGCTCCCCTCCCCCGACAGAATCCCCCCGGTGTTCGAAGAGATTAAGGACGATCGGAATATCCTGGGATCCTGTCCCGTGGCTTCAGTCAAAACGCGCTGCTGCAACCTGATGACCCTGGATGCGGTTTTTAGATGCGGATTCGACTGTTCCTACTGCTCCATACAATCCTTTTACTCACAGGGACGGATCTCTTTTCACGGCAACCTCAGAGAGAAACTCAGGGCTGTGGAGAAAACTCTGGATAGGGAAAGGCTCTACCATATCGGTACGGGACAATCCTCCGATTCCCTGATGTGGGGTAACTACCAGACAGGAAGCGATCAGGGACTGCTCGAGGAGCTTATCGATTTTGCCGAGAGAAATCCCCGGGTCATTCTGGAACTGAAGAGCAAATCGGACAACTTGACCTGGATAGAGAGGAACCGTTCCGCCATCCCCTTCAATGTAGTCTTCACCTGGTCCCTCAATCCGCCGGCGGTTATTTCACACGAGGAGAGGGGAACCGCCTCCCTGGAGCACCGGCTCGGGGCTGCCCGGAAAGCAGCCGACATGGGACTTCCCGTGGGATTTCATTTTCATCCCATGGTGCATTACCGGGGAGGGCGGGAGGATTACGCCGCTCTCTTCGCCCGGGTTCAGGCTCTTTTCTCCCCTGATGAGACGGTTCTGGTTTCCCTGGGTACTCTTACCTTCATCAAGCCGGTTCTCAAAAAAATCCGCTCCCGCTCCTTTTCCAGTCAGATACTGCGTATGCCCCTGGAAGAGACGGCGGGTAAATTCTCCTATCCCCGGCAGGTGAAGGAGGATCTGTTCCGATTCGCTTACCACTCCTTCGAAGCATGGCATGACAGGGATGTCTTCTTCTACCTGTGCATGGAAGATCCCGAACTCTGGGAGCCGGTTTTCGGAAAATCCTATGCCTCCAATGAGGATTTTGAGAAGGATATGCTGGAGAGCTACTACAAAAAACTCAGAAAAATCTCATCCTAAGAAGCGGATGTCTCCTTTTTTCTGAGTTCCAGCAGAATGTAGAAAAGACACATCCACTTATAGCCCGAAACGGATTTACTTTCGAAATCCAGCCGGTAAAGCCTATGCTGATGGTGAAATTCCAGAAAATGCTGTTTGAAGACATTCAAGCCGGTCACGTCCTTAATGTAAAAGATATGCTCCTCCCCATCGGCGGAGAGAAACACCATTCTGTCCTGATAGAAACGGGCCCGGCCGTGAGCCACCCGGGCGAGAGGCCTTCTCCTGTGTCCCGTTCTTAGCCAGACCTGATCGTCATCAAAGAAGGGCTCTTCCCTTTGTGCATTCAGGGCATTCCGGGCGACCTCAAGAAGGTTTTTCTGCTGCCAGTCGTTCCAGTGATGCATAAACTCAAAATACTTCTCACCCTCTCCCCAGTCAAATAGGCCGTAACGGTCCACATCCACATAAAAATCGCAGGCCGAACAGGAGAGCCGGTTTTCCCGGGACTCCAGGGTTCCCATGGCCCGGCACCGGGGACAGGTAAAGAGGGTCAATTCCATGTTCTCCGCCCGTTTCTCGCCGGAAAGGGGAACCATTTTCTCCTTCTGAACGGCGTATTCGTCATAGTCCAGATAGGTTTTGAGACGTTCCTCTATCTCGGAGAGTTTCATGGTGGCTATCTCATCGGCGGAGATTCCCACCTCATAGCGTAAGTAAACCGGTCGGCGGTTATGGCCCCAGTTCCAGCGGGCTTTTGTCAGATAGGCCCCTTCGGAATAGACGAACACCACGGGCATTTTGAGAAATCGCAGGAGCTTCGCCGTTCCGGGAACCGGGGGTAGTCCCTTACCGTCCCAGGTTTGCTGACCTTCGGGAAATATTCCGATCCTCGCCCCCAGAGCGGCATAGATACGGATCATCTTGATCGTTTCCATATCGGACATGTTCTTGGTGGTGGGAATGCAGGCGGCAAGGTTCTTCATGACCCATCCCAGCCCCTTTTTCCGGAATATGGCGTCCGTGGCGACCCAGTGGGGGGCGTGTCTCCCCCCCAGGGTGATGAGAACCGGATCCCAGGCTAGCTGATGCTGACCGAAGAGGACATAGGCGCCCCGGATCTTTCGGTAATCCCGGGACCAGGATATATGAACCCTGAAAATAATAAAAAAGGGAATAAGGACGACGACCCTCGCCAGATTGTAAACGATTGTCTGGGATACCCGGCGAATGCCTAAGATTATTTTTCCGTCTGCCATGTACTGTTCCGGCCCTTAACGGCCGCTCTCCTTTTTGAACTGGGTATATAATTGAAAGAGCATCAGCCATTTGTACCCGGAAACGCTTCTCTTGGTGAAGGTGAACCGGTACAGGAGATGATCATGATAGAATTCCGTATAGTACTGCTTGAAAACACTGAAAGAGGAGATTTCCCCCAGAGGCAGAATCATTTTCTCCCGGGGAGACTGAAACTCGATCCGGTCTCCCAGAAAACGGGCTGTTCCGATTCCGTGATCCCTTAAGCTCCCCTTTTTCCCCCTTGTAAGGCGCACGCAGTCCCGGTCTTCCCAAAAGAGATGCTCCCCGGAGGCCTTCTCCCGGATCAGGGAATCGTACAGCCCTTTCTGCCACACATTCCAGTCCCGGACCTGGGAGAACCGTTTCTCCCGTGGCGGCTTGCCCCCCCCTTCGGGCCAATTGATTCCCATGAACTCATCCACTTCCCCCTCCAGACCGCACAGGGAGCAGGAGAACCGGTTTCCCCGGGAGCTGATAGTATTTACCGATTCGCAGTTCGGGCAGGTAAAGCAGACCAGCTCCATGTTTTCTGCCCTCTTTTGGCCCCGGTGAAGAATCCTTCTCTCCCGTTGAAGAGCCCACTCGTCATATGATCCGTCGCTCTCCATTCTGCGACGGATCTCGGAAATAGGAAGACGCCCGCTCTCTTCCCCGTCCATCAGAAGTTCGTAACGAACGGTTATCTTTCCCCTGTTCCGGGACCATGACCATCGGGGGTGATCCATGTAGGCTCCTTCCAGATGGGCGTAAATCACAGGAATCTTCAGAAAGCGGATGAGCTTGTCCGTTCCGGGCACGGGGGGAAGGGACACCCCGTCCCAGCTGCGCTCCCCCTCCTGATAAACACCGATGACACAGCCCGTGTCGGCGAGCATTCTGAGACGGGCCAGAGTCACCATATCGGAGCGGTTTTTGGATTTGGCCACCGCCCCGGCCAGAAAGGTCATCACGAATTTCATGAAAGGGGTTCTGAAATTGGCATCCGCCGCCACCCAGTGAATGACGGGACGCAGGCCCAGACCGTTGAAGAAGGGGTCCATAACATGGACATGATCGGCCAGAACCATATAGGGCGTCCTGAGGCGGCGCACCTCTTTGGGGATAATATAATGGGGACGGTATTTTATGCGGCAGAAAACCCCGACTGTAGACTTCAATAGCAGGTAGAAGAGTGCCAGAAATATCCTGTGGAGGATAAGGGCGGCTTTAACAGGGAGGGATGCTTCTCTCATTATCGCTGATTTTACATGAAATACCGGCGCCTATCAAGTTTTTTTATTTATAGATGAGAGAGTCGGGAAGGTGAAAGTTGAAGAGCTGAAAATCCGCTTCTCCATGCCACTCCGTCTCCCGGCTGTCGAAGAGGGACATGAGGTAGATCGTCATATTCCGCAAATTCCGGTAGAGCAGAATGGTGCTCTCGAGCTGACCCTTCTTCGGGTAAGTTTCCAGGGAGAGCTCGTCCGTATAGGGGCGGCGCAGGGTGCCGTTCATATAAAAGAGATAACGGTAGATTCCCTTTGTCAGGTCGTAATAGATGTTGTAAATGGCATGGAGAGAGGGATGCCTCTCCTTTTCAATCCGCTCCCAGTAATCCCCTTCCCGGTCGAAAAGATCCCCCAGGGTTCCGGTAAACCGGCTCTTGCCGTCCAGAAACAGGGCCAGAAGCGGTCCGATGCTCTCGATGATTTCCCAGCCCGTCATGAAGGCGGTTTCGCAGAGAGTTTCGTTGATGGTCCTCTCCCGGTATTCGCGAAGGCGGGCCCGGGGGGCGCTCAGTTCGGCGAAGGCAAGACTTCCCTCTTCAAAACCGGCCACTCCCAGCAGGTAACGACCGGCCATGTACCGCTCCTTGAGACGGTTGAATCCGGACACGAGCTTGTAGTAGTTGCCTTCACCCCGCTGCAGCTGGAAACGGCGGGAATCGAAGACCGCCCTGTCTCCCACGGAGTAATCGCATCGGCAGCAGAAACTGCAGATGTTCATGTAAAGCCTGTACTTGACGCAGAACCCTACATAATAGTGCTGAAAGGAGTCTTCCGTCTCGATGGTGCCCGAAGGATACTCCTCTTCGCCGGCTCTCTCCTCTTCGCTCAGTTTCCCTGCCAGGTACTCACCCATGGCTTCGAACCGCTCCCGCAGGGAGTAATCCTCCCGGTCCTCCAGGACTTCCCCCACCCGTCCTGAAACTTCCCTAAAGAGGACCTGCCTGTTCTCTTCGTTGAAATGGGCTGTCTCGAGCAGGAGGGAACATTTTTTCTCCAGGAAGGACCGGTCCGCCCCGTGCTGGTTCAGGGCGTGTTCATAACACTCCAGAGCTTCCCATCGCCGTCCCAGGTTCAGATAGACCGAGGCCAGATTGCCGTAGATCTCTCCTTTGAGAGAGGGTTTCAGATCCTCCGCATCCAGGGCCTTGAGATAGCAGTTCTTGGCCCGGTCCAGTTCGCTTTCCCGGTAGTAGGACCAGTAATCGTCGTTAAAGGAGTAAAGTGCCCCCATATTGGCATACTGATTGGCCAGATTGATATAAACGAAGGGGGTGTATTCCGGAACAAGGGCGATCTCCTCGCCGTGGTTCTCCAGCAGATAGATGGCGTAGCGCAGAACCTTCTCATCCCTCAGAACGAAACCGATATCCGTGAGGCAGGCGACCTTGTTGAACAGGTCCCGGGCATCGGCGGCCGGTTCGTCTATGATCAGATCGAAGGCCTTTCGATAGGCCCCCTGTTCCATAAGCTTACGCGCTTTAAAGATGACATCACGCAATTTCTTTTCTGCCACGGACCTATTATATCCCATTCCCTATCAGAGGACAAGCGTTCCCTCTTAACTCAGAAGATCGTCCAGGGTATCGATGAAGAAATCAGCCTCCGGGGAGAGAGTCTTCTCCCTGCTCCTTAACAGGATGAAAGGAGCCGTGGGCCGGATAAGGGAACGGCTCAGAAAATCATCCTCCCCGTCCTCCCCCTTGGACGCCAGAGTCCGGCACAGCCAGGCTCCTGCCTCCTCCCTTCCGGGCAGGTCACGGAATTCCCGGCCCAGTTTCTCCAGATCCCCCCGGGAGGCCGCTGCGGCTCTGCAAAAAAGCTCATCCGCTTCTTTCAAAAAGGTTCCCCCCTCTTCCCCGCCCCCTTCCAGGAACGCGGTAAGCCCGGATATCTGCAGATCCCAGAGGGCATAGATGAAATTCATATAGCGCCGTATGGGAAGAAAGTTCCTGAGGTAGAATCGTTCCAGATTCTGATACCTTCTGATAAGCAGGGTAAGCGCCCCGACGAGAAGGATCTTCCTCAGTTCATCCTCACCGAGAGCCAGGGCATGTTCAAGATCCAGGAGTGCCGGATCGGTCTGCTCACCGGTTCCCCCATAAAGCAGAACGGCGATGACGGGCTGCTCAAAGGTAAGCTCTTCGGGCAGCCATTTGATCAGCAGGGGAACCAGTACGGCCACGGCCTTTTCGCAGCGCCGGGCGAAATCCTCCAGATCCCCCCGCAGGGCCGCCGCTCCGGGGAGATCCCCCTCCACCCCCTTTTGAAAATGGCCGCGGATATCCCCTTTTGTGCGTATCCGGTTGTCAAGAAGAGCCTTGTATCCCTGAGTTTTATAGAGAGCCCGCCATTCGGAGGAACGGACCGGCTCCTGTCGCTGCAGCTTCTCCAGCAGGATCAGTCCTTCGTCGGCCGATGAAAAATCAATATTGATGGTCAATTCACAACTCCTGGATCTATTCTAGCGTCCCCGGGACAAAAGATCCATAGCTCTTGATATCCTACCCTATTGATAGCATAATAGAAAAAAACCTCAAAGGAGAGGGCCTTGATACAATTTGTCCTTTCAGAATCGGCGAAACATGCTGATGAAAGAGTATTGAAAAGGGAAGCGGTGAGAGCGGTGATTTTTCGCGGTTCCCGCCTGTTGATGATATATTCCGCCGTTGCGGGGGACTACAAATTTCCCGGAGGGGGGTTGGAAGAGGGGGAAACCCGTATGGACGCTCTGAAGAGAGAGGTCCTTGAAGAGTGCGGTGCCCGGGTCACCACCGTGGGCAGACAGATCGGTGAAGTGGTAGAGGAACGTCCCGCCTTCGATGAGGTGTTCGACAGCTTTCTCATGACCTCCCGTTATTATCTATGCATGATAGAAGAGGGAGATTTTCGAGAGCAGAATCTGGATGATTACGAAAGGGATCTGGAGTTCGCTCCCCGCTGGATAACCGGGGAAGAGGCGATTCGCATAAACCAGGAGATACTGGACCGGGGAGAGAATGTCCCCCCCTGGACCCGGCGGGAAACCCTGTTCCTCAGAGAACTGGTCTCCGGGGAATAGGGCTGTAACGCCGGTATAGAATCTATTTCAAATAGTCCAGCCAGGGACTCTGGGTCGCGATCATCTGATCAACAAGCGCTTCAAGATTCCTGGTGCTGTTCACCACCGGATTGGCCAGAAGAGCTTTGACTACATAGTCTTTGCTCTTGTTGATAATAGCTTCGGCGGTAAGATCGTAAACGCCCACGTAATTCCTGAGAAGGGAGCAGAAGTCCTTGGGGATGGAAACCTTCTCCCCGGTCAGTCCCCTTTTATCGATGACGGCGGGCACTTCCAGGGCGATCCAGTCGGGAAGATCATCCACGCAGCGGCTGTCGGCGGGAGCTCCCGGCTCGCGGTTCAGGATATTTACAGCCCCTTCCCTCATTCCCGTATTCCCTTCGATCGCTTCGATGATGGGAACCACCCTTTCATGGGTGGGCTGCCCGAAATGGGGCTGCACGTCGGCCAGGGCGTCCCGATAGAAATCATAGAAATCCTCGATTCCCCGATGATCCGCATGTTCCCAGGCCCAGCCGATGTACTCGCCCATGTGACTGTCCACGGTGATGGGCATAAGGCCGTAGGTTTCCATGAGGTACTTGAACAGGGTCCTGTCCGCCCAGGGATAGCTGCTCTCCTTCACATCGAGCTCAAAACGTTCCTTCGCTCCTTCCGTATGGATATCCTCTCCGGTGCGCTTGGTGAAAGCCCAGATGTCGGAATATCCCGGTTCCTTTTCAAAGAAGGCGGGGGCCTTGGCCATAATGTCCGGATAGGCGTCTTTCCCGCTGTCCCTGTATTTAGCTTCGAGAATCATGGAGAAATGGTTCAGCCCGGAGGCGGTGAGTTCCAGGTTCTCAAAGGGAGTGTCCAGGATGGCGGGAAGATACCGTTCCAGGGAAGCGATCTCATGGCAGAGACCGATGAACTTACACTCGGGAAACTTTCTCTTGACCGTTGTCACAATGGCGGACATGGGATTGGAGTAGTTGAAAACATAGGCATCGGGACAATATCTCATCACGTCACCGCAGATTTCCAGAATCACCGGAACAATCCGCAGGGAGTGAAAGATACCGCCGGGGCCGCCGTTTTCACCGTAGACCTGGCGGATGCCGTACTGCATGGGTATCTTCCAGTCCTGATCCCACATGGTGAACCGGTCCCCTACTTCGATGGAGGAAATCACGTAATCCGCTCCTTTCAGGGCTTCCGGCCGGTTGGTGGTGGCCGAGAGCTTATGCTTCAACCCTTTCTCCTGCATCCATTTCAGGCCGGCCTGGTAAACCTTGTCCAGGGCTTTCCCGTTGATGTCGAGAAGGGTGATTTCGCAATCTGTCAATTCCTGGCTCTGAAAGATATCATTCAGAGTCCCCACGCCGAACTGGGCACTGCCCGCTCCGATTAATACGATCTTCATCTGTACAAATCTCCTCTTATCCGGTCCCGACCTTTGAGGAAGAGGACCGGACTATCTTATTAAAAAAATTAGCTTTTAATGGCCCCTTCCGCCAGACCCGAAACGATGTGCCGCTGAAAAATTATAAAGGCCAGGGCTATGGGTATGACATTCAGGGTCAGGGCGGGAAAAAGGATATCCCACTTTGTTCCGTACTCGGAATAGTTGAACATATCGTAAACGACCAGGGACAGGGTTTTCACCTTCAGATTGTTGATCACCAGGAAGGGAAGAAGAAAGTCGTTGTAGATCCATTTGGCGTTCAGGACGAAGGTGGTCACCGTTATCGGCTTGATAAGGGGCAGGACCACGCTCCAGTAAATCTGAAAGATATTGGCCCCGTCAATGACTCCCGCTTCCTCCAGGTCCTTGGGCACCCCCTTTATGAAACCGTGATACAGAAAAACCGTAAAGGGCATGCCGAAGCCGATGTACATGAAGATAAGGCCGTGCACTCCGATGAGCTGAAGCCTCTGCATGGTTCTGACCAGGGGGAACATGATGGACTGAAAGGGAATAAGCATGGCGGCCACCATGGCCATAAAGGAGATGTTCGACAGGGCGGATTTATTCCGCACCATCATCCAGGCCATGAGAGACGAGACCAGCCCGATAAGAACGCAGCTTCCCAGCGTGATAAGCATGGTAAGAAGAAAAGCGGGAACGAAATGGGCTTTGGGATGGTTGATAAAGTCCCTGAAATAGGTCAGGTCCCAGGTTGTGGGCAGGGATAGGGGGCTCAGGAAGATGGTCTTCGTGGCCGGATCCATTCCCGTGTAGATAACCTGGGGCTTGAAAGAGTTCACCACCAGAATATAGAAGGGTACGAAAAAGGCGACAACCAGGGCGAACATGAAGAGATAGAAGAACAGTTCCTTCGCCTTCTTTCCGTTCATAGTACTGAGACTGTAATAGGCAGGGGTTTTGATTCGGGCACTCATTACATTTCCACCTCGCGTTTTTTTGTGAACCATACCTGTGTCATGCTGATGACCGCTATGATAAGGAACAGGATGATTCCGCCGGCCTGAGCGGCCCCGTAATCATTAGGCTGGGTATCCTCCAGGGCATAGCGGTAGATCTGAAGGGTGATCAGCCTCGTATTGTACAACCCGTCGTTCAGGGCCAGGTTCTGATCGTATACTTTAAAGGTTCCCGAGAGGGTCAGGAACAGGGTGATCGTGATGGACGGCATAAGCAGGGGAAGCATGATATGCTTGAAATTCTGCACCGAAGAGGCTCCGTCTATATCGGCCGCTTCGAAGAGGGACTGGGGGATGCTGTTGATACCGGCGAGATAAATGACCATGATGTAGCCGATCGACTGCCAGGACAGGGTTATGGCCAGGGCGGTCAGGCCGCTCCATCTCCCCAGTAGCATGGTATTGAAAAAGGAGTTGGGATTCGTAAAAAGCACCGTATCGAAAAGGTATTCGAACACGAACTGCCAGATATACCCCAGAACAAGGCCGCCGATGAAATTGGGCATGAAAAAGGCTGACCGGAAAAAACCTTTGAAATATCTCAGTTTGCTGATAAGGATGGCAAGCAGAAGCCCCAGGGAGATCTGAATCGCCAGACAGAGGGCTACGAGAAACCCCGTATTCACAAGGGACGCCCGGAATTCGGGTATGATGAAGATTTTACCGTAGTTTTTTAAGCCTACGAAGATTTTTGATTCGAAATAGGACAGATGCCAGCTGGTAAAGGAGTATCCCAGCCCCACGAGGAAGGGGTAAAGGATAACCAGGCCGTATACCAGTGAGGCCAGTCCCAGAAAAATAAAAAAGTACTTTCTGTACATACTCATGAAGGGAACCTCCGACAGGATACCCGGTCTCCCCGAAGGAAGACCGGGTTCGGTTATGGCGAACTATTTAACGGAATCTCTCTGCTCTGCTCTCTTGGCCCATTCTGCGGTAAACTTGTCCGCAATATTGGTCTTGAAATCGGCAAAATCCTTGAATCCCGCATCGGCCGCGTTGGAGGGGGCCAGATAGGTTTCGGTAATCCATTCCTGCATGTCGTTGTTCACGCCGCCGGGAGCCGCATTCATGTCGTTGGATAGGGAGAGGCCCTTACCGGCATACTCCACGATGGACTTGGAGATGGCGTTGTCGATGGTGATGTTCACATCGGAGGGTATCTGGTAGTAGGGAACAAAGGCGAAGGTATCGGTGATATACTCCAGACCGGTCTGGGACGTATGCATCCAGTGGAGGAACTCCATGGCCAGTTTCTGCTTCTTCTCATTCGCTTTGGCGTTGATGACGAAGTAGTTGGGAACGAAGATGGTGATGGACTTGTTGAAGTTGTCCATTTTCTCTGCCTTGCTGCCGCCCTTGACCTGCTCCAGTGCCATCCAGTCCGCATCGGACATGGCCTTGACGGCGGGGGTGTTCAGATCGTATTTAACGGGGATGAAGAAGAGGGTCTTGAGGAATCCGGGAGCCGCCGATTCGGCAATTCCCGTATAGGCCCAGTTACCCTGCTTGATCATGAGTGCCTTTCCCTGGGCGAAAAGTGCCAGGGAGGCGTTGTAGCTGTAAGCTTCCGTGGCCAGCTCGCTGCCGTAGGAACCCTTGGTGATCTCCTTCTCTTCGGGGGTGGGATCGGCCATGTGGTCGAACTGGAACTTGAGTATGTTAAAGTAGGATTCGGCTCCTCTCCAGGTAAGATCCTTCGCAACGGAAGTGGCGAAGGCCGTGGGATATTCCAGGTTGAGGGACTTATTATAGAGATGGAATCCCCAGGTCCAGCCTTCGTTTCCGCCGGTCATGGAGAAAATACCGTTCAGGTTGGATGTCCAGGAGCCCTTGGAACCGGCGAAGGAGTAGCTGTTGCCGCTGAGGGTTACGTCGGCAGCTGAAGCGGGATCGGCGATCCATTTCTCCGCTTCGAGACAAAAGGCGGTGAATTCTTCATAGGAGGACATCTTGATATCTTCCACGACACCATCAAGGGCGGCTCCGGAAAGTCCGAAAAGCTCCTTCAGGGTATCGGTGCTCATATAGTATCCGTATCCTTCATAATTGATGGGGATACCGTAGGAATTGGAGCCGTCGGTGGTAAGGTTTTCACCTACGCCGATGGGAAGAACCAGATCATTATAAAAATCGGGGGAGAGCTCCTTAACCTTGTCATTCTTAAGCTCAAGGATCTGGCCGCTGGCCACGTAATCGGGGAGTTTGGTCATATCAATGTAGTAGATAGTGGGCTGTTCGGAAACATTGGCGTTTCCCATATCCGTCTTGAGGATAGTGTCCGAATCGTCATTCCCCACAAACAGCTTGATGTTCAGTTCATCACCTGTTTTCGCAAGATACTGAGCTTTGAACTCCTCAACCATTTTGGGAAAGTCCGTTTCAATTTCCCGCTTGCTGCAGTAGATGTAGATGTCATTACCCTTACTGCCGCAGGCCGATAGAAAAATCAGGGCGAACAGAACCGAAAGCATAACCAATAATTTTCTCATTTTTTCCTCCTAAAAACCTAACTAACCGGTTGGTAAAAGTATCCAACCGAATTTCCAGCGCCATATTGGAAACGATTCCATTATGGCGCTGGAATCGTTTCCATTTATTTCCATCATACAGCATATTTCATTTCTGTCAACATTTTTCTACGGGAAAAATCTCTCCGATTCATCGGTGTGGCCCCTACCCTTCACAAACCGCGGGTAAACAGTTCATAAAAAACAGATATTTCTGCCATATTACTGCCACATTCTTTGCCGATAATCTGAAATAGATAAAGATATCATAAGGAAAAAACCGTCATGTTTCTTTTAATGAGCCTATCCCTGCTTTCCGTTATTCTTCTCATGCTCTTCAAGGGCTGGAACAAAGAAGAGAATTGAATGAAAAAGGTTATTTTCCCGATCCTGTTTCTCCTTCTTGCGTCTCTCTGGGCCGAAGGGAGCAGAGAGAAGGAGCTGACCCCGATTAACTCCACCCCGGCCGCCATGACCCTGATTTATCTTGATGGAGATGTTCTGATAAACGGGTCGCCCGCTGAAGAGGGACAGAACGTTCCCCCGGGGGCAACGGTGAAAACAGGGCAGAATATTTTTCGTATCGAACCGGATACGGTAACCCTCCTTGATATCGGTCCCGGAAAGGGGCATATCGATCTTCAGAAAGGCTCTCTGGCTCTGCTTCTTGATAAGCTGGATGTCCTGGGGCTGGGATCGGAAGGGTTTTCCTTTACCACCCCCCTTACAACGGCTGGAATACGGGGAACTGCTTTTTTCGTCAAAGTGGAATCGACCGATTCGGTCTATTTCTGCTGCTGTAACGGAACTATAGACCTGACTGATAAAGACGGGGGAACACCGGTCACTCTGAATACGGGGCATCATCATGCGGTCCGTTATATACAGAAAGAGGGAAAGTACACCCGTGAGGACGCGGGCCTCCTCTATCATGACGACAGGGATATGGACAGTATGGCCGACAAGATTTCCGTTACCATCCCCTGGTCCGATGCCTATGGTACCTCCTACTGAGGCCGCTCCCCTTCCCTTGACCTATTTCTCTATATAAAGGATAATTTCCGGGCATTTCACTAAAGGAATTATATGAAACCCCGAAATACACCGTTCGCCTTCATTATGGTGCTGCTGGTACTCACATTTGTAGCGGCTCCCCTCTTGAACAAAAACAGAATTTCCCGTCCCGCAGCGACGAAGACAAGGATCGATTCTCTTAAAAAGTATGAAGATGAACATAGGGCCATTCCGGAACAGATAGTCTCTCAGCTGCTGAAAGATCGTGATATACTCTTTGCCGGGGAAACGGGCAAATATCATGAGACGGCCCGGTTCATCACCTCTCTTGTTCCCCTTCTGTCCCGATCCGGAGTAAAGGCGGTGGGCGTCTTTTTCTTGAACCATTCAGATCAGGAAAGCATTGACTCCCTTATGAAAGGGGAGACTTTTGACGAAGCTCTTGCCGAAAGACTACTTTTCAACAATCTCATCATGAACGGATACGAAGAGTACCGGGATTTTCTTAAAGCTGTCTGGCAGGAGAACCGCCGAAACGATACAGGAAACCTTTCCCTGATGCTCATCGGTCTGAATCCCGGCCAGGACTGGACGGCCCTTCAAACAGCGAATGATAGTAAGGATCCCCGTATCCTGAAAAAGATCTATGCCGCCGGCGTGCCGGAGACCTATATGGCCCGTGTCATAAAAGAGGAGATGGTCGATCATGGTCTCAAGTGCTTTGTTTATACCACTGCCCCGAGCTCTCTTTCTCTTGTCGAGGCTAAGTCCTACAGAGAGAAAATGACCGAGAGCGGTTTCCCCGGAGATACCCGCAGGACGGCCTGGCTTGTGAAAAGACTGCCCGGTGTCTCTAGCGCTACCCTCTTCATCCATGCGCCCTGGCCCGTGGAAGGATCACGGTACGGCATCGATTATCCCCTGGGTGGTGTACTCGACAGCCTGATGGAGAAGTATTCCCCCGGGGAACGGAGCTTCGGTTTTCTGACTGCGGGAACTCCCTTCGGAGAACTGGCAGCGGCTCCCGGTTCCTTTGGTGCCGGAGAAAGCCGTCCCCTTTCCGATTTCTGTGACGGCTATGTCCTTCTGGGACCTATAAGCGAATATACCCCTTTTACTGCCATACCCGGATTTATCAACGGGAAAAACTTTGACGAGGCGGTGCGGGATTTTCCCGGTCCCAAAGAGTCCATGGCCTCCACACCGGAGGAGATGAACGAGTTCATAGCGGACACCGCCGTCAATATAAAACAAATTCTGGAGAAGTTTAAAAGATAGATGAATAGTAAGGAAAGAGAAGAACTGATCGGCTACCTGGAGGGATTCGTCACGGAGAACCGCCGGAACAGGATGGAGGGGGTACTCGCCGAAAGGACCCGCCGGCTGACCGTGGTAATGGAAAACATCTACCAGCCCATGAACGCCAGCGCAGTCTTACGCCACTGCGACGCCCTGGGTGTTCAGGATGTGCACATTATCGAAAACAGTAACCGCTGGAAAACCAACCCCGATGTTGACCTGGGAACGGCCCAGTGGCTGACGGTGCAGCGGTACAACAGGGAAGAGAACAATACCGTGGCCGCCCTGAGGGATCTCAAAAGCCGGGGATACCGCATCATCGCCACCTCACCCCATCCGGGGGGCTACGAACTGGATGAAACCGATCTCTCCCGGGGCAAGGCGGCCATTGTTTTCGGTACGGAAATGCACGGCATCAGCGATCTTGTGAGGGAGGAAGCCGATGAATTCCTCAAGATTCCCATGGTGGGCTTCGTGGAGAGTTTCAATATCTCCGCCTCCTGCGCTATCGTTCTTTATACGCTGACACGCAAGCTGCGCCGTCTGGAGGAGGAGTGGCGTCTTTCAGAAGAGGAAAAGAGGGAGCTCTACCTCGCCTGGCTCCGCAAATCCATCAAGAACTTTAAACAGCTAGAAGAGCGTTTCCCCCGGCAAACTCCATAGAGCAGGGAAATCCGGCGTTCAAAAGGTAATTGTCCACCATTCTCTTTGTTTCGAACATGGCATCGCTTAAGCCGGACCGGTACTCTTCGGAGATGATCAGTTCGATACGGTCGAATCCGAAATCCCGGAACTCCGGAGAGACGGTAGACATTCCTTCGTACACAAGGGAGTAAAGCTGGGTGAGATGATCGAAAACCTCTCCTATGGGGGTGTTTTCCTCAATCCATGCGGAATTGGTCAGCCCCCCTAAAAGGGCATAATTCTTTTTGGTGCTTACTGCCATAATCAGCCTCCTGTTTTTTCCATATGATGGAGAACAAAATCGGCTCCCTTCCGAAAAGCGACGGAAACGGGCCTGTATTTAAAACCCACGGTTATTCCCAAACCGCTGTAAATGGTTTCGTGGAGAAAGTTACTGAAAAGTTTTACATAGGCGGCCCGGTTCACCTTGCCGTGGCTTTCCATAAAAAGCAGAGGATGCAGGTGAAAGGCCGTGACGATCTGGGAGAGCTGCTTCTCCATCACCGGACGAAGCATCATAACCAGATCGAGATATTTCCTCTTATAGACCGAATCGTTCCTTACCAGATTCACGATCTGTCGATTCCGGTCCCGTACGGGATTGTTCCGGCCGTCCTTTTTCACGGGTATGAACTCCATGACCAGACCATGAACAGTTTCGGACTGAAAGAGTTTGAGAAGTATGAAATTAAAGAGGAGCAGGGAGGCCATATTCTTGATCAGGGGAATCCTCTGTACTTCCCGGGAGCAGGTTACCAGGAACTGTATGAGTACCCTGTCCACATAGTGAAAAGCTTCCCCCAGAGTGTTTTTTGAACCGCTACTGAAAAGCCTTTCCGCATTTTCCAGTTCAGATAATCGGCCCCGGATCATCAGATAGGTGACCACCAACTCCTTGCGCAGTGGGGTGGCTTCTACCTTCTTCAGATAGACTATGAGTTCCTCTCTCTGCTTTGTCCCGAAGAAATGGCCCTTTTTCTCCCGTCCCATGAGAGAGAACAGATAGGTCTCCAGTTCGTCCAGATAAGTCCCATGGTTCTGAATCCGGGGATGCTTTTTCATGTAGTAGCGTATAATCCGGTAGCCCTTGCCGTTTATCGTCCCCCCCGGAGGAGGAAGGGGAAGGCTCAGTTCCAGCATAACCTGAAGATTATCGATGATATTCCGCAGGATGTTCAGCCGTATGGAGGGATCGCTTTTCAGCAGATCCAGAGTCGGATCGGGAGAGATGCGGGCCGCGTCAACGGTCTTCACATTCTCCAGCCTGTCCTCTTCCAGGACGTTACGGTTGTAATTACCCACCACGTCGGTGGGATTGAAGTCCACATCCCCCGCTTCCACATATTTGTTATGCCAGAGAAGGAATTTATCACGCCCCTTGCTGTCCCGGGCTTTTTTCATGTAGCCCCCGGCGGACACATGGGCGGTAGGTTCAGGATTGGTTACGATGAGGATCTGATTCATCCGGTCCAGATAGACCATGTTCTCCTGTTCCTGAACTCCGGCGGGCATATCAAAGAGCAGATAGTCATAGCGCCGGTCAATTTCCTCGGGGAACTCCTCATAGAGCCGTCCCAGCAAACGGGCCGTCTCTTCGGCACCCTTCTTGGACTGGGGAAAAATCAGATCCAGATTGTGGATGATCTGGACGATTCCCTCGTCCAGGCTTTGAATTTCGTCAAGGGGGGGGAGGCGACTCTCCTTTTCCTTTACGTCAAGAAGAGTGGTTATGTCAGACAGGGGATCCGCATCGATCAATCCTACACGGTGCCCTCTCTGGGCAAGGTAGATAGCCAGGTTGGTGCTGGTCATGGTCTTGCCGACACCGCCCTTACCCGAAGCAACGGCCAGGGATTTTCTCTTGATCGATTCCAGTAGATCTTCGTGCATTAAAATCTCCCGCAGGAGAGAAATTGCCCCCCTACCCTTATATTTTCGGCTTTTGGCGGAGGGAGTTTAGGTTAACCATGAGGATTCCCCCACTGACCAGGAGCAAAGCCAGAAAAAGCCCTGCGGTCACTGCCTCTTTAAGGAAAAGACGGGAGAGAAGGGTGCCGAAAAGGGGAATAGCGAACAGATAGAGACTGATTTCTCCGGCCCGGTTATACTTGAGAAGATAATTCCAAAGCACAAAGGCCGATGCGGAAAGAAAGGCAGTGTAAAGGAATAGAATAACCCCGCCCGGGGTCAGAACAAGAGTCGATGAGGGAGACAGAATAATGCCGGTCATCAGCAGCAGAAGGGAACCGATGAGCATCTGTCCCCCGGTCAGGAAGAAGGGAGAAATTTTCCCAGAGACCTTTTTGACCAGGATTCCACCCATTGCCCCGGACAGGGCGGCGGCCATAATGTAAAGAACACCGGGAGAAAAAAAGCTCTCCCCTCCCCCGCCCTGGTTCGCCATGACGATTCCCCCCATTCCCAGAATGAGGCCGGCCGTTTTACGAAGGCTGAATCGGTCGTCTCGAAAGTAAAAATGGGCCAGTACCATGGTAAAAAAGACCCGGGAAGAGTTGACGATGGAGCTGACTGAACCGGGAATCAGAACAACCCCTGAGTAGAAAAAAAGGTACTGCAGGGTGGTCTGAAGCACTCCGATCACAAGGAGAATCATCAGGGTCTGCTTCCCCCCATATCCGCTCCCGGTGAAGGATCGTCCCCGGCTCAGAAAGCCCGCCCCCATGATAATAAGGGAAGCGGTCAGGAAGCGGCTGCCCGCAAAGATAAGGAGACCTCCCCGATCCCCCGGGGTCAGGTGGAATTCGACGTAACCTATTTTCAGAGCGGGAAAGGCGCTTCCCCAGAGGGCGCAGCAGAAAAATGCCAGGAGGGTCCTGTATACGGGGTGGGTGAAAAATTTGGTCATAGCCCCTACTATAGCCTTTGCCGGAGGAATTGACAATGAACCGGCGAGAAAGATTGAATGAACGGGGAGTTGAATGTTATCACCGTAAAGACTATAGTGGTTTCATGGATAAGAACATTGCCATTTTATGGGATATAGAAAACGTGACCCCGGGCAGTACGGACAATCTCTTTGTCCAGTCCCTCATGGACTATGCCGAGTCACTGGGAAGAGTTGTAACCTCCTATGCCTATGCGGACTGGAGCAAACCGGGTTTCCGCTCGCTGGGTCCGATTCTGGCCACTTACAACTTCTTCATGCTCCACGTGCCCTACAAGAAGGTGCGGAGCAACAAGAACGGTTCCGATATGCAGCTGGTATCGGACGCCTTTGACCTCCTGCGCTTCTTCCAGCATATCGACACCTACATGCTCATTACCGGGGACAGCGACTTCCGTCCTCTCCTGCGGAGCCTGAGAAAGTCGGGAAAGGAGATCCATATTGTCTGCGATTTCAAGACGGCCTCCAAGGACCTTCTGGAACAGGCGGACAGTTTCAAGGACTACCGGGAACTGAGACCGGACGAAGACGATGACGACGCCGGCGAAGACGATCAGCCCAGCAGCAGCGGGAACAAGATCAACATGAATCGGGAGTACTGGTACGAACGGCTGGCCGAATCGGCGGCCCAGCTGCAGCGGGATCAGAAAACCTGCAACATGGGTACCGTGAAAATTCAGATGAAAATCCTCAACCGGGGTTTTGATGAAAAGAAACTGGGTTTCCGCCAATGGAGTAATTTCATCGCCGCCGCTGTCAAAGCGGGTTATGTCACTCTGAACGAGTATGAGAAGGGAACGGAGATCTTTCCGGGCAAGGGATACGAGAAGAACAGGGAAAAAGGTTCCCTGCAGGGCGCCTTCAGGATTCTCATTGAAACTCTGCAGGAACTGGATAACGGGGGAGTCCCCGGTTATCACCGCTACTCGGTACTATCTACTCGCCTCAAGGAGAAGAATGTGAACACCAGGGATCTGGGCTTTACGAAATTCAAGCTTTTCATCTCCTCCGCCGAAGCCAGAGGCTTGGTGGAAACCAAGGTGGAAGCCTTCTCCAGTTATCTTAAACGTCAGATCTGAACTAACTTAAGAACAGATCAGCAATCACCGGAGAAAGGGTTTTTCTCCGGTGACTCCCTATTTACTACGGAAATCCAGAATATCCCAGTGGTTCTCACGGGCATGCTTCTCCAGTTCACGGTCCGGATTGACCGCCACCGGGCTGCCTACCATGGAGAGGGAGGGGAGATCATGGATGGAGTCGGAATAGAAGGCGCAATTCTGCGGATCGTAACCCATTTCCTTCATATAGGCGTCCACCCGTTCCCGTTTCCCCGAATCGAAGGCGACCATACCCACGAAGGTACCGTCTGTCTCATCCTTCTCATTAAACCTCAGCTCCGTGGCGATGAGATGATCCGCTTTCAGATACTCGTAATAGGATTCCACCACGAATCGGGGACTGGATGTGGCCAGGATGACCGGAATACCCGCCTTCCTGTACTCACCTATCAGATTGACCATCTCCCCGTAAAGATCCTTTTCATGGTACCGCTTGAAACTGATCTTTCCCATGGAGTCCAGAAGGGTCCGGGGGAGGCCATCCATTCCGGCCATCATGGTATCGCAATTATTCAGACTCATGGTTCCCTTTTTATATTTGAAATAGGGTCTGATGATAGAAAAACAGAATTTGACGGGTACCCGTCTCTTCCAGAGATTATAAGCAATGCACCGAATCGCAGTCGAATGGCGTGTGAGAGTATGATCTATATCAAAAAAAGCAGCCTTAACGTCTTTTATCAACTCGTTCCTCCAGTTTTGCGGGGTCAATATAGTGAAGTTGTTCCAGTTCCCTTCGGGAAACGCGGCTTTCAAGCAGGAGCTCGTCAGCCAGCAGGGCGTAGCGTTTTGTCAGATAGGACAGAATGATGACGAACTGGGCCCTACGCATAGAATCAAGCCCGGCCACCGGCCTGTCCCCTTCGAAAAGGGGAAGATGCACTCCCTCGTGCAGATAGAAATAACGGTTCCTTCGGTTACGCTTCAGAAGTCTTTTGTTCAGTTCCAGTTCCTTCTCTATGAAATACCGGGGCACTGTGGCTATGGTATTTTCAATACGGTACTGCAGAATGGGAAGGACATCCTGATCGGGCAGCTCTATGAGAAAAGAGAGGCCGCTCCCGTCCTCATAATGTTCCAGGGAAAGTTCGGCGCCGATCGTCTCCGCATTATGGCGAACCAGATTCAGACCGATGCCCCGGCCGGACATGGTATCCGCTACTGGAGAGGTAGAGAAACCGGATCGGCAGATCGTATCCAGCAGGGATTCCCCCTCCCGGGATGCGGCACGGATTTTCTCAAGATCCAGCCCCCTGCCGTTATCGGAAAAACGGATGACCCGGCGGCCATCCCCTTCCTCGCCAGCCAGGGTGATCTTCCCTTCGCGCTCTATTCCGTGGGTCAGGCTGTTTCTGATAAGCTGCTGAAAAATCTCCGTAAGGGGCTGTATCCAGCTCAGGGAAAGCATCATATCCCCCCCCCGCATCTCAAAATCCACCCTCTTTCCTTCCCTATCGGCCAGTTTCATCAGGTAGAGTTCCGCTCCCGTCCCCAGGGAACGGAAAGGTTCGTATACCAGGGATGTCATGACCCGGTTGATGCCTCCCACCAGGTCGGCAAGCTTTTCCCCGTCACCCCGGCTCATCTCTTCCAGGTAGTAGCGAATCTCATCCAGACGATCCATCTCAACGCTAACCGGATGACGGCGGACTTCGTGAAGAACGGTGAGAGCCTCGCCCCCGTCCCCCTCTTCTTCGTCTCCGGGAAGATAGGGCTCGATGCGAATCTCCGCAATCCGGTCCACATCCATGGCCCGTCTTACGGCATCCTTACGTTCGTCCGTTGTGAGGTAGAGGGTAAAGAGGGAAAAGTCCTCATCCCTGTCCAGGGAGGGTACAGTCTTAATAACATTAAAGGAGTACTCCAGATTATTCTGAATGAGAAAGGCCCGGGCCTTCTTCATAGGTTCCGCCGGATCGATGCGGCAGAGAATCCGGTAGACCGATTCCCCTCTCTTCCTGGCCCGGTCCATGATCATGGTTTCCCGTGCTGTGAAGACCTCATTCCCCAGAGGGGCCACCTCTTTTTCCGCCAGAAGATCCAGAATCTCCGAAAGAAGATCGAACAGAATCTTACCGTCCCCCGATCCCTTACGGCAGGCGCCCACTTCCCCCTCCGCCCGATGGGCTTTCTCCTCCAGCTCGGCCATATCCAGAAAGGCGGCTCCCGATTTGAGGGAGTGGATCATCCGGTAAAGATCATCCATTTCGTCTTTTTTCCGAAGGAAGGCATCCCACTCTTCCAGAATCAGGGATAGATTAAGCTCTATTTCACCTGCGATGTCCAGAAACTGGGCCCTGTATTTCTGTGCTTCTTCCATTCCTATCCTTTTTTATTCAATGAGATAATAAGTTCCACTTCACCCCGGGGCAGACCGGTTGATGAGGCGATGAGAGCCGCGTCCATACCCTGCCGGTAAAGTTCCAGGGCTCTTTCCCGGCCGTCTATGACTTCAATACCCCAATCCTCATCCCGGGAGGAAACACCCACGATACGTGAGGCGGGGCTCTCCTCCTCGATTTTCTCTTCGGGAATGCGGCCCGCCAGATCAGTGTAGAGAGGGGGGGCGGTATCCCTTTTCTCCTGCTCCGTCTCGATCAGGCGTATAATTCTCTCACCCTGCCTTATCTGCTCCTTCAGGGCGGCTATTCGGTTTTCCACAATCTCCACGTTCCTGTCCGCCGTCCTGTCCAGTTCTATAATGAGCTGTTCTATCTCCCGGCGTACGCTGTCTATACGGTTTTCACGGGAGAGTTCCCGGCGTATCATCATGCGAAAATAGAGAAATGCCAGTACCTGTATGGCCAATAATATCACGATGACCGCAAACTGCCCCATCTGTCCCCCCTGTCCTATCCTATCAGGTCGATATGCTGTCCAAGATTGGGATCGGTGATATACTCCTTCTGTTCACGATCCTTCTCCCCGCTCTCTTTCTTTTTGTCGCCCCGCTCATTCTCCCGGCGGTTCTCCTCTTCCTTCTCCTTGATCCGATTGTCCATATCTTCGTTTTCAGCGCTGGGATTAACGGATTTGTCCTTGCGCAGCTCCTCTTCGGCCAGTTTCTTGGCCTCGAAGGACTGCTCCTGAGCTTCGGCGGCTCGCAAATGAGCCTGCTCCCTGTTCACATCATTCATCTTAACGAACAGGGTCTGCAAATCAAGGGGTGTCAGGGCCACGTTTTACCTCCTGGAGAGCTCCTCGCTGATTTCCTGATAGTCGGCGGTTCTCACAACGCCGTCCTCCTGCAGAAAAGTCACGGGCTGGTCAAAGGCGCGGGTTACATCGTAGGAGGCATCGCGAATCCTGATCTTCACACCGGGCAGAACCGATTTACCCGCGGAGATCCGGCCCACATTTTTAAGGCTGTCAAGATAGGATTCCCTCTTGGCGATGGCCTTCTCAAGATCCTTGATCCGGGCGACCCGGTCGTTATGCCTGTCCTTGAGTTCGATGAGCATCTTCTCTTTTTCGGGGGAGAGCTTTTTCCGTTGTACCTTTTTCTGCCGGATCAGCCCCTGTATATTCCGGTCCACCTCGGTCAATTCATTCTCGTAGGCGGTCCGGTTCTTGGTCAGGGATTCAAGCTCTTCCTTGGATTTGGGATCATATCCCACTTCCAGGATAGTCTCCGTCCCTCCCTGGGATCCCAGGGTCTGAGCGTTGATCTCTTCGCTGGCCCGGATAAGGCCGCCCACAATCTGGGCGCGCTTGCCCTGGCAGAGCACCTTATGGAGACAGGTGATATTGCTGTTGACGATACCGTCGCTCACCACGACCCACTCCCCCGCATCGACCCGGGCGTTCTGAATGAAGGTGGCCCAGACCGATTTCCCGGCACGGATGCTCCCCAGATCCTGATCGTCGCTGCCGTTGATACCCCGTTTGACGATGATATCCGCACCGGAGGTGAGGTTGGCTTTACCCACGATTCCCAGAACCTCGATATTACCCTGGGCCGTGACGGAGTAGCCGTCCTCCACATTCCCCTTGACGATAACCGCGCCAAGGGCGTTCACATTCCCGGTCTGCATATTCACGTCCCCGGGAATGATCATAACCGTCTCCACGGTAATCTGATCTTTTACGAGCATAACCTGGCCGCTGGCCGCGGCGATGACGGTCCGCCCGTTATCGATAATGGTGACATTCTTGCCCAGGCCGATCTCACGGTCCTTTCCGTCCCGGGCGGGGAGAATCCTGCCCTTGACAGTCCGCCCGTCCTGCCCCGCTTCGGGGGGGATCTTCCGGGCCAGGGGCTGCCCTTCCACCACATTCTGTATGAGATTGAGTTCCTTGAAATTTATGGTGCCGTCGACCCTCTCCTTGAGCTTGACCTTGGAGGGATCCACTTCGAAGTTATACACGATCCGGGCATCCGCTCCGTGGATGGGGGGAGACCCCTGAGCCATGAGGAGAGGCTGTGAGTAGACCGGATGCCGCTCGAATTCCTCGAGAGCCTCATCCAGTATGCCGTGCACGACTCCGTTATTCTGCATAAAGGTCTCCAGATCATCCACACCGTAGTCGCAGCCCCCCGCACCGGGAGCGATGACTGTGATGTAGACCTTCATATCCTCTTCCTCAATAGAGATTGTCAGCATAGGATCATTGATGGGATTATAATCGAAGTCACCCACTTTCACGGGAACATCGTCGCCCCGGCTAATCAGCAGCTCCACAACATCGGGATCGGTTATCTTCACATTCCGTTCTTCCGCCCGGGCGAATATGGTCTCTTTCCTTACCGGAATCCCCCCGTTCTGAGGAGCGGACACACGCAGATACACCCCGTCACGGGCCAGGCGCAGGGAGAAATCCCCGTCCACCGGGGTGAGGACTTTGCTGAAACCGGTGGTATACTCCCGACTGACCACATCCTGGAGCATGCCGTCATCACCGACTACCTTATCCCGCACATAGGCAATGATCAGACAGTTCTTTCCTTTGCCGAAGATACCCTTCTTTCCCTTATCCAGAATTTCGTAGTCCAGAGCCTTTTCGCTTGAACCCAGTTCCAGGGCCGCCTCGGCCAGGGCCTCCTCCAGAGTTGCTCCGGAAACCTGAACGCTGCTCCGTTCCCTGTCCTCTTCGCTCAGAAGAGTCATCCGGTCACGGAATTTTTCCAGGTCCAGCATGATCAGAAGATTCCTTTTTTGATATTGGTCAGCTTGGCGCGGAGCCGGGAAATAGCCTTCGTATGAAGCTGGGAGATACGGGATTCGGTGACTTCCAGAACCTGCCCGATCTCTTTGAGAGTCAGATCCTCATAATAGTAGAGGACGAGAACCTTCTTCTCCTTTTCGGGGAGCTCATTAATCGCCTCAACGATAACTCTCTTTATCTCTTCCCTCTCCGCAATGGAATCGGGACGCAGACTGCTGGGAGATTCTATACTGTCCGCGATGGAAATTTTGTCATTATCATCTCCTGCGAACCATACATCGTTCAGGGAGAGCATGGAAGTACCGGATATTTTCAACAGAACCTGATTGTACTGGTTCATCTCCATGTCCAGTTCCCTGGCGATCTCCTCATCCGTAGCGGCCCGTCCCAGGGAGGACTCCAACCGCTGGACCGCTTCATCAAGCTCTCTCGTTTTCTGGCGTACCGAACGGGGGACCCAGTCGATGGAACGGAGTTCGTCAAAGATGGCCCCCCGGATTCGGGTTACCGCATAGGTTTTGAATTTGACATGCTTTTCCGGATCGAATTTCTCAATGGCGTCAAGAAGACCGAATACACCGAAGCCCACAAGATCGTCGAAATCCACACTGGCGGGCATTCCCACGGAAACCTTGCCGGCAACATATTTCACAAGGGGAGCATACTGGGTTATGATGGCATCACGGATGGACTGTTCCCTGGTCTTGCGATATTCCAACCAGAGTTCGCTTTCCGTTCTGCCATTAATAATGTTCTCATCCATTGGTATTCTTACCCCTTATCATCACGTTTAAGCATGGTTCTAACGCCTTTGGCCAGCTCTTCGGCGCTTGTGTTCGTCTGGAAAAAACTAATTTTCTCATCATCCGAGGCCTGTACCGAGGAGAATCGGACCCGGCTGCCTCCGGAAACGGGCTCCTCCTCTTCCGCGGATACCAGATCCTCCGCCTCATCCTCCTCATCCTCATCAACCGATGAGAAAGCACCGATATCGGGGAGAGCTCCTCCCCGGGCAATCTGATCGGGACTGACGGGAGTAAATTCATCATCCCCCTCAGAGGAGACGGCCGCTTCTCCTGCCAGATCGACACTATCCGGGGAGACGGATAGCTCTCCAGCTTCCCGGGAAATACCATCGGACTCCCCGGCCTCATCATCCATCACAATATTGATGTTCTGTCCTGTCGTCCCTTCGCCGGTCTCTTCCTCATTTCCGGCGGATTCCTCCTCGGCGGGCCGGCCCTTCAATTCGGGCAGAAAAGCATCCACCACCAGGTTAACCAGAACGGTTCCGGCTCCGAAAACCACAGAGAAAAGAGCGGCGCGCACAAGCAGAGTTCCCGTGGAAACACCGCCGATTCCTCCGGCTATCACCGAAAGAACGGCCGCAAGGGAAGTGACTATAATGACGGACTTTATATTCACTTTATCGAGCAAATTCATCTCCCCACCTTTAGATTATGCTAAAAACGGGCAACCGTCAAGCTCCCGTTTTTTCCGCCTATTCCCCGTTACCTCCAAAAAGCTTCCGTACGAAACGGCCCATTCCGCCCCCCTCTCGGGGATCCACTTTTTCAAGGCGGTTCACCATGGTCTGTATGCAGGAGGCGGCCCGTCCCTTGGGATCGGCAATGCTGAAGGGCTGCTGCTTCTTCACCGC
The DNA here is from genome assembly GCA_016936115.1 of Spirochaetales bacterium. Classification (GTDB taxonomy): domain Bacteria; phylum Spirochaetota; class Spirochaetia; order DSM-2461; family DSM-2461; genus SZUA-368. The sequence continues at coordinate 8,514 of JAFGPQ010000095.1, read as the reverse complement.
CAGGGAGACCCCCGGATCGTCAAAAACAAAACCCAGATAATCCACCTTGATATTCAGGAACTGACTGGTGATATTGATCACCCGCTGGGAAACTTTCTTCGCTTCCACCACGCTGCTCACCCGGTTCACAATCAGCTTGAGGCCCATATCGAAATCCTCTATTTCCGTGGATATGATCTTGATGATGCCGTAGGCGTCGGTAATGGCGGTCGGTTCGGGGGTTGTCACGATGATCGCCTCGTCGGCGGCTTCCACGAAGTCCAGAACATTAGGGCCTACTCCGGCGCTGGTATCTATAATTATGATGTCCGCATGCTCCAGCGCTTTCATCTCCGAAATGAAGCCCTTTCTCTCTTCGTCGGAAAGGTTGGCGATACGGGAAAAACCGGAAGCCCCCGCCACGATCTGAATACCGTAATCCGTATCGAGAATGATGTCCTTCATCCTTTTCTGCTTGCGGATAACATGGTAGAGATTATATTTGGGAATAACCCCCAGGATGACGTTGACATTGGCCAGACCCAGATCGGCATCAAGAACGATAACCCTCTTTCCCATGCGGGCATAGGATATGGCGAGATTGATGGAGATATTCGTCTTTCCCACGCCCCCCTTACCGCTGGCAACGGCGATGATTTTCGTTTTATCGCCCCGGGAAGAGGAAGAGGGGGCGCCGCTTTCCTCACCGGACGTCCCGTTCTGCTGATTCTTCATGATTTCTCTCAATTTTTCCGCCTGATCTTCCATTCTTAACTCCGCCTTGCCGATTTTAATGCTTTTCTGGACAGCATAGTCCGTATCGTTTCCATATCGAATTCAAAATTTTTCAGTTTGCCCATAAGATAGCCCACTATGTCCTCTCTTTCTATGTCGCTGGGAACGCTCTGACCGGTGGTAAGGCAGAAAATGGGAATACCCCTGTCCGCCAGTACGGATATGAGATTACCCACCCGGGTGGTCTCGTCCAGTTTGGTCAGGACAACCGCTTCGTAATTAAAGAACTCGAACTGCCTCAGTATCTCTTTGATATCGGGGGTCTTGGTAGTGGCGCTTATGGCCAGATGGATTTCGCTTCCCGTGCCGGCACCTTCCAGGGTCCTGCGCATCTCCGCCAGTTTCTGATAATCCTGGGGGCCTTTCCCGATGGTATCCACCAGTATGAAGTCCACATCCCCGTTCTTCTCCACGAAGTTCTTCAGATCCTCGTAGTTATCGGCCAGTTCCACAGGAATGCTCATGATATCGCCGTAAATCTCGATCTGGGCACGGGCCCCGATACGGTAGGAGTCGATGGTAACGATACGTATCCGTCTCTCGATGGTGCGGTTGGGGGAGAGCCCCTGAAGGGCGGCCAGCTTGGCGACGGTGGTGGTTTTTCCTACCCCTGTGGGGCCCACGAGAATCTGAATGAGGGGAAAGCGGGGGCCGGAAGGTTCGTAAACCCTTATGGATTTGGCGATCAGTTCGGCCACGCTCTGCTGAACAAGGGCGAAATTTTCCAGATCATCAAGGGCGAATTCCCTTCTGAGGGTCTCCGAAACGGCGTGAATAAAGGAGGGGGAGAAGTCGTTATCCTCTAGGATATCCCCGATCTTCTTCAGGGAGGGATGGATCTCCTCCTGTACATAGCCGGCGGACACACTCTCCTTGATCATCCTGATATCCTTGGCGAGCTGCTGAAACTGCTCGTCCTGATACCCCACCATATTAAGGATCTCCTTTTTGGATTGCTTGTCGCTTCTCTGCTGCTGATCCTTCTCCATCACAGTCAGTCCCGATGAGAGGTAACAGGTACACTCAATCCGTCTCTGTCCGAAGAGCCCCAGCAGACCGCTGGCGGGAACCTCTTTTCTCGTCAGTATCCGGGCTCTGTCACCGTAATCATTGAACAGTTTCCTCCGGACATCTTCATAATCCTTGCCGCTCACGACAAAATAGTTGGGGGAAGTCACGTATCACCTCGTTCCAGGGCTATGGTCCCTAAATTTTCGCTTTTTATATCCCTGACCATTTCCAGGGAAGAGATTATGGGAATGGAGGGGAAGGCTCCCTCCGTGGTAGATCTTACCAGAGGACGGGCGGCTTCGCTAGTCATGATGACCGGATAAATCCCCTTTTCCTGCTCTTCCCTTATACGGTTGGCGAAGGCGTTGATCCACTTTCGCTCGAAATCGGGATGCAGCCCCGCCTGGGCCATACCGTCGATGCGGGCCTCGATAAACTGCTGTTCCAGAGCCGGATCAAGGACGAGATAGCGCAGCACCTTGTCGGAGGAGCAGTAGGAAAGACAGATCTGCCTGCCCAGGGACTGGCGGACCTTTTCAATGAGGTAACCCGTATCCTTGGTCTGGCCGCCCCAGTCGCACAGGGTTTCCAGAATGGATACCAGATTCCGGATGGAAACCTGCTCACGGAGCAGCCCCTGAAGGACTTTCTGTATCTCCCCGGTGCTGAAAAGCTTGTTCGCCTCGTCCACAACGGCGGGATAGGTCTCGGCCAGGGTCTCGAGCATGCTCTTGATCTCCTGGCGGCCCAGAATATCGGCGGAGTGTCCCTTGAGAACTTCGGTCAGATGGGTGGCGATGATGGAAGGGGGATCCACCACGGTGTATCCGTTCCGCTCCGCCTTCTCCCGTTGATCCCCGGAAATCCACAGGGCCGGGAGATGGTAGGTGGGATCGGTAGTCTTTTCCCCCACCAGATCCCCCCGGGCGTTCCCCGGATCGATGGCCAGATAATATCCCATGCGTATGGAGCCCCGGCCCACTTCGACACCTTTGATCTTAAAGCAGTACTCCGGCGGTTCCAGACGCATGTTGTCCACAATGCGTATGGGGGGAACCACCAGCCCCATATCGATGGCCGCCTCCTTGCGGATCTGTTTGACCCGCTCCAGCAGTTCCGCCCCCTGCTCCTGGTTGACCAGGGGAATGAGCCCGTACCCCAGTTCCAGGGAGAGGGCGTCCAGGGGCACGATGGGCTGGGGTTCCGAGGAGGAGGTTGTCTCCTTGGTGGCGGCGGCTTTTTTCTGGGCGTCCGCTTTCACCTTCTGATCCTGAACCTGCCCCGACCGGAAGGCGAGAAAGCCAACCGCCCCGGAGAGGGGGAAGAGCAGGTAGCCGGGAAATCCGGGAAGAACCCCCAGAAAGAAAAGAAAGGCCGCGGCGATCCAGTAGACCCGTCCATCCCGGCTGAACTGATTTTTCACGTCCGAACCGAAGCTGTCCTCCGATACGGAACGGGTAACGATTAGACCGGTGGCCATGGATATGATCAGAGAGGGCAGCTGGGAGACGAGCCCGTCCCCTATGGTCAGGGACGTATAGATGGACATGGCCGAACCGAAGGATTCCCCCCGCCGGGCCACACCGATGATCAGTCCCCCGATGACATTGATAAGGGTAATGACGATACCCACCTTGACCGTCCCGGAGACAAACTTGGTGGCACCGTCCATTGCGCCGTAGAAGTCGCTGGTCCTCTGCAGGTCCGATTTGCGCTTCCGGTACTCCTCCTCTCCGATCACTCCCGAGGAGAACTCCTGGTCTATGGCCATGTGTTTGTTGGGCAGGGCGTCCAGATTGAACCGGGCGGCCACTTCGGCGACCCGGGAGGAGCCCTTGGTAATGACCATCATCTGCACGGCGATGATGATGATAAAGATGATCGCCCCGATAATGATACCGTCCGTTCCCGAAGCGCCGGTTACGAAGGTGGCAAAGGCCTTGACCACGTTACCGTTGAACAGGGGTCCCCGGGAAAGAATCAGCCTGGTGGATGAGACGTTCAGGGCCAGCCCGAAGAGGGTGGAGACCAGAAGCATGGTGGGGAATATGGAGAATTCCAGGGGATTCCGGTTGTAAAGAACGATGAGCATGATGACGATGCTGAGCATGATGTTCATGATCATGAAGAGGTCCAGCATGACCGCGGGCATGGGGATGAGCATCATGAAAACGATTACCAGCACGGCAGCCGCCAGGAGCACATCCGCCGCGTTGCCGCCGGTAATTTTCTGCATGAGGGAACTGTTTTTTCCCGATCCTGGTATATCAGCCATGGGATCCTCCTATTTTCCTATTGCGCATGACGTTCCACCTCGATAAGAGTGGAGAGAATGTCCGCCACCAGACGCCAGTACTCTTCCGGCACCGGATCGCCGATCTCCACGCTGGCGAACAGAGCCCGGGCGAGGGGCTTGTTCTCCACTATGGGGACCCGGTTCTCACGGGCGATTTCCTTGATTCTCTGAGCCATATTGTCCTGCCCCTTTGCTATAACCACCGGGGCTATCATTGTTTCCTGTTTGTATTCCAGAGCCACGGCGAAATGGGTGGGGTTGGTGATGACCACGCTCGCATTGGGAACGTTCTGCATCATGCTGGCCCGGCGGATCTCCTGCATTCTCTGCCTCAGACGGGCTTTGACGTGGGGATCCCCTTCCATTTCCTTATACTCTTCCTTGATTTCGTGCTTCGTCATTTTCAGGGACTCTTTGTGCTGCCACCGCTGATAGATCATATCCGGTATGGCCAGGGCCAGAAAGAAGAGGGTCGCCTCCATGAGCATGCGGAATCCCGTGCCCAGGGATACCAGAGCCGCGTCGGTCAGTTCCATATTCACCGTATTAGCCAGGCGCGGGATCTGATTTCTGATATTGAAATAGGCAATGAGAGCGATGACCACGACTTTGAAGATGGTTTTGAAAAAGTTGAATGCCCCCTCGGCAGAGAAGACGGTCTTATTAATCCAGTTCTTGAAGCTGGGGGCAATTCTCTTGAAATTGGGTTTCAATACCTTCGAGGTGAACCGGAATCCCACCTGCAGCACATTGGCCAGTACGGCTGCCGCCACGGATATAACAAAAATGGGCCCCACCAGTTTAAAGAAATAGGAATAGAAGGCGGATCCGGCAATACCCGCTCCCGTGGCCATGTCGATGGTGCAGGACTGGATGAAGAAAAACCTCATCATATCCATGATCTGCGCGATAAGGTACTTCCCCATCAGGGCGATACCGGCAAAGGAGAAGAGCAGTACCACAGCCTGAACCAGCTCGGAGGATTTGGCGACCTTACCCTCGTCCTCCCAGGCCTTCTTCATCTTCCTTTCCGTGGGGTCTTCGGTCCGTCCCTCGTCCTCGGCGGCGAACCACTGAAGGTGCATAACGGGAAGTCCCGTATCCCGGGAAGGAGCGAATAGTTCCAGAGGGTTCAGCTGTTCTTCGATGTACAGGATTTTTGTCATTGGACTCCTCCCCTGAAATAGAAGAGAAGCAGCCGGTTGATCATATCGAAGCCCCAGTCGAAGACCTGGGACATACGTGATATGATAAAGGGGGATGCCAGATAGAGCATAAGAAATCCCAGGCCGATCTGAATGGGAAATCCCAGCATGAGCAGGTTCATATTCGGGGCGGCTTTGGCCAGTAGCCCCGTTGTCAGGGAGACGAGAAAAAGTGTCCCCATGACGGGAAAAGCGATGACCACGGCCTGTTTGAAAATCCCCGAAAGGGCTCCGGAGAAGAAGAGCTGGAGAAAATCGGGATGGGCCAGGATATCTGCTCCGTTAAGGGCCTGGAATGAGCTGTAAATCCCTTTGATAAAGAGATTTCTCATGCCGCCCACCACTACGAAAACATACATGGCCAGAAGATTGAAAAACTGGCCCACGAGAGGCATTTCCACCTGGGAAAGGGGGTCATAAGTAGAGGAGGCCCCGAATCCCATCTGCACGCTGAACATCTGTCCCGCCACCTGAAAAACGGTGAAGACGATTTGCATGATCATCCCCATGACGATACCGATGAGTACTTCGAGAATGAGCATCATGGCAAACTCGATGTCGCTGGGGGGAATGGTAATCTGAACCAGGGAGTAGCAGGCGGAGGCGGTGAAAAAAGCGAGCATGACCCGGGCGTAACCGGGAAATGCCGAGGAGGAGAAGAAGGGCGCCGTCATGAAGATCGCCATGATCCTGGCGAAAACGAGAAGGGCAATCTGTCCGTTTTGGAGCAGTTGTTCAATCATCTCTTTCTCGATACTCCTCTTATCCTACCTGACTGATGGTGGAGAACAGATTCACAGTGAAATTCGACAACTGGCTGAACATCCATCCCGCTAAAATAGCGATGGTGCCCAGGATGGCCAGTATTTTGGGAACGAAGGTCAGGGTCTGATCCTGAATAGAAGTGGTGGCCTGGAAAATGGAAATAACAAGACCTACCACCAGGGCGATAATCAGAACCGGTCCGGAGAGCATGACCACCTCGGTTATGCTGATTCTCATAAGACTTACCACGTCGCCTATGGACATTCAAACCTCCCTACATGAAACTCATGACAAGCTGACGGGTGAGCAGGCTCCAGCCGTCGACAAGCACGAATAAAATCAGTTTAAAGGGCATGGATATCATGACCGGGGGAAGCATGATCATACCCATGGACATGAGAATGGATGCCACAACCATATCTATGATGATAAAGGGAATATAAATCAGGATACCTATTTGAAAGGCAACCTTGAGTTCGTTCAGAATAAAAGCGGGTATCAGCACATAGGTGGGGACGTCGGCAAAGGTCTGAGGCTGTTCCAGTCCCTGCATGTTCATGAATAGGGCGATGTTCTCCGGATTATCCTTGATCTGTTTATACATGAAGTACCGTATCGGTCCCACTCCCCGGTCGAACATCTCCTGCACGGTTATCTCCTCGTCTATGAAGGGACGGTAGGCCTGCTGGTATATCTGATCGAAGGTGGGCCACATGATAAAGAGTGTCAGGAAGAGGCTGATGCCCATGAGCACGCTCGAGGGAGGCACCTGCTGCAGGTTCAGAGCCCGTTTGACGAAGTCCAGGACGATGGAAACCCGCAGGAAGGAGGTCATGATAACCACCAGTGAGGGGGCCAGGGTGAGAACGGTCAGCAGAATGAGGAGCTGGATGGAAAAAGCCATGTCCCGGTTCGTCTCGGGCTGTCTCACGGAGACGTCCACCAGGGGAATGTTAAGACCCGCCCCATCCGTATTACCGGTTTCCTGGGCGGGCAGCATGGTGGTGGCGATCAACAGCAACAGCAATAGGGCGGCAAATCTCTTCATCTACAGATCCTTGAGCCTGTCGCGCTGGTTTTTCAGAAAATCCACCGAACGGGCCGAAGCATCCTCTCCGGGTTTCTGCCGGGAAGGGGTGATGCCGGAGACCATTTCCCAGAAGGTCTTGCCCTGCCGGTCATGGCCGCGGGATCGCTTCAGATTCAGGGAATCGATGGTCTCCTGATCTTTTATTTCGGTGATGAGGGAAACATTGCTCTGGGAAGCGCCCAGAAGATAGTAGCTGTTTTCCACCTCCACCACATGGAGGGATGTTTCCGCGGTCAAGGTCTGGGAGCCTATGAGATTGATCATGTCCTGATCCCCGAAACGGTTCCCTGAAAAGCGCCGCAAAAGCTTAATGAAAAGCCAGATAATGACGATAACGATAATAAGAAAGAAGACCATTCGCAAATAATCGGCCGTAGAAATACCGCTGCCCTGTAGATTATCAGTAATGGTTCCCTGATCCCCGGCGGCTTCCGTATCGGCGGCACCGTCGAAGGTGAGAGTATTTTCATCTATAACTGGAAATTCCTTCTCCCCCGTTTCCTGGGCAGTTGCCGCAATAGCCGTAAGGGCGAACAGGAGAATCGCTAATTTTTTCATACCCCTCCCAGAGTTTTTGTCTAAAGCCTATCCTACCCCTGCTGCACCTTGTCGACAGTGGATACGATCTCCGTAACACGGACACCAAAGTTTTCATCGATAACCACGACTTCCCCTTTGGCTATAAGATTATTGTTAACAAGCACGTCTACCGGTTCACCGGCGAGCTTGTCCAGCTCCACAATGGTACCTTCCCCCATTCCCAGAATGTCCTTGATGAGCCATTTGGCACGACCCAGTTCTACGGTCATCTCCATGGCCACATCCATGAGAAGACTGATGTTCCTCTGCTCCGAACCGGACAGGTTCTGGGCGAAATCGGGGAACTGCACGCTCTGAACGTTGGGAGCGGGCTGCATTCCCATCATATTGTTCATCATGCCCATATTGGGCTGCTGGGGCATACCCATCCCCATACCCATCTGAGGCTGACCGTAGGGATTCTGCTGTCCCATACCCATGCCCATGCCCATCTGGGGCTGGCCGTAGGGATTCTGCTGTCCCATGCCCATATTTCCCATCTGGGGCTGGCCGTAGGGGTTCTGCTGTCCCATTCCGCCCTGGGGCTGCTGGCCCGCAAAGGGATTCGCCTGGGGAGCGGGCTGTTCCGGCTCAGCGGCGGTGGCGAAGCAGAGGCGGATGGAAACGTTACCGTGAGCAGCGGTGGTCTGGAGGGGAGCAACGTCAATGTCGTGGAGGCGATGGTGGACATGATTTCCCTTTCCCGCCAGTTCGAGACGCATATGAAGCTGCTGCAGAATGCGGAGGGCAACGCCCAGCGTGCCAGCCAGCTTCTGTCCATAGGCAGTTGATGG
>JAFGPQ010000094.1 GCA_016936115.1 Spirochaetales bacterium | reverse complement strand
TATAATGCCGCCGCCCAGCTTTTTATGGGCTTCCCTAAGCTTTGCCATGACGGGGATATTCTGGGGGCACCGTTCCTCGCAGCGGCCGCACTCGATACACCGGGAGGCATCGGTCCCGTTTTTCATGTTGTTACGCTGATACAGCAGACCGTCTACCCAGTGGCGGGTGAGCTTCTTCATGTTGTACTGGGTGAAAATCTCCGGAATGGCCACCCCCGCCGGACAGGGCAGGCAGTAACCGCAGGAAGTACAGGGCACGGCGAAGGCGTCCGCATAGGCCGCCTGCAGCTCTTTCAGGAAGGCATGGTCTTCCCCGGTAAGATGCCCCGCGGGAGCGTCGGAAAAAATCCGTATGTTATCCTTTAGCTGGGACAGTTCGGAAGTACCGGAGAGGACAAGGGAGACCTCCCGGCTGTCTGCCAGGAAGCGAAAGGCCCACTCCACCAGGGACCAGGGCCGGGGACTCCTCTTCATGAGCTTGCGCACCGAGGGGGGAACGAAGCGGGTCAGCGCCCCGCCCCGAAGGGGTTCCATGATCACCGCGGGAATCCCCTTTGCCGCCGCATCCTCCAGCCCCCGCCGCCCGGCCTGGTTATGCTCGTCCAGAATATTCAGCTGAATCTGAATCATCTCCCAGTCATAAGCATTCAAAACGGTCTGAAAATGCTCATAGGGACCGTGAAAAGAACAGGCCCGGTGACGGATCTTCCCCTTTTGCACCATCCGGTCCAGAAAGTCCAGGGCTTCCAGCTTCTGAACCATTTCCCAGTGCAGCATATTCATATCGTGAAGCAGATACAGATCGGCCGCCTCGATCCCCAGACGCAGGAGCTCCTCGTCCAGAAAGCGCTCCAGATCCTCCGGCTTCTGCGCCTTCCATACGGGGCATTTGGTAGCCAGAACGGCCTTCTCCCGATACCCGTCCTTCAGCGCCCGGCCCACGATATCCTCGCTGCCCGGGTAGGCGTAGGCCGTGTCCAGATAATTCACCCCGTGATCCAGGGCATAGCGGACCATGTCCACCGCTTCCGACTCCGAATCGGGAAAGCGCATGCACCCCAACCCGAACCGGGAGACCTTGAGACCTGTTTTACCTAAATCAACATATTCCATTACCAACTACCAGAAGCGCCGCCTCCCCCGAAACTCCCCCCGCCTCCGGAGAATCCGCCCCCGGAACCGCCGAAGCCACCGCCGCCGAATCCTCCTCTACGATGGGAGGAATTACTCAGCAGGGACCCCCAGAACAGGGCCCGGAAGAGCCCGCCCCGGCGGCCGAAGCCGCGCCGGCCGATTCCGGTGAACACCAGGAACAGGATGAAAAAGAGGAAGTTGAAAGAGACGCCCCCCGAGGAGGTGCGGGAGGAGGAGGAACTCTGGGCCCTCTGGTACCGGGCGAGCTCCTCGGCGCTGATGTCGGTGGATCCGGCCACAATGCCCGTCGCCGCCAGAACGCCCTTTTTGATGCCCCCGTAGTAATCCCCGGACTTGAAGGAGGGAAGGATCTCCTCCCGGATGATGAAGCCGCATTTCAGATCGGTCAGGCTGCCCTCCACGCCGTAGCCCGTTTCAATCCGCACTTTCCGCTCGTCCAGGGCGACCAGCAGGAGAATCCCGTTGTCCCGGTCCGCCTGGCCCAGCTTCCATTCCTCCGCCACCTTGATCGAATACCCCTCAAGAGACTCCCCCTTCAGGCTGGAAACGGTGAGCACCGCCATCTGGGCGGAGGTCCGGTTCTGAAAGGCCATGAGAATCTCTTCCAAATCCCGCTCTTCCCGGGAGGAGAGAATCCCCGCCTGATCCACCACCGGACCGTCCAGAGAGGGGACTTTCAACGCCCAGAGGGATGAGGCAGCCAGAGCAGTCAACAGGAGAAAGGTCAGATACCGTTTCATTGGTCACCCCCCAGTATGGTCAGTCCGTCGGAGAGCTCGTTCGTATCGTCGTCCTTGATGGGAAAGTGCTGGGCCAGTATGACGCCGCAGCTCCCCACCGCTTCGATCAGAGCATCGGCGAAGCGGTCCGCCCGGATGCCTTCGATCAGTTTAGACATAATGCCGTCCCAGGCGTCCTGCCCCACTTTGGCGCTGATGCCTTTGTCGGCAAGGATCTCCACGCGCTGCTCCCGGCGGGAGACAAAGATGAGAATGCCCGTCCTGTCCCGGGTGTCGAAGAGCCCCGCTTCGGCGAAATGGAGCACCGCCCGTCGGTTCACTTCCCGGGCCATGATCTTCTTCGGCACGATGAACCGGTCGAAGCCGGGAATGTTGGCGATAAGGTAGAGAATACCGGTCACCAACAGGAACCCCACGCCCAGAGCGATAGTCGGGTAAATCGGCTTGTAATCCCAGAAGAGGTTCTCCGCCGCCAGGGAGAGGGGGCCGAAAAAAAGAAGGCCGGCGAAGTAGAAAACCGCTCCGCCCGCCAGGGCGAAGAGGATCTCGTAGACGGCGTAGTCGGAACTCTCCTCGGTCAGGGCCGTGGCGATTTCGCCGGAGGTCTTTTTTTCGGCCAGGGCGACCGCATCCTTGATTCTCTGAAGGTCTTCGTCACTGACACGGGGGCTCTTCATCAGAATTCCACCTTGGGAGCGGCCTGGGCGTCGCCGGAGGCTTCGAAATAGTTTTTCTTGTCGAAGCCGGTCATATTGGCCACAAGGGCCTGGGGGAAGCGCCGGATGTAACTGTTGTAGTTTTTGACCGCCTCGTTAAAGCGCTGTCTTTCCACGGCAATGCGGTTCTCGGTCCCCTCCAGCTGATCCTGCAAAGCGAGAAAGTTCTGATTTGCCTTCAGGTCCGGATACTGTTCGGACACCACCATGAGCCGCTGCAGAGCGCCGGAGAGTTCCCCCTGGGCCTGCTGAAACCGGGCGAAGGCTTCCGGGTCCTGGAGCACCTCGTCGGAAATGTTCATAACGCCCCCCACCTTCGACCGGGCTTCCACCACTGCGGTAAGTGTTTCCTCTTCGTGGGAAGCATAACCCTTGACCGTTTCCACCAGGTTGGGAATCAGATCGAAGCGCCTCTGGTACACGTTCTGCACCTGCCCCCAGGAGGCGTTCACTTCCTCGTCCAGGGTCACCATGCGGTTGTAGCCGCAGCTGTTCAGGGCCAGTCCGGCCAGAGCTATCAGTAATCCGAATTTCAGGGTTTTCCGTTTCATCTTGTCTCCTATAGACCCAATATACTCATATTCCCGGGAGGAGACAACCGAAGAAAGGAAAATCACCCCCTCGGGTGAGTCCGCCTAAATGGAAAAAGGGCTAGCCAATCGGGCAGGGTGATTCTATAATGATTCCATGATTCTTCTTGTCATCCCCCTGTTCATCATCCTCCTTACGGTGACCTTCCGATTTCTGGGCATTTACGCGGCCCGGGCCTTCTCCCACGCCCCCCGTAAAAGCGAAGAGGAAGCCCTGCGCCTCTGCACCGAGGAGTATGCCGACTTTGACAGGAACTGGTTCGATTCCCTGGACTTCGAGCCCTTTACGGTCACCTCTCCCCGGGGCTACGACTTGAAGGGGGTCTGCCTGAAGGGAACCGGGGACCGGACCATCGTCCTGTGCCACGGCCACACCTTCACCTGGCACGGTCAGGTGAAATACATGCCCCTGCTGATCAAACAGGGATGGAACATCGTCACCTACAACCATCGCTACCACGGCTCAAGCGGAGGGGAGTGCTGTACGGCGGGATTCTACGAAAAACAGGATCTGAAACTGATTTGCGACTGGGCCTACGCCCGCTTTCCGACCACCCGCAAATTCGGCGTCCAGGGAGAGTCCATGGGGGCGGCCACGGTGCTCCAGTATCTGCCCATGGACAGCAGGCTGGATTTCGTCTGGGCCGACTGCCCCTACGGCGACCTGGAGGATCTCTACCGGTACCAGCTGGGGTTCGTTATGAAGATTCCCCGGATCCTGCACCGGCCCATTCTTTTCTTCGCGGACAACTACTTCAAAAAGCACTGCGGTTTCTCTATGAAAGACGTTTCCCCGAAAAGGGAGATCATGAAAAAGCCGGTGCCCCTCTTTCTGGCCCACGGCTCCATCGACGCCTATGTGCCCACGTTCATGTCCAAACAGATGTACGAAGCCCGGCAGGAATACGCCCCCACCTATCTGGTGCTGATCGGCGGAGCCCGCCACGCGGAAGCCTATAAAACGGATACCCCCGAATACGACAGACATCTCAAAGCTTTTCTGGAGGCCTACGGTGAGTAGAAAAAGAGTATACGCCGCCTTTGACATCGGCGCGGGACGGGGGACGAAAATCGGCCTCTTTCTTGAGGATCTGACCGTTCTCTCCGAGACCCTGCTGCCCCTGACCCTGTACGGGGAGCTCTTCGAGGAGTTCGCCCAGGCCCTGCTGCGGGAGCTGGAAAAGAGCCTGAAGGCCCAGGGCCTCCTACCGGCCGATGTGCTGAGCGTGGGGATCTCCACGGCGGGGATTCTGGACCGGGACGGCTCCTTCCTGCTCTTCATCAATCAGCCCCTGTTCAACGGATCGAATCTGAAGAAGTATATGGAAGAGGCCCTCTCCTGCCCGGCGGCCATTGCCAACGACGCCGACGCGGGGGGTCTGGCCGAGTGGAGCGTCATGCGGACGGAACTGCTCTACTGGGTTTTCGGCGGCGGCTGGGGCGGATCCTGGATCAGCAGGGACGGGCGGGTGCTCCACTCCTCCGACGGGTGGGACCGGAACGACAGCTCCCTGCACTACACCAACGAGCCGGGCTACGCCATCCCCCTGGACAAGCTGCGCCTGCGCATCCTCTTCAGCGAGGTGGGGGCATCCTACGACCTTTTCGAAAAGCAGCTAAGGGACGATCCCACCCTGCCCGAATGGATTATCCAGGGGCCCAACGGCAATCCGGAGGCCCTGCGTGCCGAGGTGATTCTCTCCGGTTCGGGCCGGTGCCGCCTCTTCCGCTCCATCGTGGGTGATGACGACTTCTACGAGAAGTTTCTGGACATCCATGAAGTAAAGGAGATGCTGGACCCCACCATCGCGGGCCGGCACATCGACAAGCTCTCCGGACTCCGGGTGGAAGCGGCCATCAATACGGACAGGCTCTACGGGAAGATTCTGGCGGAGGCCGCCCGGATCATGCTCAAATCGGCCCAGGCCGAGGGGATGCCCCCGGGACTCCCCATCTGCATGGGGGGCAAGCCGAGTTACGCCCTGCCCTACTTCGGCCCCTCCTGCCAGCGGCTGCTGGGGAAGATGGGGTACATGAACTACCTGCGCCCCTCCATCCTGGACGAACGGGGTTCCAACGCCAACCTTATCGGGGCGGCGGTCCTGGCGCAGAACGCCGCAGGGGATTTCGCTTAAGCGTCGTTTCCCAGCTCTTCGCTGATTTCTCTTAACTCCCGGGACAGGGAGAGAAAAATATCGCAGATAAGGGGATCGAACTTCTTCCCCCGCTCCCGGCGGATCATATCCAGGGCCTCCTCATGGGTGAAGGGCTCCTTGTAGGGCCGCTTCGTGGTCAGGGCGTCATACACGTCGGCAAAGGCCATGATCCGGGCGGACAGGGGAATGGCGTTCCCCGACAGACCTTCGGGATACCCGGTGCCGTCCCAGTTCTCGTGATGATGCTTCACAATCTGATGGGCCAGTTCGAAGTAGGAGGTGAAGTCCAGGGCGTGCATGGCC
>JAFGPQ010000093.1 GCA_016936115.1 Spirochaetales bacterium | reverse complement strand
TACCTTCGGGAACGACTGTCTGCTCCGTGGCGGGGGTTCCGGCGAGGCGGGAGGTCTGGTAGATGAGGTCTTCAAACTCGGCCCGGACCTGTTTATACCCGTTGGTATTAACATTGGCCAGATTGTTCGAAATGGTATCTATATTGTACTGCTGGCCGTTCATTCCCGAAGCGGCTGTCCAAAGGGATCTCATCAGAATCGCTTACCTCCTATCTATCCTGGTCCTAGTAGCGGACCGCGCTGTTAATCAGCTTATCCAGAAGGCTGTCATGGGTGGTGATCACCTTCTGATTGGCCTCGTAGGCCCGGTTAACTTCAATCATATTCACCATCTCCCTCACGGAGTTGACGTTGGACGCTTCCAGAAATCCCTGGGTGACGCCGGGACGGTCCGTTCCTTCCGCAATCTTCGCTTCCCCGGAGACATCCGTGGCGGCCCATAGGGAGTTGCCCTGCTTCATAAGATGGCGGGGTCTGTCGAACTTTACGATCTTGAGGGTGTCCACCAGTTCCGTATTGGCCCAGTCGTTCTCATCCATGGATACGAGCCGGTTGGGATCATCGGCCAGATCGGCGTTCTGCCAGATCCGTCCCGCCTTGTCTATGGTAAAGTTGTTCAACTTCAGCTGGATGGGGCCGTTCTCCCCTTCCACGAAATAGCCGTCCTTGGTCAGAAGGTAGCCCTCTTTTCCCAGAACAAAGGAGCCGTTGCGGGTATAGCGTTCCCCGTCGTTGGTCTGTACGGCGAAGAATCCCTCGTCCTCAAGGGCCAGATCAAAGGGGTTGGAAGTTTCCTTCAGGGCGCCCTGCTCGAAGACGGTGAAGGTTTCGTTGTATTCCACGCCGGTACCCAGTTTTCCCACCACAGGAGCCGTGTTGACGCTTCCCATGGGAAAGGCGATGGTGCTCTCCCTGTCGAAACGTCGGATCATCAGTTCGGGGAAGGCTTTTTCTACCGAAACATCCCGTTTGTAACCGGTAAGATCCACATTGGCCAGATTGTTGGAAAGAGCGTCTAGTCGATGTTCCTGGGCCTGCATGCCGCTGGCCGCCGTATATAATCCTCTGATCATAGTTAGATTTTCGGAAGGGGATTTTTTTTCTTAAGGGAAATTGCGAAATATGAAGTGCGAAAGCGGGCAGCGGGAATGCCTGGAGCGGTTGAGGGCTATCCCTGGAATGAAGAATGAAGAATGAAGAATGAAGAATGAAGAATGAAGAATTGAGAAAACATCTTTCATCTCTCAAATTAGAAGTAAACGGAGAAAGAGGGCTGGTAATAGATAGAATTCAAGGAGACGACAGTGGTTTCGGGCAAGTCAAGATGTCCGTTTCCCGGTCCCGTTGTTAGTGTGAATTCTCCCTCGCTGTATCCCATTTTAAGAGAAAAGGCCAGCCGGGGTGTGAAAAAAGACTCCGCCCCGGCGGAGAAATTTCACAGAATCGTTTCGGCATAGACCGATGGACCGTACTCGTTGACGCCGAATCCATCGCCGTAACTCGGTTCGAACCGGCCGTCGAAAGGGATGAAAAGCCACTCCGGTCCCAGGGAAACAAATAGATTCAGCCGGCGCACGGGATTGATAACACCATAGAGATTCAGAAAGGTGGAGGTACCGGTGCCGCTGATATTGAATTCGTCACCGTAAAAATCGGCACTGCTGTTCGGGTTGGCAGAAGGGTCATGGGCAAGATAGTCGAAATGCTTCAGCTGACAGTAGACGCTTGCCGCACCTGCGCCGATCATGAAGTTCTTCGAAAACCGGTATTTCACTTCGCCCCCGTAAATTCGGACCCGGGCTGTCTGGCCGATATTGAAGAAGGGACTGTAGGAGGGATTGTTCCCTAGGCCAGGGCGTTGGTTCCTCCCGAAATAAGGGACAGTCCGATTCCCATTTTCTGAACGAAGGACATGTCCAGTACGGTCTCCCGGGTGGCTTCCAGCTGAGTCCTGCTCACCGAAGCCATTCTGGTATAGGTTTCCCCGGTTTCCACATCGGTTAATCTGAGGGTAAGCTGGATGGTGGATTCCTCGAGCTGCATCATGACCGGATCCCTTATCGCTTCGGCGATCTCCATCATCTCACGATCCTCTCCGGTGGATAGGATATCACCTACGGCAATATTACTGCGGAAAGCCAGGACCCGATTTTCCATATAGGACAGGGAGAGTTTTTCCAGCATATCCCTGGTCTCGAAAGTCAGGTCCGAAGGTACTGCTGCAAGAAGCAGGGGAAAGAGGACCGAAATTGCGATTGTTGAGACAGAATGTTTCATAGGTGTTCCTTTCCTTAATTCTCATCTAAAAAGGCATAATTTTCCAGATTTTTGTGCTATGATTCGCCCGGAGAATTCATGAAAGAAAAACTGATCCCCGAATGGCATACCCTGCTTCTGGCACCCATGGCCGATCTGACCCATGCCGGGTTCCGCAGACTGATAGACGAATACGGAGGGTGCGATCTTTTTTACTCGGAGATGATCGACGCCCGGCTGTACCGGCAGGGGGGCCCCCTTGAAAAATATTACGACTCCCCCGAGCCCGGTGCGGACAGACTGATCTTCCAGCTCATCGGACGGGACCGGGAAGAACTGTCGGGGGCGGCGGAAATACTGGCCCGATTGCATCCGACGGGAATCGATGTGAACATGGGCTGTTCTGCCCCCCATATTATAAAATACGGCGCGGGCTGCGCCCTGATGCGCTCCGCCGGGAAAGCCCGGGATATTATGAAGGATCTTAAAGAGATTCTGCCTGAAAATATGACCCTTTCTGCGAAGATCCGCCTGGGAGAGAAGGAGAGCGGGGAGGAACTTCTGGCTTTCGCTTCGGCCCTGATTGAGGGGGGAGCCGATTTTCTGGTGCTCCATCCCAAGACTCGCAAGGAGAAGGGGGCCCGTCCGCCCCGCCGGGATTTCATCGGCCTACTGCAGAGGGAGCTTTCCGTACCGGTGATCGCCAACGGGCATATCGGAAGTTACGACTCCTACCGGTTCTGCTGGGACAGACAGCAGCCGGGGGGCACCATGATCGGCCGTCAGGCGGCCCGGCAGCCCTGGTTCTTCGCTCTTTTGAAGAGTTCCCTTGTCCGGGACGGTCTTATTCCCGGGCCCGATCCCCTGCCGCCGGGTACGGAAATTGATCTGTCGGCCTGCTGGGAACGGTTCTATACCCTCCTGCAGGAGCATCAGCCTGTGGAATTCCATAAATCCCGGGCCCGCCGCTTCAGCCTCTATTTCAGCGAAAACCTGCGCTTCGGCCATCACCTGCACTCCAGCCTTGTGGTGAATGCGAGAAATGGCGAAGAGATCGACCGCTGTTACCGGGAGTACTTCGAAACCCATCGGGAGGAACAATATGTCCGGGTTGACTGAGGATTCCCCCCGCCGGGCCTCTCTTTACGCTCTGGTTGCGGGGGTTACCTGGGGCACTTCGGGAACCCTGGCCTCCCTGCTGCCCGAAGGTTTTCCCTCCCTGTCCATTGCGGCATTCCGGCTTTTTCTGGGGGGATGCTTTCTTCTTCTATTCTCGGGAAAAGGGGTTATCCGGCTTTTTCGGTTCCATAAAGGAGAGGGTAAGGCGCTGATTCTGAGTGTGGCGGCTATCTCCTCTATGATGATTTTCTTTTTCACAGCTGTACAGATGAGCGGAGTGGGAATGAGCACCATGATCTATATCGGTCTCTCCCCTCTCTTCGCCGGGATTATCGAGCGTGTGGTTGATAGGAATCCCCTGGAGCGTCGCTGGTTCCGTTCTGTCGGGCTGACTCTGACCGGCTCCCTACTGCTGGGAAGCGTCAGTTGGCAGGATCTGAGAGACCCCCGGGGACTGTTATTCGCCGCAGCGGCCAGCCTGGGATGGAGCTTGACCGGTTTATCCATGAAACGGCTTCAGAAGAACCGGGGCTCCCTGGAGGTGACCACTCTGGTTATGTTTCTTGGCGGTCTGGTCATGTGCCCGTTTCTGTTCACCGCGGACCGCACTCTTGTATTCTCGGGACGCACCCCTCTAATCCTGATGCTGCTGGGATTTCTCTCGGCCTCACTCCCCTACTGGCTTTTCAACCGATCGATCCGGACAATACCGGCGGGGCACGCCTTCGTTCTGGGAATGATAGAACCGCTTACCGCCGCCCTGCTGGGCATACTGCTTCTGGGGGAACCCTTCGGCCTGATTCACCTTATCGGCTACTCTCTGATTTTCACGGGAGTGATGCTGCTGTACCTCTCCTCGGGATTACTTGTGCTCCCCCATGGCAAAAAGCCCTGAGGGGGGAAGGTAATAGTAGAAGTATCCCACCTGGTCCCGCATGAATTCGGTCAGATCCGACTGGTCGTTCTTCATCAGTTCCTTATACTTGGCCACGGGCATGTGGGTGAAAAGTTTCAGATCCTTGGTCAGGTGGGAGTAATCGTAATACCCCGCTTCCGAAACGATTTCATTCCACTTGAATCCCCTCTGCAGCAGGGAGATGGCGTAGCGGAGCCGTTCGATGCGGCTGTAGACATTCAGATTAATCCCCATATGCTTCTTGGCAAGATAGAAGAGGTTTTGCCGGGTCAGGTTCAGTTTCTCCGCCAGATCCTTAACCTGTATCGTCCCGTGGGAATCCTCGATGTACTTGCGAATCTTGATGAGAGTTTCCGGGGAAGACTGGCTCTTGTCCCGGAAATAACCGATGAGCGAATCATGGATGCGGGAGGCCCTCTCCTTGAGGGGCAAAGCCAGAAAGTCCTTATCCTCCAGCCAGGGCATATACTCGGCCAGGACCGGTACGGGCTGGTAGGACTGATTGACGAGGGAGGCCGATTCCCTGCCGAAAAGGGAGGTTACCCCGTAGGGCGTCAGGTAGAAGAGCACCGCCTCGTACTCCTCCAGATCGGCGAAATACCGGGGTTCCGTCTGAAGCCCCATGAAGGAGACCGGCGTTTCGGGGCGGACCCAGCGGTCTTCCCGGATTTCATAGATTCCCTTGCCGAAGTAGAAGACGAGCATGGCCACGTTTCCCGGTACGAGAACGCGAAACTCCGTATGCCGCTTCAGATAGCTGGTTCTGAGGACAGCGGTTTTAATATAATCACCGAGGGACGGATCCACCGGCATGGTCTCCATTATGAGTCTGTCGGGCATCTTTTAAACTCCATATATGCGGGAATATTTTTCTTCCAGATAGTCGATGAAATAGCGGTAGTTCAGGTCTTCTCCGGTAACCCGGCGGCACAGTTCGCCGGCGGGATAGACCGAGCCGTGGCTGTGAATATTCTTCCTGAGCCAATCCAGGGGAGCGGCGCACTCCCTTTGGCGCAGCAGTCCGTCCAGATCGGGGATGTCCCTTTTCATGGTTCGGAGGAATTGGGCTCCGTAGAGATTCCCCAGAGCATAAGTGGGGAAGTACCCTATGAGTCCGAAGGACCAGTGCACATCCTGCAGGACCCCCTGGGAAACTTTTTCCGGCACAATGCCCAGGAGCTTTTTCGATTCCTCCTTCCAGGCTTCGGGGAGATCCTTCACCTCAAGGCCCCCCTCGAGCAGGGCCAGTTCCAGATTGAACCGTAAAATGACATGCAGGCTGTAGGTTACCTCGTCCGCTTCCACCCTTATGAAACTGGGCTTCACCCGGTTGATGCCCCGGTACAGGGTCTCCTCGTCCACATCGCCGAAGACATCGGGGAAAGTATCCCGAAACAGGGGAAGGCACCCGTCGCAGAAGGCCCGGCTCCGGCCCAGAAGATTCTCCCACAGGCGGGACTGGGATTCATGTATGCCCAGGGAAGTCCCCTGCCCCAGGAAAGTCTCCGCCAGGTCCTCATCCACACCCATCTCATAAAGGCCGTGCCCGCCCTCGTGAATCACGCTGAACAGGTTGGAGGTGAATTCGAATTCGTCGTAACGGGTGGTAACCCGGATATCCCGGGGCCCCAGTTCCGTGGTAAAGGGATGGGCGGTGGCATCCAGGCGGCCCCGTTCGAAATCATAACCGATGGTCTGAAGGATTTCCTTGCCCAGGGCTTCCTGTTTATCCACGGGACAGCTGCGGTTCAGGAAATCGGAACGGACCTGCTCCTTCTCTCCGATCCGCCGCACCAGGCCGGCCAGATACTCCCCCAGGGGATCGAAAAGGCTCTTCAGTTCCGCCGCTTTCATTCCCGGTTCGTAAAGATCGAGCAGGGCGTTGTAGGGGTGATCTTCATATCCCAGATACTCCGCATCCCTCCGGGCATAGTCGAAATTCTTCTCTAAAAAAGGGCGGAAGGAGTTAAAATCATCGGCCTGCCGTGCTTTGGCCCAGGCATTCTGGGACTGGGAGAGATGGCGTGTTTTTTCGACCACATACTCTTCGGGAAAAACCGAAGCGATCCGGTATTCCCTGCGGGCCAGTCGGACCAGAGCTTCCTCCCGGTCATCGGCGGGAGAGTAGTCATCCAGCTTTTTGAGCAGGGCGGCTATTTCCGGGACCGTCTCTTTCTGGTGGATCTGCCCCGCCAGCCAGGCCAGCTGCTCCGAACGCCAGTCGATGGCCTTTCCGGGCATGTATGTTTCCTGATCCCACTCCAGGACAGCCGATATGGATTGAAGCAGTCTTATATCTTTCTGCTTTCGGATAAGTTCATTCATAGACGGATTTTTGCTTATCATGATTCTATTCTAACTCATAATTTGTAAATGGGAAAGGAGAACTTGACGAAATGCCTTGTTTTGGTTAACCTATGATTTATAATGGTTAACAAAGAATCATCCCGCTATCGTCTCCTTTCTCTTCTGCAGAATACCGGGGAAGCTCTCTCCGGCGAATTACTGAGCCGGGAACTGGGGATCTCCCGTGTTGCCGTCTGGAAGCAGATCGGCCGTCTTGAGGAAGCAGGATACGAAATAGAATCTTCCCGCAAAGGATATCTTCTGCGAAGCGAACCGGCCGATCCCCTGGAAGCCCATCTCTTCGCCGGCAGGGAACAGTTCTACTGCCTTGAGGAGACGGAATCCACCATGGACGACGCCCGGGAGATACTCCGACGGCGCGGCCCGGAGGGTGATTTCGTGGTGACCGCGGAAAAACAGAACGCCGGCCGGGGCCGCAACAGCCGGGAGTGGCTCTCCCCCCGGGGAGGACTTTTCTTTACCCACAGTTTCGCCGCCGCCCTTCCCTGCCCCCTCTCCTATCATGCCACCATGGCGGCCCTGGTTTCCCTCACGGAGATATTGCGGGAGGATTACAAGCAGCCCGCCCGGATCAAATGGCCCAACGACATCCTGGTGGAAGAGAAGAAGATTGTGGGGCTTCTGGCGGCGTTTTCCGGGGAGGGAGAGCGGATCAGCCGTATGAACCTTGGGATCGGGATCAATGTGAATAACGCCCCGCCCCTTCCCGGCACAACCTGCTCCTTGAGTTCTCTGACCGGAAAGAAACTTTCCCGTTCCTATCTGATGAAGGGCTACCTGGAGAGAATGAACCGCTATACAGGAGAAACCGGGGAATCCCTGACAGCCCGTTTCAACCGGCTCTGCCCCGCAGGGAATTCCCTGGGGATTGAATTGGCAAACGGGAGCAGAATCAAAGGAAAAGCGGAAGGGGTGGACCGCTGGGGAGCCCTTTGCCTGAAGGACGGGAGGCGAATATATCCCGGAGAATGTCAAAAAACAGAAAGCAAAATCACTATATGAGAGGATTTCTATGGAAAAAAACGATATGAGAAATATTGTTCTGACGGCGCTTTTCACGGCGCTGATTATTGCGGGCTCCTACATGGCCCTGCCCGTGGGCCCGGTGCCCATCGTTCTGGCCACCCTGTTCATTCTTCTGGCGGGCATGCTGCTGGGCCCCGGACAGGGAGCCGCCGCGGTGGGAGTCTACTTGCTGCTGGGGGCGGTGGGACTGCCCGTTTTCTCAGGGGGAAAGGGGGGATTCGCCGTCCTGACCGGCCCCACGGGAGGTTACCTGGCGGGATACCTGCTGGCCGCCTGGGCCGCCGGAATTATCGTACGCCCGAATAAGGGATCCGAGGGAAAGCTCCTCCTGCGCCTGATTCTGGCCGCCCTTGCCGCTACGGTTCTGATCTATCTTCCCGGTGTGTTCTGGCTCAAGTATAAACTGTCCATGGAGTGGCCTAAAGCCCTGGGAGCCGGACTGACTCCCTTCCTGCCCGGTGATGCCCTCAAAGGAATCGCCGCTGTCATCCTGGCCCGCATATTCATACCCCGCTACTACGGAAACGGCGGTGAATAATCCGCCCCTTCTCCAGGTCCGCCGCCTCTCCCGCTCCTTTGACCGGAACGTTCCCGTCCTGCGGGATGTCTCCTTCTCCCTGACCGAAGGGAGCTGGACCATTCTGGCCGGATCCAACGGCTCGGGAAAGACGGTCCTGATGAATCATCTGAACGGCCTGGAGAAACCGGACAAGGGGGAGATCCTTTTCAGGGGACAGAAAATCGAAACCATGGGGGACGAGATCCGCCGCCGGGTGGGACTTGTCTTCCAGAACTCTGACCTGCAGTTCGTGGAACAGACCGTGGCCCGGGAACTGGCCTTCGGCCCGACGAACCTGGGTCTCCCCCGGCGTAAGATCGAACTCCGGGTTCAGGAGGTCTGTGACGAACTGGGTCTGGAGAAACTGATGGACCGCCGTCCCCACACCCTGTCCGGAGGAGAGAAAAAACGGGTTGCCATCGGGGGGATCCTGGTCATGGAGCCGGATCTCCTGGTCCTGGACGAGCCTTTCACCGGTCTGGACTGGGCCGGAGTGGACCAGGTGCTGCGGACCCTCATTCCCCTGCATAAAAAGGGCATGTCCCTGCTGCTCATCACCCACGATCTGGCCAAATGCGCCGCCCACAGCGACCGCATGATCATCCTGTCCGAAGGACGTATCCGGCGGGAGGGCACCCCCGAAGAGATACTGCCCGGGGTGGAAGAGTGGGGCATACGACGGCCGGAGGGTCTGACATGGCTGAAATAGCCTTTCTTCATTACCGGCCGGGCCGTACGCTCCTGCACCGCCTGCCCGGATGGGGAAAACTGCTGCTCCTTCTGGCAGTGACTGCAGCCTGCAGCCGGTCGGCCCTTATCGGACTGGCCCTCCTGACGGCCCTGCTGACAACAGGGTCCCTGGTACTCAAACCGGCTCTGGGGAAAATGAAAGGGGCCCTGATGTTCGCCCTCATCATGGCGGGTCTCCTGGCATTCAGCGATGCCCGTCAGTTCGGTTTCGGAACCCCGGTGATTCTCCGGGCCGTCCGCTTTATCCTCATCTTCTGGACGGGCATTCTCTTCACCACCGCCGCCCATCCCGCCGAAATAGGGGACGCCTTCGAAACGCTTACCCGGTGGATTCCCCACTTTCCCGCCCGGCGGCTGAATACGCATATCACCCTGACCCTGACCTTTCTGCCCCTGATTATGGACGAATCGGCTACTGTTGATCGGGCCGCCCGGAGCCGCTGCTTCCACCGCCGGAAAAATCCCCTGGTCCGGATCAGATACCGGGTGGAGCCCCTGGTGGACGGAGTTTTCCGTAAAAGCGATGAAATCAGCCGGGCCATGGCCGCCCGCTGTTACTGAGAGAGGGAATCCAGCAGGAGCCGACCCTCATCGGTTTTAAAGATTTTTCTGCCCAGGGCCGCGATCTGTGCTCCGGTCATGCCATCTTCGTACATATTAACGAGAAAATCCGCTTCGTTGAGAATCTGAAAATCCCGGCCAGAGCGATCTGCCGGGCGAAACCGTGCACTTTCAGGGCATGGTGGACCCGTCTCTGATCCCCCCGGAAGTACTCAATCATCCTAAAGGAGAGCCGGGCCAGATCCCCTTCGTTCATTTGAGAGAGTAGCGCCGTTTGGCCGGATCGTCCTGTGCCTTGTAAAGGATGGCGATATTGCCGACAACCCGGACGAGATGGGCTCCGGTCCGTTCGCTGATTTCCCGGGAAATCTCATGGCGGCTCTCTTTATAATCGACGAACTTCACTTTAATCAGTTCGTGGTTGGCAAGGGATTCCTCCACCATGGTCACGAGGGAATCGGTAAGCCCCTTCTGCCCCACCATGACGACGGGGTTGAGATCGTGGGCTTCCTTGGTGAGATAGCTTCTCTGCTGACTGGTCAATTCTTTCATTGCCCCCATCATAATTCATTCCCCCCCTGCGTGTAAAGAAAGGGAATCCTCAAGTATGGAATTCAATCACCGATAATGGAGGTATACCATCCCACGGAGGAAAGCAAATGAGAGAATTTATGGTAAACGGTTCCACTTCCAAGGAGAGCGTGACGATCCTTCAGGAGCTAAAAGACGGATATAATGTAAAAATAACCCGCTACAGAGACGACTGGAAAACGGAAAGGGAAGAGTATATGCCCAAACAGCTGCTCGAGACCTGCCTGCGGACGAACTACCTGGTAGAGAAGCCTCTCACCGCGTAACTCCGGGACCATTTAAAAAAAGAGTTCCGATTTCAGGGTGATTTCGCTCTTCCCCTCTTTGATCAGATCATAACCAACTTCCATATTCAGCCTCAGGCTCTGCAGGAAGAGGGGAAAAAGGGTGATACCGAAGCCCGCGGCCAGACGCCTGTCGTAAGGATCAAAGGGGGTGGTGCTGTTATGGACAATGCCCCCGTCCAGGAAAGGATAGACGTGCATCTCCACATAGGGGGGGATCCTGAAGGCCCGAATATCTATATTGTTGTTCAGAAAGAGCCCCCACTCTCCGTACATGAGATGATCCAGAACTCCCCGGATATGCCGGGCCGCATCGTTCCTTATTCCGTTAAAGATATAAAAGGACGAGAGGTGATGCCCCAGCCCCAGAAAGGGAAGAGGTTGATAGAAACCGCTTAGTACCCCATCGAGGGAGTTTGTAATATCCGCTTCTCCCAGGGGCCCTTCCGTTCGGAGCTTGACTTCTCCCGTAACGCCCCGGCGGAAGTTCTCCTCCCAGGAAACATTATCATAGGTAACCCCCCACTCCATAAAACCATAGGTAACCGGTTCCAGGCTGTCGAACTCCTCCCTGCCGTATGAGGGATCGAAATAAACGAGGTTCCGGGAAAAGGGAAGATAAGCCCCGGGCATGAAGGAGAGGGACCAGTTTCCGATAAGAGGCACCTGTGCGGCCATAAAAAAATCGAGTCTGAGGTTGGTGTACTCCAGAACCGGGTTGTCATAGTCATCGACCCTGATGATCCTGTCCTGATTGCAGAAGAGAGAGAAATCCCCCTCGAGCGGTCCCAGGGGAATGTTCTCCCAGGTTCCTCCCGCCCGCCAGGTCGTCTCCCCCGCGTATCCCTGAAGGCTGATATCGGTCAGGCTTCCGAAGGCGTTGTCATAGGCGAACCGTCCTCCGTACAGAACTCCCAGGTTACTGTCGTACAGGGCGAAGGGAAGAAGATAGAGGGAGAAGGAGTCCTCCACGGAGATCTCCACATGGGCTGTCAGAACCCTATCCTTTCCCAGGGTCTCCTCGTACCAGTATTGAATATCATAGCTGATGTCCTTGAAAACCTGCCTGGAATTCAGAGACCGGGTCACCTCCTCCAGCCTGTGCTCCAGTTCATCCGGTTCCTCGAATATATCTCCCACTTTCAGCCCGTAATAATTCCGCAAAGCCGGTTCACGGGTAACCCCGGCCTGCCACTCCCGGCTCCGGGCGATGTGAAAGATCAACTCCCCCAGACGGACCGGTCCCTCATAGTCCGCGTCCTGGGAAAACAGGCCCGCGCCGGCGATGAGGAGAACAAAGAGAGAAAGGATTCTTTTCAGAAACATATTTCCTCAGTATAGTATATATGATATGAATTTTACGATGAAAAAAAAAGATCACGCCCTGATACTCTCATCGGGGAAGCTTATGAACGGCCTTTTTCTTCTTTTTCTCCTGTTGACGGCCTTTTTTATTATAACGAATTTTCCTCCCACCCCCTGGAGCCTCATCATTTTACTCATAACCCTGGCCGGTTCCACCTACAGGGAAACCTGGCGCTTCGATGCCCGGGGAGCGGTTTACTGTTTTTCCCTTTTCCTGATACCCCTGCAAAAAAAGAAGCACCCCCGGTCGGAGACGGAGAAAATTCATCTCACCACCTTCATCAGGGGACAGGAGGGATTCCGGGAACACGATTCCGAACGAAGCTGGTTTCAGAAGGAGCAGGGACTTTTGAAAATTGTCGGAAAAGACGGAACCGAGGAGCTGATTCAGGCGGGAACGAACAGGCAGAATGAACAGCTCAGGGCACAGGGCGAGGAGATTGCCGCTCTTATGGAAATCCCTTTTCTTATAAATGAATAAGACCCGGTCGTAACCGGGTCCAAAGGGGCATCTTGTGCCGAAGGTTAGGCGTAGAGCCAGCAGGCCACCTGATGCCCTTCGCCGATCTCCTTTAGCTCGGGAATGTTCTTGCGGCACCGGTCCATCACTTTGGGACAACGGTCGCAGAAGTAACACCCCTCCTGCTTCTTGTCGGGAGAGGGCACATCCCCTTCCAGAATAATCCTCTGACGGCTTTTTTCCACTTCCGGATCGGGAATGGGAACGGCGGACAGAAGAGCTTGAGTATAGGGATGGAGCGGTTTGTCGTAGAGTTCCGCCGAGGGGGAGACCTCCACCAGCTTGCCCAGATACATAACCGCCACCCGGTCGCTGATGTACTTCACCACCGCCAGATCGTGGGCGATAAACAGATAGGTCAGGCCGAATTCTTTCTGCAGTTTGGTTAAAAGGTTCAGCACCTGAGACTGAATGGACACGTCAAGGGCGGATACGGGCTCGTCGAGCAGGATGAGCTTGGGATTCAGGGCCAGGGCCCGGGCGATGCCGATACGCTGCCTCTGTCCGCCGGAAAACTCATGGGGGAACCGGTTCTTCAGGCTACGGGAGAGGCCGACGATCTCCATCAGCTCCTCTACCCTCTTATCCATCTCGGCGGAGGTCATGGTGATGACCCCCCGGTTTCTATTGATTTTCAGGGGTTCCAGAATAATCTGGTTCACGGTCATGCGGGGGTTCAGAGAGGCGTAGGGATCCTGAAAAACCATCTGCATGTCCTTCCGGGCCGCCGCCATCTCCTTATGGGAGAGTTCGGAAAGATTCACCCCGTCCAGCACGATATCTCCGGAAGTGGGAGTGTACAGGTAATTGATAGCCCGGGCGGTGGTGGATTTACCACACCCCGACTCACCTACCAAACCCAGGGTCTCCCCTTTCTTCAGGGAAAAGCTGACCCCGTCCACGGCGCGGATCACATTATGGGAGTGTTTGATGGGAAAATGCTGCTTCAGATCTTTTACTTCGAGCAGAATTTCTTCCTGTGTATTCATTGTTGCCATTATTTATTCTCCTCGTTATAGAGCCAGCAGCGGACGAATCGGTCGCTTCCCAGAATCTTCTCGGGGGGATACTGGCTCCGGCAGATGTCCTTCGCCTTGTCGCAGCGGGGATGGAAGGGGCAGCAGTCGGGAAGATCGATAAGGTTGGGGGGCTGCCCCTTGATAGAGTAGAGAGCCTCTTCCTTTCCCTGGTCCAGGCGGGGAACCGAATTGATCAGTCCCACCGTATAGGGGTGGCG
>JAFGPQ010000009.1 GCA_016936115.1 Spirochaetales bacterium | reverse complement strand
TTTCGGGAGGACCTCTTCTACCGGCTCAACGTATTCCCCATCCATATCCCCCCCCTCAAGGACCGAAAAAGCGATGTGATGCAGCTTGCGGATCATTTCGTGGAGAAATACAGCGAGCGGAACCACAAGAACGTGAAGCGGATCTCCAGCCCCGCCATTGATCTGCTCATGAGCTACCACTGGCCGGGCAACGTGCGGGAACTGGAAAACTGCATGGAGCGGGCTGTGCTCCTTTCCAGCGACCAGGTGATTCACAGCTATCATCTGCCCCCCAGCCTGCAGTCGGCGGAATCCTCCAATACGCGCAGCGCCTCCACCCTTCAGGAAGCTCTGGACCAGCTGGAAGAGGAGATGATCCGGGAAGCCCTTAAAACAGCCCGGGGCAACCGGGCGAAAGCGGCCAGGGAGCTGGGACTGACCGAACGGATTATGGGATTGCGGGTGGACAAGTTCGAAATCGACTGTAATCAATATAAGACAAAAATGTCGGGGACAGCATCGAGCAATACAGAAATGTAGCTTTTAACCGGGTGAAAAATTGAGCGGTTTCTTCCGAAAGGAAGGGACCGCTCTTTTTTTATCCCCCTTCTTTCTTTTTACAAAAAAGAAAAGTATACAGGATAGTAATAAGATTATATTCTTACAATACAACAAATAATGTCTTAATAATTTCCTTGTGTTTTTCTCTTTTTCCATAGCGATTTCCTTATTAATAGAAAAAAAAACTTTCCTGCCCTCCCCGGAGAAGTTGGCACACCCTTTGCAATACTATTGGCATACTCCCAAAGGAGCATCCGGCCATGGCAAGGTGTCCTGAAGGGGATAGGAGAGAGACCCGTCAGGGTTGACAATGAGAGAAAACATTTTATAGGAGAATGCAAAATGAAAAAGCGTTTACTTCTGATCGCCGTACTTGCCGTACTGCTTTCACCTGCGATGATATTCGCAGAGGACGTGGTGGATCCCTCAGCGGCTTCAGCACTGGATGCCATCTGGCTCATCGTCTGCGGAGGACTGGTGTTCTTCATGCAGGCCGGTTTCGCCATGGTGGAAGTGGGATTGACCCGCGCCAAGAATGCGGGAAACATCATCATGAAGAACCTGATGGACTTTTCCGTAGGCGCCCTTCTTTACTGGGCCATCGGCTGGGGTCTCATGTACGGTCCCAACGGGAACGGCTTCATAGGATCGGGCGACTTTTTCCTGGCCAGCGGCGATCATGTCAACTGGTTCTTCCAGGTAGTATTCGCCGCCACAGCCGCCACCATCGTTTCCGGCGCCATGGCAGAGAGAACGAAGTTCACCTCCTATCTTATATACAGCGTATTCATTTCCGGTGTCATCTACCCGATTTCCGGTCACTGGATCTGGGGCGGCGGCTGGCTCTCCGAGCTCGGTTTCCATGACTTCGCCGGTTCCACCGTTGTACACTCCGTGGGCGGCTGGGCTGCTCTGATGGGCGCCATCATCCTCGGGCCCCGTGTCGGCAAATATGTGAAAAAGGACGGGAAAATCACCGTCAAGGCTATCCTGGGCCACAACCTGCCCCTGGCTGCCCTTGGTGTATTCATCCTGTGGTTCGGCTGGTACGGATTCAATGCCGGTTCCACCCTGGGCGCTTCCTATGACGGAGCCGCTCTGGATATGGCCAAAGTCGCCGTAACCACCACCCTCGCTGCTGCCCTCGGCGCCGTGTTCGCCATGTTCACCAGCTGGGTCATGAACCACAAACCGGACGTATCCATGTCCCTTAACGGCGCCCTGGCCGGTCTGGTCGGTATCACCGCTCCCTGTTGGGTCGTATCCCCCGGTTCCGCCGTAATCATCGGCGCCGTAGCCGGTATCCTGGTAGTGCTTTCCGTTGAGTTCATCGACAAGGTGCTTCATATCGACGATCCGGTCGGTGCCGTATCGGTACACGGTGTCTGCGGTGTCTGGGGAACCCTGGCCGTGGGTATCTTCGGCGATCTGGATCTGCTGGGAGCTTCCTCCCGGGGCGCCCAGATTGGTGTACAGGCCCTTGGTGCGGCATCCGCCTTCCTGTGGGTAGCCGTTACCGCCGGTCTCCTCTTCCTTATCGTGAAGAAGACCGTAGGCCTGAGAGTTACCGAAGTGGAAGAGCTGAGAGGCCTTGATATTGACGAACATGGAACGGAATCCTACTCCGGATTCCAGATCTTCCAGAACGTGTAAGGAGGTAAAGAAGAATGAAACTGATAATTGCTTACATTCAGCCCGACAGGCTTAACTCGGTTAAGCAGGAGCTTTACAAAGAAGAAGTTTACAAGATTTCCGTTACCAACGCCATGGGATGCGGACAGCAGATGGGATATACCGAGACCTACCGCGGTGTGGAAGTGGAAGTGAATCTTCTCAAGAAGGTTCGCATCGAGATCGCGGTGAACTCTTCCTTCGTGGACAAAACCATCGAAGCCATCATCCGGGGCGCCCGTTCCGGAGAGATCGGAGACGGCAAGATTTTCGTACTTCCCATTGAGGAGTGCATCAGAATCAGAAGCGGAGAAAAGGGAGAAGGGGCTATAGGCTAAGTCTATTCCTTTCCAGTATTTAAAAAGCAGCCGGGGCGGAATATCCGCCCCGGATAAACCCAAAACCAAAGCCTGAAAAGTCCCCGGAAGGGGGCTTTTTTTATGACCTTTTAACAGGGGGGTTGATTTTTCGTTTGCAATCGCCCCTGTTATCCTTTACAGTAGAAGAGAAGAAAAACCGGGGAATTAATGAAAGAGGATAATATCAGGCAGAAATCAATCGAACGGGATATCCGCTATACCCTCTTCCGCATGTCACTTCTGGGTATGTGCCTGATCAGTCTGGTCATCCTTCTCTCCTATCTAATTACTAAGCGCCCCCTTGTAAATACCATTACCATGGTGACGATTATTCTCCTGTGTCTGATCATGTACCGCTTTTCCTGCAATCCGGACAGGTACGCCTTTTCCCGGATAAGCCTGTATGTCCTGTTCACCTTCATTTACGTTCCCTTCGGGTTTTTCACATCCCCCGGTTCGAACAGCTCCATGCCCTATTACATTCTCTTTATCATCTTCCTCGAAACCTTTCTGGCGGTGAATCCCTGGGAATACCTTTTCCCCCTGTCGGTCATGATCATCCAGATTGTTCTGCTGAGGCTGGAACTGGCCCTGCCCGGTTCTTTCGAACCCTTTGAGTCGGCGGAGCAGAGGATGATCGACCTGAGCATCAACTATACGATTGCCGCCCTTTTCATTGTGGGTATTATTGTTTTCGTCATGAGGAAATACGACGAATACAGCACGAACCTGCACAGGGTGAGCGTCACGGACAAACTGACCGGTCTCTACAACCGCCTTTATCTGGAGGAGTGGGGCGAGGCGGAGATGAGCCGGAGCCTGCGCACCGGGGAACCGCTTACGGTGATATTCATAGATCTGAACAATTTCAAGAGAATCAACGATACTTTCGGCCACCACGAGGGAGACCGGGTCCTGAAGGATATAGGGGGAATCATACGCCGATGCAGCCGGAACTATGATGTCTGCGCCCGGATCGGGGGGGATGAGTTTATCATCCTTCTGCCCGCCACTTCCCGGGAAGCGGCTCAGGCCCAGGTGTCCCGCCTGGACGGGGCTTTCGCCGAATACTCCCATAAGTACAGGGAACAGCGGTTTTCCGCCAGTTTCGGTTTGGCGGACAGCAGGGAAGAGAAGGCTTTCTCCTCCCTCTTGAAAAAAGCGGACCAAAGGCTTTATATAGATAAGGAAGAGAGAAAAGGGACTCCGGCCCGCTGAATTCCGAAGGGAATTGTTTTTTACATTCCCGTAATTTGTTACGTTTATGTATTTTTTAAACGTCGCATTCTACACCGGTGTCGTTTTTCTGTTTTTTTACAGAACGAGGGGGAAGGCGGAAATACGCCCTGCCGGCCCGGTGGAGGGGACGAAACCGGACTAGACGGCAGGGAGAGCGTATTGGAGCCGGGGGGGAGGCTTCCCCCGCTGTATTTGGCATATTTTTTGCACATAAAAGTAGTAATTCCCCCGGGAATCGGATGAAAATAATTAAGTTATAGGAGATAGTTTATGTCTATTGATTTTGTCGCTAATCCCGTAGAAGAGATTTACGGAGAGAGCTGTTTCAACGACGCCACCATGAAGGCCAGACTGCCCAAGAATATTTACAAGGGCCTCAAAGCCGTTCAGGCCGGCGACAGCGAGCTCACCATGGAAATCGCCGAGGTTGTGGCCAGCGCGATGAAGGACTGGGCCATAGAGAAGGGCGCCACCCACTACACCCACTGGTTCCACCCCCTCACGGGCCTTACTGCGGAAAAGCATGACTCCTTTATCTCTCCCTCCGGAGACGGTACGGTTATCATGGAATTCAGCGGCAAAGAGCTGACCCAGGGCGAGCCCGACGCTTCCTCCTTCCCCAACGGCGGCCTGAGAGCCACCTTCGAAGCCAGAGGTTATACGGCCTGGGACGTGAACAGCCCCGCTTTCCTGAAACAGGACAACTCCGGTCTGACCCTGTGCATCCCCACCGGTTTCGTTTCCTACACCGGGGAAGCCCTGGACAAGAAAGTTCCCCTCCTGAGATCCATGGATGCTCTGAACAAGCAGGCCATGAGAATCCTCAAGATCATGGGCAACACCACCAGCACCAAGGTTACCTCTTCGGTAGGTCCCGAACAGGAGTACTTCCTGGTGGACAAGGAACTCTACCTGCAGAGATCGGACCTGAGACTCACCGGACGGGCCCTTTTCGGCACCATGTCCGCCAAGGGCCAGGAGATGGACGACCACTACTTCGGCGCCATCAAAGAGAGAGTCGCCGACTTCATGAGAGAGCTGAACTACGAACTGTGGAGACTGGGCATTTCCGCCAAGACTCAGCACAACGAAGTAGCTCCCAACCAGTTTGAGATCGCTCCCATTTTCTCCAGCTCCAACGTGGCCACCGACTCCAACCAGCTGGTTATGGAGATGCTGCAGAAGGTCGCCGACAGACACGACCTGGTCTGTCTGCTCCATGAAAAACCCTTTGCCGGCGTTAACGGCAACGGTAAGCACAACAACTGGTCCATGGCTACCGACGACGGCATCAACCTGCTGAATCCCGGCGATACCCCCCAGGACAACGCCCAGTTCATGCTCGTTCTGAGCGCTATCATCAAGGCTGTCGACGTTTACGCTCCCCTGCTCAAGATGTCCGCTTCCAGCGCTTCCAACGACCACCGCCTGGGCGCCAACGAAGCGCCTCCCGCCATCATCTCCATCTTCCTGGGAAGCCAGCTGAAGGAGATCCTGGACTGCATCGCCGCGGGCAAGCCCGTTCCCGCTCTGGACGGAGCCAAGATCGAGCTCGGTGCGTCCCACCTGCCCAAGCTGCCCAAGGACAATACGGACAGAAACAGAACCTCTCCCTTTGCCTTTACCGGCAACCGGTTCGAGTTCAGAATGGTCGGTTCGAGCCAGTCTCTGGGCGGCCCCAACGTGGTTATCAACACCTCAGTCGCCGAGATCCTGTGTGAGTTCGCCGATAAGCTGGAGAAGGCTTCCGACGTGAACGCCGAGATCCAGAAGATCGTCAAGGAAACCTACAAGGCCCATGACAGAATCATTTTCAACGGCAACGGCTACTCCGATGAGTGGGTTGCCGAGGCAGAGAAGAGAGGTCTTCCCAACCTGAAGAATACCGTTGTATCCATTCCCGAGCTGATCAGCGACAGCAGTGTAGCCCTGTTCGAGAAGCACAAGGTTTTCACCAAGGGCGAGCTCGAGTCCCGCTACGAGGTTTACCTGGAAGACTACTGCATGAGACTGAACATCGAAGCCGGCGTTACCACGGAGATGGCGGAAAGACTGATTTTCCCCGCCGTCAGCGGTTATACCAGCGAGCTCGCTTCCAGCATAGCAGACCAGAAGGCCCTGGGCCTGAAGGTACCCGTACAGGAAGCCCAGGTTAAGGCTCTGAGCGAAGGCATGGAGGCTCTTCTGACCGCCGTGGCCGAACTCAAGACTGCCAACGCCAAGGCTCTTGCCGTGGAAGAGGACAGCCTCAAGGCCGCTACCAGCTTCCTGGAAGACGTGATTCCCGCCATGGGCAAGGTCCGCGCCGTAGCCGACGGTCTGGAAAAGATCACCGACAAGTTCAGCTGGCCCTTCCCCTCTTACGAGGATCTGCTGTTCACCATGTAGTTTATAGCGCGGATCTGGCGGATTACGCTGTTCCGCGTGGATAAAAAAGAGGCTGCTTCCCCTTGGGTCGCAGCCTTTTTTTTATCCACGACTATCAGACGGTGAATTTGCCGATCTGGTCGTCCATCTCCTTAATGTTGTCCGCAGTCTCACCGGCTAGAGAGGAGACCTGGCTCGCCGCCTTGTTGATCTGTTCCGCCCCGGCGGCCATCTCGTCCATACTTCCCTGAATCACCAGGGAGGATTCGGTCAGATCGTCCATGGCCAGGGCGGCCTGCCGGGAGACGGTCAGCATTTCGGAGGCCTTCTCCTTCACCCTGTTTCCGATGGAATTCATACTGCCGATGGCGCCCAGGACCTGCTGGGATCCCTGGCTCTGCTCCTGCATGGCGTATTCCACCTGCTTGACGAGACCGCCCATTTCCTCGATGCCCGAAGAGAGCCCGGCGAAGGCCTGACGGGAACTCTGGGTATCCAGAACGACCTCCTTGATCTTTTCCTGGATGCTCTTCAATTCGCTCCCGATGGTATGGGACTGCTGCGCGGAGTTCTCCGCCAGCTTGCGTATCTCATCGGCCACCACGGAGAATCCCCGACCCGCCTCGCCCGCATGGGCCGCCTCGATGGCCGCGTTCATGGCCAGCAGATTTGTGCGGGAAGCGATTCCCGAAATGATGGTGTTTGCTTCCATAAGAAGCTCCGACTGGGAGGAGATGTCGTGAACCCGCTCATCCATGGCCTGCTGCTTCTGCCGGTTCTCCAGCATGGAAGTCATGAGGGATTCGGACTCCCGGGCCATTCTGTCGATGGAGCGGCCCACCTCGTTGATATTGGCGATCATCTCCTCTATGACCGAAGAGGCTTCGGAGCTGCTGTTGACCTGCTCGTCGATGAGATTGTCCAGAGAAGAAATTTCCCCGGTAACCTTGAGAGTGGACTGGGCCGCCGCCCCGGTGTTCCGGGCCAAGTTCTCCGACTGCTTGCGGACGCCCTCGATGTTCGCCATGATCTGGTTGATAGCGCTGGCCGTCTCCTGGGCGGTGGAAGAAAGCTCGTTTCCCACGTTCTCCAGGGATCCCTGGGAGTTTCTCAGGGCCGATATGATCTGCTGCAGTTTCCCCAGAAAGCGGTTGAAAGCCTGGGCCAGCTCCTCCAGTTCGTCCCTGCGGTTCAGCTGCAGACGGCGGGTCAGGTCCGCATCTCCCTGGGATATCTCATCCATGGCTCCCCATAGCTTTATGATAGGCTTCGTCAGGGCGCCTCCTATGAGGACGGCAAGAGCGACGCTGATGACTTCGATGAGTATGGAGATAAGACTGAGTATACGTGATATCTTCGCCACGGAAGCGAAGACGACATCATGGGGGGCGGATATGACGGCGCTCCATGATGTCCCGGCAATGGGAGAGAAGGCGACGATTCTCGCCTGCCCTTTGTTGGAATACTCCCCGGTGCCCCTTTCCCCGTCTATCATCCTCTGGGCGATAGCTCCCAGATCGGCCAGGGCTGGATCGTTCTTTGCCGCCTCAAGGGGGCTGTCTCTGTCAAGGACCTTCTGGTAGTCCGTGTGGGCGATGGAAACGCCCTGACCGTTCAGGACGAACTCCTCCGCATCGTATTCCAGATCATATTTTTGTAAATTCTCACTGAGGAAATTCGCATTCTTCTGCCCCACCAGGG
Source organism: Spirochaetales bacterium (assembly GCA_016936115.1). Classification (GTDB taxonomy): domain Bacteria; phylum Spirochaetota; class Spirochaetia; order DSM-2461; family DSM-2461; genus SZUA-368. Next base: position 6,082 of record JAFGPQ010000009.1, on the reverse strand, counting down.
CGCCCGTCAATTGGCCATCCGTAAAGATGGGAACGGCGATGAGTATGGTGAAAAGGTCCTCTTCCCCTTCTACGGCGCTGAAGACGGGATCGGAGATCACCGGCTCTTTAGTGCGGAACAGCTCCTTAAGATAGTCCCGCCCCGAAAGGTCAACCTTGACCCCTCCCGCCAGATGGAGCGTCCCCTGCGCATCCACGGGGGCTATGGAGTTGTAGCCGGTTCTCGCCGCTTCCCTGGCGAGCCTGTCATAAAAAGCCGGACTATCGTAATCCACCGAGAGGTAAATGGAGAACGTTACCAGCTGGGAGACTTCCATTTCCAGCCAGGTACTGTACTCCAGGGCCAGGGAATCGACCTGGCCCTGGAGTGTGTTCTCAACTTCCCCTTCCAGGCCTTTCCGGGCATAATAACTGCTGGCCATGCTTATACTGGAACTGGTGACGAACACAGCCAGAGAGATGACTAATATCAGACGGAATTTCAGTGATTGAATTTTTTTCATTTTTGAGCTCCTGTACTGTCAGTACAATACTAATTATAAATAAGTTATCAATAAAATCAACTTTTTTCTTTCATTTCTCTTTTCTTGAAAAACCTCTCTTGACAATTACTACTATTTTTGTCATATTTTATATACGACTTTTTTTGTCGGATATTAGAAGAGAGGAGACCATGAAATTCAGCAAGGAAATGGATCAGGCCCTCAGAAGCCTGGGAGATCTGGCTCAGACAGGGAGTTCCCTGAGCGCGCGGGATATCTCTATCCGTCAGAACATTCCCTATGAGAAGATCAGCAAAATACTGCAGAGACTCTCTTCGGCACAGGTAGTGGAATCCCGGAAGGGACGGCAGGGGGGCTATGTCCTTCTTAAGCCCCTGGGTCAGCTGAGTCTCCTGGAACTGCATGAAGCCCTGGGCGAATCTACCGATGTGACGCCCTGTTCCCGGGGCAAAATCTGCCCGAGCCGGGATTCGTGCGGGATCAAGGCAGGGCTGGGGCAGTTTCAGGAAGACCTGAACAGACTCCTCAGAAATTACTCCGTAGAGGATATAACGGGAGCGGCATTATGATAGAGGAAAAGCAGGTGATCCAGTCTCTGCGCAAGGTTCTGGATCCGGAGCTGATGATAAATATTATTGATCTGGGCCTTGTGTACGACATCAGGCTGGGCGAAGGGATTATCGAAGTGGATTATACCCTCACCTATCCGGGCTGTCCCCTGGCGCCGGAGATAGAAAGGAATATCATCAAGACACTGAAAGAGGATCTGGAGGTGGAAAAGGTCAGGACTTTTACGGTCTGGTCCCCTCCCTGGAATCCGGTGAGGATGAGCGAAGAGGCCCGGTTTGCCATGGGTTACCCGGTTTAGAGAATCAATGAATAATCAGGAGAACACAATGTTATTGGAAATAAAGAACTTAAAAGCGTCCGTTGAGGGAAAGCCCATCCTCAAGGGGTTGGATTTTTCTCTGGAGAAGGGGCAGACCCACGCTATCATGGGTCCTAACGGATCGGGTAAATCCACCCTGGCGAACGTGCTCATGGGGAACCCGGAATACACCGTTACCGACGGGTCCATTCTCTGGAACGGCAGGGATCTCCTGGAGATGGAGCCCCACGAAAGGGCCCTGGCCGGTCTTTTTCTCTCCTACCAGTATCCCGTTGAAATTCCCGGGCTGACCGTGGGAAAGTTCCTGAAAAGAGCCGCCGAATCCCGTCTGGGGGGCGAGGAGAAGCTGAATGTGAGCGCCTACCTGAAGGAGATACGGGAGAGCATGGACTTTCTGGAGATGGACCGGAAGTTCATTAACCGCTACCTGAACACGGGTTTCTCCGGGGGTGAGAAAAAGCGTATGGAGATTCTGCAGATGCTCCTGTTCAAACCCCGCCTGGCCATACTGGACGAGACCGATTCGGGCCTGGATATCGATGCTCTCCGGGTCGTTTCCCGGGGAGTCAACAAACTCAGGAATCCCCTGTTCAGCAGTATTATCATCACCCACTACCAGCGGATTCTCGATTACGTGAAGCCCGACCGGGTCCATGTTCTCTACGACGGGAAGATCGTCGAATCGGGAGGACCGGAACTGGTGGGAGAACTGGAGAAGAAGGGGTACGAATGGATCAAGAGGCAGAACCCCCGGGAGGTAGACCATGAGCAGTCCGTCCACAGCGCTTAAGAAAGAGGAGTATCAGCACGGTTATCATTTTCCCGATCAGTCTCTTTTCAAAACCCGCAAGGGCCTGGATGAAGATATTATCCGGGCGATTTCGGGCCAGAAGAACGAACCGGAATGGATGCTGGACTTCCGGCTCAAGTCCTACGCCGCTTTTCTTCAGAAGGCCATGCCCAACTGGGGCGCCGATCTGAGCCGCATCAACTTCGACGAGATTTACTACTACGCCAAGCCCACGGAGGAGCAGAAGCGGTCCTGGGAGGACGTGCCCGACGACATTAAGGAAACCTTCGACCGCATCGGCATCCCGGAAGCGGAGAAGAAGTTCCTGGCCGGGGTGGGAGCCCAGTACGATTCGGAGGTGGTTTACCACAACCTGAAAAAGGAACTGGAGAATCAGGGTGTGGTTTTCTGCTCCCCGGAAGAGGCGGTCCAGAACCATCCGGACCTGGTGAAGAAGTACTTCGGCACGGTGATTCCCTACCGGGACAACAAGTTCGCCGCCCTCAATTCGGCGGTCTGGTCCGGGGGAAGCTTCGTCTACGTCCCCCCTGGGATCCATGTGGATATTCCCCTGCAGGCCTACTTTCGCATCAATTCGGAAAACTTCGGCCAGTTCGAAAGAACCCTCATAATCGCGGACGAGGGCAGTTTCGTCCACTATGTGGAGGGCTGTACGGCCCCGGTCTACACCACCGATTCCCTTCATTCGGCGGTGGTGGAAATTATCGCCCTGGAAGGGGCCCGGGTCCGCTACTCCACCATTCAGAACTGGTCCGGCGACGTATACAATCTGGTGACCAAGAGGGCTTTCGCCTACAAAAACGCCACCGTGGAGTGGGTGGACGGCAATCTGGGCTCCAAACGAACCATGAAGTATCCCTCGGTTTTTCTCAAGGAAGAGGGAGCCCACGGGGAAATTCTCTCTATCGCCTTTGCCGGCGAGGGGCAGGAACAGGACACGGGAGGCAAGGTGTTCCATATTGCGGACAACACCAGCTCAGTCATTACCAGCAAGTCCATCTCCAAGAACGGGGGGATTTCCAGTTACCGGGGCATGATCAAGGTGCATCCGGGAAAGAAGAATATCCGGTCCCGGGTAGTCTGCGACGCTCTGCTCCTGGACGAGGAGTCGGTGAGCAACACCTATCCCTACATGGAGATCGCCTCGGAGGACGTGACCATGGAGCATGAGGCTTCCGTCTCCCGGATCAGCGACGACCAGCTTTTCTATCTGCAGAGCCGGGGATTCAACGAGGAGGAGGCGGCGGCCATGATCGTGAACGGCTTCCTGGATCCTCTGGTGAAGGAACTGCCCATGGAATACGCCGTGGAACTGAACCGTCTGATAGAGCTTCAGATGGAAGGGAGCGTGGGATGATGAACAACAATTACGAAGGATTCCCTCTCTGGTACAGGGAACTGCAGAAGAAAGCCGCAGAGAAACAGAAAGAGACTCCCTGGCCCGATGCCCGGCAGGAGGCCTGGCGCCGAACCGATCTGAAACGGCTTGACCTGGAAAAAGTATACACCGCAGATCCGGCCCGGCCCGATTTCGAGCGGAATCAGCCTATGAATACAATGACACCTGCTGAGGATGACAAAACTATGCGCCTCGCCTTCCTGCACGATGCGGTGCGGGGGGATTACCCCGGCGTTGAGGAGCTGTATCGGGACTATTTCGAGGCGGCGGACAACCGGTTCACCTACCGACTTCTGGCCGAACCGCCCCGGGGGTTCTACCTGTACCTCCCCCGGAATTACACCGCCTCGGATCTTCTCTTTCTGGAGGACAAACTGAACGGGGAGAGGGGGGAAACCTTTACCCTGAATCTTGTGGTACTCGAAGAGGGCGCCCGGGCGGATCTGTGGGAAAGGATCGGAACGGAGGATTCCCAGGCAGGCCTGCATAACCGGGCCACCCTGTTTCTTCTGAAACGGGACGCCTCCCTCTCCTACTTCCGGACCCAGAATCTTCCCGGCGAGAGCGGACTTTTCGATTTTTCCCGGGCCCTGATAAGGGAGGGGGCGGAGCTGAAGAGCCGCCAGGCCGAAGGGGAGCTGCGCTTTAACAAAAGCCATATGACCGCGGTGATGGAAGAACCCCAGAGCCGGGCTGATCTTCGGGGGATCTACAGGATCGGAGGGGCTCGGTTCAACGAGATCTTCACCGAGCAGATCCATCTGGCCCCCCGCTGCACCAGCCGCTCCTTCTACCGGGGCGTTCTGGAAGAGGAAGCCCGCACGGTATACAACGGCATGATACGGGTTGCCCCGGAAGCGACGGGAACCGATGCGTACCTGAAGAACAACAATCTGCTTATGAACGACGGATGCCGGGCCGATTCCATTCCCGGGCTCAAGATAGGCACGAACGATGTGAAGTGCAGCCACGGATCCACCACGGGAAAGGTGGATCCCCGGCAGATGTTCTACCTGACCTCCCGGGGGTTCAGTACGAAGGAAGCCCGGGAGATTCTGACCCGGGCCTTTCTGGAAGAGGTCTGGGAGGACGCCCCCGCCCTGGTGGCGGATGAGTTGTCCTCCCGCTGGGGCTGGCAGAAGGAGGCGGTCTATGTTTAAGGAGGAATTCCCCCTTCTCGCCGGCAATTCCCTTACCTATCTGGATTCGGCGGCCACCACCCAGAAGCCGGAGGCGGTTCTGCAGAGGCTGGACCGTTTCTACGGAAAGGAGAACGCCAACGTTCACCGGGCCCTCTATCCCCTGGGAGACGGGGCGACCGCCTCCTACGAGGAGAGCCGTACCCGGGTGAAACACTTTTTGAACGCCCCCTCCTCCCGGGAGATTGTCTTTACCTCGGGAACCACGGGCTCCCTGAATTTCCTGGCCGACTCCTTCGGGGAGACCCTGAGCAGGGGCGATCATATTCTCCTTTCCGAAATGGAGCATCACAGCAATCTGGTGCCCTGGCAGATGGCCGCGAAGAGGTACGGCCTCATCCTGGACTTTATCCCCGTGAACGAAAAGGGACGGCTCGATTTGTCCGGGATGCGCCGGAACTGGCATGAAAAAACGAAACTGGTGAGCGTCACCCATATTTCCAATCTTCTGGGCACGGTGAATCCCCTGGAGGAGATCATCGATTTCGCCCATGGGAAGGGAGTTCCCGTGGCGGTGGATGCGGCACAGAGCGTCTCCCGCCTGCCTATAGATGTGCAGGAGCTGGACTGCGACTTCCTCGCCTTCTCCGGCCACAAGATCTACGGTCCCACGGGCATTGGCGTTCTCTACGGGAAGGAACACCTTCTGGAGCGTCTTTCGCCCCGTTTCGGCGGGGGGAGTATGATTTCATCGGTCTCCCTGGAGGAATCCACCTGGGCCGAGCTGCCCCAGCGCTTTGAGGCGGGCACTCCCCCTATCGCGGAAGCGGTGGGACTGGGGGAAGCGCTGAACTGGCTGGAGAGCCGGGGAAGGGCCGGCATTTCCCAGCACGAAAGCCTTCTGACGGCTTATGGGATAGAGAAGCTCCGTTCCCTGGAGGGCATTGAACTCTACGGCACGGGAGAGGAGGATCAGCTGGGGGTTATCTCCTTTAACATGGGGGGACTGCACGCCCACGACACGGTACAGTTCCTCTCCGCGGGCGATCTGGCCCTGCGGGCGGGCCATCACTGCGCCCAGCCTTTGATACGCAAACTGGGGGTACCCTCCACGGTCAGGGCGAGTTTCGCCGTTTACAACGATACCTCCGATATCGACCGTCTTGCCGAAGTTCTGGCCGAGACCATGAACTATTTTCGCAAAAAGGGAGTGCTCTGATGTTTGACGATCTTTACCAGGAAATCATCCTGGATCACTATAAAAATCCCCGGAACCAGAAGGATCTGGCGGACAGGAACATTCCCTTCCTCGAGAACCCCGTCTGCGGCGATTCGGTCCGGG
>JAFGPQ010000092.1 GCA_016936115.1 Spirochaetales bacterium | reverse complement strand
TCCCCCGGCCCAGTCCAGATCCGCCCGGAATCCCCCCCTCAGGCGGAAACCCTTCAGGGAACCCTCCGGCCAGGATTCAGGCAGAGCGGGAAGCAGGGTAATGGTCCCGTTACCGCTCTGAATCAGCATCTCCCCTATGCCGGCGGTTCCCCCGAAATTGCCGTCGATCTGAAATGGGGGATGGTCGCAGAAGAGATTGGGCAGGGTGGAGTGGGTCAACAGGGTGGTGAGATTCTCAAGAGCCTCCTTACCCCGTTGCAGACGGGCCTGGAAATTCAGGATCCACGCCCGGGACCAGCCCGTATGCCCCCCGCCCCCTTCGAGACGGCGGTTCAGGGTTTTCACAGCGGCTTCACAGAGTTCAGGTACGGTTTCCGGGGTGATCTGCAGACCCGGGTAGAGGGCGAAGAGGTGGGAAATATGCCGGTGCCCCGGTTCTTCCTCCCCGTACTCTTCGGGCCATTCCAGAATTCGGCCGTCCTTCCCCGTGGCGATGGGGGGAAGTCTTTTCTCCAGGGTTCGGTATCTCTCTGCTGTCTCCCTATCCCCCAGAATTTCCGCCCACTCCGCCGTCCCCAGAAAGAGTTCCCTCAGAATCTGGCTGTCCATGGCCGATCCCTCGCACATCCGTCCCCGCTTTCCCGAGTCCGTGATATAGGTATTCTCCGGTGAGACCGTGGGAGAGGTGACCAGGAAGCCCCGGTCATTTTCGATAAGGAAATCCTCGAAGAAGAGAATGCTCTCCCTCAGAAGGGGATAGGAACGGTTCAGGAACTCCCTGTCCCGGTTGTGGCGGAAGTGCTCCAGCAGGTGCAGGCAGAGCCAGGCCGCCCCCAGGCACCAGAAAGTAGCGGGCATCCACTGGTCCTGGGGGGCACAGTCCCCCCAGATATCCGTGTTGTGATGGGCGGTGAATCCCCGGCAGCCGTACATCTCCCGGGCGACGGTCCGGCCCCGGGGAATCATCCGTTCCAGATGGTCGAAGAGGGCGGTGTGGCAGTCTCCCAGGCCGCACATCTCCGCGGGCCAGTAGTTCATCTGGGTGTTGATGTTGATGGTGTACTTGCTGCCCCAGGGAGGGAGGACGTGGGGATTCCAGATGCCCTGGAGGTTGGCAGGCAGAGTCCCCGGCCGGCTTGAGGAGATGAGCAGGTAGCGGCCGAAGTGAAAGTAGAGGGCGAAAAGATCCTCCTCTCCGATGCCCTCCCGAAGCCGCCTCAGCCTCTCCGATGTGGCCATGGGGTTCTCCTTCTTTCCAGTCTCTCCCAGGGAGAGGTCCACCCGGTCGAAGTACCGGCGGTAGTCGTCTATGTGCTCCTCCCTCAGTTCCTCCCAGCTCCGGCCGGCTGCTCTGTCCAGAAGCGCCAGAACCGATTCCCGGGGATTATCCGAGCGGAAAGATGTGACGCAGCCGATGAGAAGGAGGATCTCGTCAGCCCCCTTTATGATCATATGGTCGCCCAGACAGCGCAGAGAGCCTCCCCGGATAACCGCCCGGGCGGCGCAGACGTGGGAAATGGGATCCTCTCCCTGTCCCGAACCGGTCATGATCAGGGTGTCCTCTCCCCTCCGGCGGGAGGACCCTGTGTAATCCTTCCGATAGAACCGGCCCGCCAGGGAGAGGGTCCCCGGTGTCCCGGCGCTCAGGCGGGTAATGAAAAGGCCGGAGGGAGCGGAGACCAGGTGTTCCCGCCGGTAGGAAACATCCCCCCGTGTATAGGAAACATCCATGATGGCCTTATCCAGATCAAGGACCCGTTTGTAGTCCCTCACGTCCGATTCGTCGGGTAGGGGAATGCCGTCCCCCGGGAAGGAGGGGGCGAAGTTCAGGAAAAAGGAGCCCGGAGTCTGATAGCAGTTCTCGTTATCCGGAGTCCCGGATAGGGTGTAGAGGGCCAGTTCTTCCGCCTCAGCCGGCATTCCCTCCCGCAGAAGCCGGCGGATCTCGGGAAGGTGAGCCAGGGCGTCCGGATTGATCCGGTTCCGGGGGGATCCGTTCCAGACGGTTTCCTCGTTCAGGTCGAACACTTCCCGGGTAACGCCCCCGTAAACCATGGCTCCCAGGGCGCCGTTTCCCAGGGGAAAGGCCTCTTCCCACACTGCGGCAGGACCGTATTCGATAAGCTTTTTCATATTCTCTCCCTTCTCCTCGGACACGGATAAGGGAATTCCTCCAAGGAGCATGCCCATACATGGTCTTGGGTTGGATTCTCTAACTGTTTCAGGAAATCCGCAAACTCCTGTGCCCGGCTGGTGACTTCCCCACCGTCCTGCTTATACCAGAGATCCACGGATTTGTCAAAGTCGGAGAGGGGCTTGGTTCCCAGGATGATCTGGATCACGTACTCCACCGGTTTGAGGTTGCTGATGATTTGCTCTTCGCTCTTGTTGGCGATGCAGATGTCGGGCCGGCGATTATCTTGGCCATCCATATCTTCTTGGAGTTGACCATGATTTCCGAATCGATGAGGCCCTCGTCGTAAAGGTGCTTGATCCAGGTGACGGCGGCTTTCATGTCGGGGGTAACAGCGGAGTAGGTGATTTCGCCGTTGGGATCCCCGTTTCCGTTGGCATCCTGTTCCTTGAGGGCTCTGAGTACGGTCTCGAACTCAGCATGGCTCCCTTGGCGAAGTATTTCTGAATAAAGGGATAGGCTGTGACAACGGAGAGGGCATCTGTGGTGCCGATCACTGGATCCGCTATGCCTCTGTTTTGAAATGGCCCAAAAGTTACTGGGTATGTATCAAATCCCTTAAGTTTTCCAGCCCCCTATGGGAGGATATGTGTTATATTTTTCTCAACGAGGATTATATGCGTATTCTGATACAGTTCTGTTTCTTAATCATACTGGCGGCCTGTGTGAGCCTGCTGGTGTTTGCACTACTTTCAGGGAATAATATGGGGGAATGGTTTTTTTCCATCTCTCCCCTCATGGCCGTGTCTATCGGGGCTGCTGCCTTTTCTCTTACAGCCTTTCTCTTTGGGATTTTCACGAAAGATTATTCCTGGGTGGACAGACTTTGGAGCACTCTGCCCGTATTGTTTGCCTGGGGGTATGCCTTTCATTCGGGATGGGCCGTAAATCTTCTGATCCCTGCTGTTTTAATCTCATTCTGGGGCATCCGGTTAACCTTCAATTTTTCCCGGAGAGGCGGTTATACCGGTATGGAAGATTACCGCTGGGCGGTGTTACGAGAAAAAATATCCCATCCCGTTGCCTGGCAGTTCTTTCATTTTTTCTTTATCCGCTTCTACCAGGTCCTGCTTTTTGTCCTGTTTACGTCCCCTTTGCAGAGGATTTCTGAATTCGGGTTGGTTGGGAGTTTCCCTATATGGGTCATCTTGCCCTTCCTCTTTTTCCTGATTTACGAAACCATAGCCGATCAGCAGCAGTGGAACTTTCAAAGGCAGAAATACGGTGTTGACACTGGCGGCCCTTATTCCCCGTCCGAACTGGAGCGGGGTTTTTGCTCTTCCGGTCTATTTCGTTTGTGTCGGCATCCCAACTATTTCGGAGAATTGGGGATCTGGTGGTCTCTTTATCTGATTTCGGCAGTTCTGACACAGGATTGGTGGAACTGGACCATTATCGGTCCCGGTTTACTGACTTTACTTTTTGTCGGTTCGACGATCTTTACCGAGACTATTACCGCTGCCAAATATCCCACCTATCATGATTATCAGAAGAGGACCTCTCCCATTGTTCCCTGGTTTCCCGGGAAGTGAAATATTGTGAGATTTTCCCTTATAATTTCTGCTTAGGCGGTTTGATTCAGGGCTCATCATATTTCGAATCGCAAATCGTTATCTCCTTTGATGGATCAGGAATGTTTTTGGAAACGAGATTATCGGGGACGGGAAGAATTTGTTCTCTTGACAAATGGGGGGCTTATATGTGTTAGGTAGAACTGTTTTATTTATTCATACCACCGTCAGCATAACAAGACTGTAGAATAACCCGAATCCAACAGAATCCCGCCTCCGGGTATTAAAGCCTTCGCCTCAAATCTCTTTCATTCTCCCCGCAAAACCAATTGTAAACCCATTCTCCCTTTTTATCATCTCCTATCATCCCCCATACCTCTGAATCTTTCCAATATTATGAACCATGCAGTACAAGAGCCATTGGGAATTCACCTTCGACTTGCTCCTCAAGGTGAACCGATTCAATTTCTTCATCCCTGCGATATGTCCGAAGACCGGTTCCACCGTACTCATCCGCCGTGACGATGACCTTCCTGTAGATGTTTTTATCGATCCCCGATTTCCGGCAAGTCTCGTCAACACCCTCCAGAATTTCCTCGAGATGGCCCGATTCGTTGACATCGCCGAAGACCTCTGCCCAGACGATCAGCTGGTGCTTGTCGTCTACGACGGCTATGCCGTTGTAACCCTGGATTACTCCGTGGCCGGTGGCCATCTTGGCACTGTCGTTGTCGATGATATTGCTCTTGATGGGCTGATTCAGACTGCCCCGCTTCTCCTCATGGCTCATGGGTATTGAGCCATTGGTAGATCCTATCCGAACGGGCCTTGAGTTTCCCAATGGTTTTCTCTTCCTTCTCCCTCTGCTTCAAGTCATCCCACTCCCTATCCGTTTTCTTATGCTTTTCCAGGAGGTAATCCACGGACTTGCGGTTCTTCACCGTCTTGGCCAGAAGTTCCTCTTTGGTCCCGCTCCATTCCTTGGAACAATTGGAGGAGATCTTGCATCCGTCTATAGCGAACATATTCCTGCCGATAAGCCCCAGGCTGTAACACACGGACAGGATCATGGTGAAGAGGGACGCGATTTCCTCCTGCCGGGAAGAGATGAAATCGGCTATCGTGGTGAAATGGGGACGGGTATCCGCCGCCAGAGCCATACAGATTATGTTTTCCTGGCAGAGCGCTTCAATCTTTCTGCTGCTGTTGATTCCCCGGGAGTAAGCAAAAAGAATGATCTTCAAAAGAAGGGCCGGTTCATAGGCGGGAGCACCGGTTTCATCATTATCATAATGATCAGCAAAGATCGTCATATCGATTTTATCATCAATCAAATGGCAGAGGGTGTATTCAAAGGTACCGGGTAGAATCTGCTTCTCGAAACTGACGGGAACCATCAGTATTTGCTCGCAGGAATAATCCTTATATCTGGCCATGCGAAATCCCTCCCCATAGGAAATTTTATCATGGCTTTTATGAGAGCTGTAGAAAAGATGACTTTTCTACAGTCTCAACGCCCAAATAACTTGTGAGCCGTTAAGCTGGCGGATTTGTTGTGAAAACAAGAAATATGACAGTAGGCGAATCAATGTTCATTTGCTTATTATATTTCTTTTTATTGAAATAAATTATCTATACCCAGCTATGTATTTCAAATACAATTTCAGCTAATTGTTCTTGGTCAAATTTGAATTCTAGGATTGACATTCGGCCATCAAGGTTTATTTCTCTCTCAATACTCTCATATTGAATACAATATAGATTGTCTTTGTTTTGATATGATTGAGTTGGTTCTCCATATTTTTTTATTACATCATTTAT
>JAFGPQ010000091.1 GCA_016936115.1 Spirochaetales bacterium | reverse complement strand
TTCTTGACCATGCCCCCGGACAGGGTCCCCCCCTTCTGATCCGGGTCGTCGATGCCCAGCTCGGTGAGATAGGAGAGGTACTCCTTCTCCAGGGTCCAGCAGCCCTCCTGCTCTACCCGGTGGGTCAGATCCTCCAGATCCGCCGATCCGGTCTCCGCCGCCCGGTGATACTCTTTGAGCAGCAGGATCCGGGGGTCGTCGGAGAGGTAAAGCTGATCCCTGATGGAAACATCAGGCTCCAGCCGGGGCAGCTGCTCCAGCATGGAGATCCGCAGGTCGTTGTTCCGGGTGATTTCCCCTTCATCGGGATGCAGATTCCCGCTGAGAATATTCATCAGGGTGGACTTTCCCGCCCCGTTGGGTCCGATGAACCCGATTTTATCGGAGTGGTCGATACCCAGGACCACATCCGTAAAGAGGGCCTGATCCCTCACATATTTGGCAATGCCGTCGATGGACATGAGATTCATAGGGGCAGTTTAGCTTTTTTAGGTCGAGGAAGGCAATGGGAGCGGAACGGCCGCGGGAAGCCAGATCGAGAAGAGAGAACCCTTGTCACGTTCCGATTCCAGGGTAATGGTGCCCTTGTGATTTTTGACAATGGAGTAGGACACGGCCAGTCCCAGTCCGCTCCCCATTTCCCGGGTAGTAAAGTAGGGTTTGAAAATCCTGTCCCTGTCCCCGTCGGCTATTCCCACGCCCCGGTCACGAACGGTCAGAATCACATAGGGACCGGTCGGAAGACCCGGAGGAAGATCTTTTCTGTCGAAGGGCCGGTTTTCCGCTTCCACTCTTATTTCTCCGCCATCGGGCATGGACTGATCCGCAATGATGATGATACTGCGGATCACCTGGGCAATTTGATCTTCGTCGGCATGAATCGGCCAGAGATCCCGGTCTGTTCTTATGATTGGGCGGGCCCGGGTGCCGATAAGGGCCTGGTCCACGGTTCTCTCAATGAGTGGGGGGAGGAGGATTTCTCTTTTATGGGGGTTTCCTCCCTTTGAGAAAGTCAGTAGCCGATTTGTCAGCTGAATGGCCATCTCCATTGCTTCTTCTGCGTTATTCAGCATCTTTCCGCATAGCTCCGGATTGTCCTTTTCCTGTTTCGCCAGAGAGATGAATCCGAAAATTCCCTGATGAAGGTTATTGAAGTCATGGGCCAGATCTCCGGCCAAGATACCCAGAGACTCAATTTTCTGTGTTCTGATCCGGTCCTCTTCCAGCCGTTTCATTGCCCTTTCCGCTTCACGCCTCTGAGTAATGTCTTCGGATATGCAAAGAAGATATTCCGGTACTCCCTCTCCATCCTTCAGGGGGAGTCGTATGGTGTGGAGCACCCGTTCTTTACCGGTTCCCCTGTTCACCGGTTCTTCGGGGATATTCAAAGGGGTCTCTCCCCGCAGTGCCGTCCTGTCCTTATCCCTGTGCAGGGCCGCTTCGTCCGGGCTGAACAGAGTACTATCATCCCGGCCGAGCAGCTCCTGGCGGGACACACCCAGAAATTCCTCGCCCGCCCGGTTGAGCCGTGTGTAGCAAAGGGTTTCCGCTTCTTCTCTCCGGTTGTTTCTGATAAGCGCGAAGGCGTTTTTTTCCATTGAGACGAGAATCCGATTAGCCTCATCTGTTTTTGATATGGCATCGTGCAGCAGGGAATCGGGAAGAATTCGCATCGCCTCTTTCAGGGCTTCATCCAGTTCCGGTTCTGTCCTGTGGTAGCGTTCCTCCCATTGCGGGTCTCCCGTGGCGGCGGCCATCCTTGCCGACATGGTAAGTATTTCATCTGATGTTTTGATGAGCCCTATCAGTTCCTGTAGCCGTACCATTGCCGTAGCCGTTTCTCGCCATTCCCCATAGGATTCCCAGGAGAGCCAGCCTACGATAACCAGGAGAAGAGTGGTGGTTATCAGGACGGAGACAAAGATTATCCGGTGGCTTTCCGGCCGTAGTCCGAATTTCATGGAACCGTCGATCCTCCCCGGGGATAATTTCGGAATCGGTTCTTTAACTATACATCGAACCGACTCTATTGTGAAGAAAGGGCTGTAGGGGAAATCGTCCCCTTGGATGACCGGGGAAGGTAATTTTTAAATTTGACAGATCATAATATGTGATATATGATATACAAAGTATCATGTATTATGATACATAATGTATATATCACGTTTTGTGATACAAAAGTCATTTCCCAAGGGAAAAGGAGTTTTTTATGAAAAGAGGTTGGTTACTAACGTTATCGCTCTTGATTTTCGCCAGTGTGATTCTTTGTTTCCCCCTGACGGCTCAGGGAGGTAAGGAAGCGGCGGCGGATTCCGTAAATCCTAACGAAGAAGTATATCCCGGAGTAAAGAGAGGGGACACGCTCATCGTGGAGGATCCCTCCGGTACGCTGATCAATCCGGACAGCTTCAATGTCTGGAACGTCTGGGCCGGGGGCAACGGCGGCGTTTCCAACGGTCTGCAGCAGCTGGCCATGGATACCCTGTGGTTCCTGGATCCCGACGCCGGTCTCGACGGTCCCTGGCACAACAGCCTGGCTGCGGCCGAACCGATTTATAACAGCGATTTCACTCAGATGACGGCCAAACTGAAGAAGGGCCTTATGTGGAGCGACGGCGTGGAATTCACTTCCGCCGATGTGAAATATACCGTTGAACTGCTGAAGCAGAATCCGACCCTGCTTTTCGGTTCCACTTTCGAAGTATTCGTCAAAAGCGTGGACACTCCCGACAAATACACCGTCGTTTTCAATCTGACCAAGCCCAACAGCCGGTTTCACAGAAACTTTACCGTCCGCTGGAACGCTTGCTGGATTATGCCCAAACACGTTATGGAGAAGGATATCAAGCAGCCCTCCGACGCTCTGGCATATACTTTCAATCCCCCCGTATCCATCGGCGCCTATGTCCTCAAGGATTACGACAAACAGGGTACCTGGACTCTCTGGGAAAAACGGAAAGACTGGGATAAAACCTCCATCGCCGACTTCGGCGAACCGGTTCCCCCCTACGTTATGTATATTGACGCCGGTCCCAGTGACAAGAGGGTAATCACCCAGGCTAACCATGAGCTGGACATGATTCACTCCATCGCTCCCGAAGGTATCATCAAACTTTCCGAGAACGAATGGGAAAGCAACTGGTTCAACGGATTCCCCTGGGGACATCCGGATCCCACCCTGGTCGCTATTCTGCCGAATAACGCCAAGGCTCCCTTCGACAACGTGGACGTAAGATGGGCTCTCGCCCTTTCCCTGGATATGAAGAAACTGGCCCTGGCCAGTTACAAGGGCGCCGTTACCATGTCTCCCATTCACTATCCCCCCACGGGCGGATCCCGGGAGTGGTACTTCGATCCCCTCCAGGACTTTCTGAAAGACTTTACCATCGACGCCGGTTCAGCCGGAACTATTCATCCCTATGACACGACCATAGCTCAGCAGATAGCCGACGCAGCCAGAAAGAATTTCGGCGATGCGGTTCCCTCCGATCCGGAAAGAATCAAAGACGTTATCGGTCAGGGCTGGTGGGGGTACAATCCCGATGCCGCTGCGGCTCTTCTTGAGAAGAACGGTTTCACCAAACAGGGCGGTAAATGGTTTAAGCCCAACGGGGAACAGTTCACCATCACCCTGCTTAACTGGGGACCGGGCAACCCCGTACTGGCCCGACTCGGATCCATGGTGGCTGAGCTCTGGACCAATTTCGGCATCGAAACGGTCGCCACCTACAGCCAGGACAACGGAACCATGTATAACCTGGGCGAATACGATGTGAACATGGGCTGGAATATTGAAACCTGGGGCGGACATCCCGACCTGAGCTACTTTGTCGATACCTGGCACTCCGATTTCTACAAGGGCATCGGCGAGATGGTTAACGGCAGAAACGGAGTCCGCTATAGGAGCGCCGAACTGGACAAGATCGTAGACGAAGTAAACGTCACCGACTTCGATTCGGACAGAAACATTGAACTGGGACTGGAGTTCCTGAAGCTTACCACGAAAGACATGCCTACCATCCCTCTGATGTCTTACAACGTATTCTCCTCTCAGGACAGCACTTTCTGGAGCGGTTACCCCACCTTTGACAACCCCTATGCCAACCCGGTTACCAACTGGGCCAACGGCCGCTACATCATGACACAGCTCAAGCAGGAAATGCCTCCTACCGAATAGACGGCAATCACGCGTAGCAAAGTTTTCCCGGCGGAACGATTTTCCGCCGGGATTTTTAAGGTAGAAATCACTTTGAGGCATTTATGAAAAAGAAAAACATTTTCAAGAGTCCCTTTTTCAAATATTTGGTACAGAGGCTGGGGCAGTTCCTGCTCGTCGTCTTTGTAGGTATAACGGTTACGTTTATCGTGCCCCGTCTCTCTCCGACCAATCCGGTGGAGCAGAAAATCAACCAGATGATGGTTTCCGGGGCGAATATTCATCCCGAAGCTCTGGAGAGTTTCCGATCGGCCATGACCGAAATGTACGGTTTGGAAGGCACTGTCTGGGATCAGTACAGAGCCTTCTGGGGCCGTTTTCTGCGGGGAGATCTGGGACCTTCCCTTTCATCCTATCCCGTACCGGTCATCGATCTTATTAAAAAAGCTCTTCCCTGGACAATCGGACTCATGCTGACCACCACTCTGATCTCCTGGTTCATAGGGAATCTTCTGGGCGGCCTGGCGGGTTACTTCCCCGAAAAGCGGTGGGTCAAATGGGCGGAACTGGGAGCTACCTGCATCAGGCCGATTCCCTACTATATAACCGCTTTTATCCTCCTGATAATTTTCTGTTTTATCATTCCCGTCTTCCCCACTTCCGGTGCCTATGCCCGTGGTGTCATAGAGGGATTCAATCTGAAATTTATAGGCAGCGTCCTTTATCATACTTTCCTGCCGGCGCTCTCCCTTATCCTTGTCGGGCTGGGCGGATGGCTCCTGGGAATGAGAAGCCTTGTTTCCAATATCGTGGCCGATGATTTTGTTCTCTATGCGGAAGCGGGGGGCATCGACCAGAACACCATTATGAAAAAATACGTTATCCGGAATGCCCTGCTTCCCCAGATCACCGGTCTGGGCATGAGCCTGGGGGCTGTTTTTTCCGGCGCCCTGATTACGGAGATCGTTTTCGGCATTCCCGGGCTGGGACAGCTGACCTACCGGGCGGTTATCAGTTTCGACTACAGCCTGATCATGGGGGTTTCCATCTTTTCCATCATGGGTGTTTCCGTATCGGTGCTTATCGTCGATTTGTTGTATCCCCTGTTCGATCCCCGGATCAGGTTAGGCTAGGGAGGCCGTAATGAAAAGTATATTTGTAGACATGTTAAAGAACTCCCGGCCCTTCCGTTTCGGTGTGTCGGCGGCTCTCTTTTTAACGATAATGATTATCCTGTCTTTTTTCTCACCCTATCCGCCTAACGAATCCTTTCTGGTAATGGACGACGCCCCTCCCTCCTTCCAGCATCTTTTCGGCACGAACAGCCGGGGGCAGGATTTGTTCTGGCAGATGACCTTCGCCCTGAGGAACTCCTTTCTCTTCGGCGTCATCACCGCTGTGATCAGCCGGGTCATCTCCCTGGTGGTCGGCCTCTATTCCGGCTACAAGCAGGGGGTCATGGACCGGGTCCTGATGGCTATCAACGACAGTTTCGTCATCATGCCCGTCCTTCCCATCCTGATTCTTCTGAACTTTCTTTTGAAGGAAAAGATGAACTGGTTCATTATGGCGGCGGTGCTCTCCCTGTTCGGTTGGGCCTTTGACGCCCGCCTTATCCGCTCCAAGGCCATGTCCCTGCGGTTTCAGCTGTTTACGGACACGGCGGTGTTCTCGGGATTCGGCACGAGGAAGATCATCTTCCGTGAGCACTTCCCCTACGTTCTTCCCATCGTCTTCTCCACAACCATCAACAACATGCTCTGGGCCATAGGTATGGAGGTGACCCTGGCCATCCTGGGCCTGACCAATGTGAACGACCCTACCATAGGCGTGACCATTTTCTGGGCGAATCAGCATCAGGCCCTGATTTCGGGAGTCTGGTGGTGGATAGCCATTCCGGTTATCGTCACGGTTTACGTTTTCACAGGGCTTTACATGCTATCTATCAGCATAAACAAGTATATCGACCCCAGAACCCGGCTGCAGAGAAAAGGAAGAAATTGATTATGAGTCAGAACGTATTGAGTGTCGAGCAGCTGAACGCCGTTTACAGAACGGAACTGTACGGCATTAAGAGAGAGGTCAAAGTTATCAACGATATCTCTCTGACATTGAAGAGGGATGAAGTATTCGGGATCGCCGGGGAGTCGGGAAGCGGCAAGACGACCCTTATCAAATTGCTTTCCGGTACCCACCGGGCACCCCTGACCGTCCTGGGCGGAAAGGTAAGCTATGATTTCGAAGACCGGGACGCCTGTACTGACGTGCTGAACTGCTCCCGGGCCGATCTGGACAGTATCCGTTGGAAGAATCTGTCCTATGTGATGCAGGGGTCCATGAACGTGCTGAATCCGGTAAGGAAAATCCATAAGTCCTTCATCGACTTCGCCTACAGGCATATGGATATTCCCGACAAGGATGATTTCCGCGAGGCTGTTGTGACGTATCTGGCCAAGCTCCGTCTTCCCGCGGAAATTCTGAACTCCTATCCCCATGAGCTGTCCGGCGGTATGAGGCAGCGGGTCATCATCGCCCTGGCTACCATATGCAACCCCGACGTTATCGTGGCGGACGAACCGACTACGGCCCTGGACGTGGTGGTGCAGAGGGAGACTCTGAACCTGATAAGGGAAATACAGGGGCAGCAGAAAAATACGGTTCTGCTGATAACCCATGACATGGCGGTTCATGCCAATATCGCTGACCGGATAGGTATCATGTATGCGGGCCGCCTGGTGGAAGAGGGAAAGACCCGGGATATCTTTTACAATCCCAGCCATCCCTATACGCAACACCTCATCGGCTCCCTTCCACGGATCGGCGATTCCAGCCACAAGGAAGGCCTGAAAGGGAATCCTCCCAACCTGGCGTCCCCCCCCACCGGATGTCCCTTTCATCCCCGATGCCCCAGGGCAAAGAAGGAGTGTTCCGAAAGGAACCCCGCCATGGAAATGATCGGAGACGAGCACCGGGTAGCCTGTTATTATCACGGCGCCAAATGAGGAGTAGAAGATGAGCCAAGTACAGTTATCCGTTAAGAACGCTGTCAAGGAGTACCGTCTGGGGGGCCTGATTTCGGGAACCACATTCCGGGCGGTGAACGAAGTGAATTTTGAGTTATACACGGGGAAGCCGGAGGTGTTTTCCATCATAGGCGAGTCCGGATCGGGCAAAACAACCTTGTCCCGCATGATTCTGCGTCTGATTAAGAACGACGGGGGAACCATAGAACTGGACGGAAAGGATCTGAACAGGATCAAGGGGCGCAAGGGAGAGATGGACTTCATGTCCCGGGTTCAGCCGATTTTTCAGAACCCCTTTGAAACCTTCAATCCCCTGAGCCGGGTGGACCGCTATCTCCTTGATACGGCCCAGCATTTTTTCCCCGATGATCCGGACCCGGAAAAACGGGTGGAAGAAGCCCTGGAGGCGGTGGGATTAAGTCTGGAGGAGATCGGGAAGCGGTATCCCCATGAGCTGTCCGGCGGGCAGCTGCAGAGAACATCCATCGCCCGGGCGATTATTCCCAAACCGGAGATTCTGATCGCGGACGAGCCCGTTTCCATGATAGACGCTTCTTTGCGGATGAGCATCGTCAACCTCTTCTCCAGCCTTAAGGAGCGTTTCGACACGTCCATCATCTACATAACCCACGATTTGGCCACCGCTTATTATGTCAGTGACAGAATCGCTATCATGCACAGGGGGATCTTTGTGGAGCAGGGACCGGCCCGGGGCATTCTGGAAAATCCCCGGCATCCCTATACGAAGCTGCTCGTACGGGCGGCCCTGGATCCTTCCCCCGATGCGGAGGATTTCGATTATAAGCCGTCCCGTTTCGAGGGGGAGGAATTTACCGCTAAGGGATGCCTCTTCGCCGACCGATGTGAAGAAGCGGGCAACGAATGTTTTCACGTGCTTCCCTGTGAAGTGGAACTGGAAGACCGGATTATTCGCTGTCTCAAGTATAATATTAAATAGAATAACTGTTTCCTGGAGGGACTCATGAAAATCAAGTTTGTAATGGACAAGAATTATGTGATCGGCGATGTGGATGACCGGCTTTACGGCTCTTTCATTGAACATCTGGGCCGTGCCGTTTACGGGGGCATCTACGAACCGGGCCACCCTACGGCGGATGAAGAGGGCTTTCGGAAGGATGTGATGGATCTCGTCAAGGAGCTCCAGGTTCCCGTGGTCAGGTATCCCGGAGGTAATTTCGTTTCCGCCTATGACTGGGAAGACGGGGTCGGCCCTGTCGCAGACAGGCCGAAGCGTCTGGATTTGGCCTGGCGCTCTATGGAGCCGAATCTGGTGGGTCTGAATGAGTTTTCCTCCTGGTGCAAAAAAGCGGATACGGAACTGATGATGGCCATCAACCTGGGGAGCCGGGGCATAGATGCGGCCAGAAACATTCTGGAATATGCCAACCATCCCGGGGGATCCTACTGGAGCGATCTGAGAAAATCCCACGGGGTCAAAGATCCCCACGGCATCAAGCTGTGGTGCCTGGGAAACGAAATGGACGGCCCCTGGCAGGTCGGCCATAAGGAAGCCAAGGAGTACGGGCGCCTGGCCGATGAGACGGCCAAGGCCATGAAGTACTACGACAAGAGCCTGGAGCTGGTTGTCAGCGGCAGTTCGAACGGCTCCATGGCCACCTTCCCCCAGTGGGAGAACGAGGTCCTGACCGAGTGTTACGACAGCGTGGATTATCTGTCCCTTCACAACTACCTGAACAACCGGGCGGACGACCTGGATAGTTTTCTGGCGGCGAATCTGAAGATCGACCGTTTCATCGATACGGTGGTGAGTACCTGTGATTTCGTTAAGGGAAAAAAGCGCAGCAGAAAGCAGATCAACCTCTCCTTCGACGAATGGAATGTCTGGTACCATTCGAATCAGCAGGACAAAGACATATCCGACAGGACTCCCTGGCAGGTAGGCCCCCCCCTTCTCGAGGATATTTATAACTTCGAGGACGCCCTGGTGGTGGGAGCCCAGATCAACAGCCTGATCCGCCATGCGGACCGGGTGAAGATCGGCTGTATGGCCCAGCTCGTTAACGTCATCGCCCCCATTATGACGGAGAACGGGGGCAGCGCCTGGCGGCAGACCATCTTCTATCCCTTCCTGCAGGCCTCTCTTTTCGGGCGGGGCAGGAGTATGAAGGTCATCGCTTCCGATGATGGATACGATCACAAAGACCACGGACAGGTTCCCTGGCTTGACGCCTCGGCGGTCTGGAACGAAGAGAAAGGCGAGATCAGCCTGTTCCTTTTGAACAGAAACAGGACGGAATCGTTGAATCTCGACGGCGTTCTGGGCGGTTTCGCCGGTTATGCTCCGGTGGAGCACCTGACCATGGTCCACGACGATATCAAGGCGGTCAATACGGCTGAGAAACCGGATAACGTGGTTCCCACCGCTGTGAAGGGTTCGGTGAAAGTGGAAGGGGAGTCCCTCTCCCTTGATCTGCCGCCCCTCTCCTGGAACCTGGTGAGACTGAAGAAGGGATGAGCGAAAAAAGACGGTGCCGCTCCTGCGAATTGCGGGCGGCGGCGAAAGAGCAAGCCGTGAAGGAAGACCTTCCGGCAGCGAGGAGGATGACTATGAATAAGGCCGTATTAAACGGAGATATCAGGAAGAATAAAATCAGCAGGCACATCTACGGGCACTTCGCCGAGCATCTGGGGCACTGTATTTACAATGGTTTCTGGGTCGGTCCCGAATCCTCTGTGCCCAATACGGAGGGAATCAGAAACGATGTGGTGGAGGCCCTGAAGAAACTGAATATACCCAACCTGCGCTGGCCCGGCGGCTGTTTCGCCGATGAGTACCATTGGGAGGACGGCATTGGCCCCCGGGAGGAAAGGCCCACCATGATCAATACCCACTGGGGAGGTGTGACCGAGAACAACCACTTCGGCACCCACGAGTTCATGAGACTCTGCGAACTTCTTGAGTGCGAACCCTATATCTGCGGCAATGTGGGCAGCGGAACGGTGAAGGAGATGTCCTCCTGGATCGAGTACATGACCATGGACGGCAAGAGCCCCATGGCCGATCTGAGACGTGAAAACGGACAGGACGATCCCTGGTCACTCACCTACTTCGGAGTGGGCAATGAAAACTGGGGCTGCGGCGGCAACATGCGCCCCGAATATTACGCCGACCTTTACAGGCGCTACGCCACCTACTGTCGGGACTACGGGGAAAACAGGCTCTTCAAGATTGCCTGCGGACCCAATACGGACGATTACCACTGGACCGAAGTGCTCATGAGGGAGGCTTCGAAGGTGGGCTTTATGGACCACTGGCTCATGGATGGCCTTTCCCTGCACTATTACACGGTACCCGGTACCTGGCAGAAGAAGGGATCGGCCACCGAGTTCGGTCCGGAGGAGTGGAAGGCCACCATGGAGAAGGCTCTTTACATGGATAAGCTGATAGAGGGGCATGCGGCCATCATGGACCGTTATGATCCGGAGAAGCGGGTCGCCCTGGTATTTGACGAATGGGGAACCTGGTTTGATGTGGAGCCGGGCACGAATCCCGGATTCCTGTTCCAGCAGAATACCCAGAGGGACGCCCTGGTCGCCGCCATTGGCCTGAATATCTTCAATAATCGGTCCGACCGGGTGCGCATCGCCAATATCGCCCAGACGATCAATGTGCTCCAGGCCATGATACTGACGAAGGATGACAAAATGGTTCTCACCCCTTCCTATCATGTTTTCGAGATGTTCAAGACCCATCAGGAAAACGACCTGCTCCCCCTGGATAATCTGCCGAAAGAGATCAGCGGAAGCGCATCCATAGACAGGGAGGGACGGGTTTTCATGACTCTGGCCAATATGGACGGGGAGAAGGAGAGCCGGTTTGATGTGGAAATCCGCGGTTTGTCTGTCAAGGGAGTGAAAGGGAGGATTCTGAAAACGGAAAATATTTCAGACCATAATACCTTTGAGGATCCGGACAGGGTGAAGCCTGTCGATCTGGAGGGTGTCGACTGGGAGGGCAATACGCTTAAAATCTCGCTTCCCGCGGCTTCCGTCGTTGCTTTACAAATGGCCTGATATGGATTATCCTGTTATGTAATGGAGAAAAAAGAAGCATCCCCTCAGGTTCTGTTTTTGAACCCGAAACGGGATATCCACATTATAAAGGCGCTGGCGTCGGATATCCGCATGGATATCCTGACCCTGCTCCAGAAAGAAGAACAGAATATTAATCGAATCTCCGAATTGCTCAAGATACCCCAATCAACGGCTGCGACGAACATTCAGACCCTTGAGAAAGTAGGACTGGTCAGTTCCCGTCTTTATCACGGGGGGAAGGGAGTTCAGAAGGTCTGCAGCGCCCTTTACGACGAGTTTATTATCAGGATGGATGATTCCGTGAAAACGGAGGAGAATGTGATCGAAGTGGAGATGCCCCTGGGGCTCTTCATTCGTTACGACGTGAATGTCCCCTGCGGCATCTGTTCCCACGAGAAGATTCTGGGAAACCTGGATATGCCCTCCGCCTTTCTCAGTCCGGAACGGGTCAAGGCGGGGCTTATCTGGTTCGGCAGCGGTTCCATCGATTATCAGTTTCCCAACAACGCCTTTGATCAGAAAAGACCGGTCCGGGCCCTGGAATTTGAGATGGAGCTCTCCTCGGAGGTGCCCGGAACGAACCCGGACTGGCCTTCGGATATTTCCCTGTCCGTTAATAAGGTCCCCCTGGGCCTCTGGACGTCTCCCGGGGATTTCGGGGACAAGCGGGGGAAATACACCCCCGAGTGGTGGAAGCTCAAGGGCTCCCAGTACGGTATCCTCACCACCTGGCGGATAGACGAAACCGGCTCCTATGTGAATGGAGCCAAAATCGGTGATGCCCGGTTAGGCGAACTGGAACTAATGGCGCATCATTCGGTCCGCCTTAATATTGCCGCCGATCTCAAGGCTCAGAACGCGGGGGGACTGAATATTTTCGGAAAGGGTTTCGGCAATTACGAAAGGGATATTCTTATGAGGATGTTCTTTTAGCCTCACTCCTCCAGACAGCGTGCGGCCACTTCCCGTGATATTCGCTCCGAAAAATCATCCCGGTTCCAGCGGCCCGGGGTCCAGCCCCAGTCTTGGTACCGAATCGTCTCCACATGATAGGAGCGGCGTTTCCTTTGTCAGGGCCTTTAGGGCGCCGGTGGCCCGACAAATGAGGGCGTTGATATTCATAGGGCCTAGAATAGCAGATATGATCCTCCCGGTTAATACTCCGGCGTAGGGGGCTTCCTTCCGGGCTTTTCTCTGACGGGATGAGGAGAAAGGGGTATCCGGACGGTAAAGAAGGCGCCCCCCTCCGGCCTGTTGCCGTAAGCCAGACTTCCCCCGCAGGAATCGAGCGCCGCTTCGGCAAGGGAAAGTCCCAGCCCCATATGGCCCTCTTTCTCCCGTCGGCCCGAATAGAATCGCTCGGTCAGTCGGCCCAAATGCTCTTCTTCAATGCCCGGTCCCTCATCGGTAACGCTTATTCTCACCTTTTTCCCCTCTTTGATCAGGGCAAGGCGAACGGTTCCTGGCCAAGGGGAAAACGCCGTGCCATTCGTGAGGAGATTTTCCAGGATAAGCTTGAGATGGACTTCGGAAAGGGGGAGGACCATCCCCGCGCAGTCTCCCGGAATCCGGAATATCGGCTCGAACCGGGAAAAATCGTTCCTGAGATCTTCCAGTATGGGGACGAGGCGTTCCGTCCTTTCCCCCTCCGGCGCGGTTTCCGCTTCGCCCAGCCGGTAGATTCCCTCCATGAGCTCTTCCATACCCGCAATTCTTCTGTAAAGGAGGGAGAACAGCCGTTCCCTTTCCCCGCCTTTCCTGGAGTCCTCAAGGAGCTCAAGGGCAGAGCGAATAGCCGTGAGGGGCGTCTTGAGTTCATGAACCGTATCGGAGGAAAAACGGCGGAACCGTTCCGTGCGGCGCATCTGTTCCTCTATCAGCCCCTGTAGAGTCCGGCATATCTCGCTGATTTCCCAGCGGTCCGACAGGCGGGGAGGCGGCGGCCGTGACCCGGGGTTTTCATGGATTTCCCGGGCGTAGCGGTGAAGCTTCCTCACCGGGGAAATGACCGATCTTGTCAGGGCCAGGGACAGGGCCAGCCCGAGAGCCAGAACGTACAGGGAGACGAAGAGAAACCGTTCCTTGACGCCTCTCCTTTGCATGAGGATATCGGTGGCGTCCGAGGCCAGGACAAGGACGGCCCTGTCTCCCCCGGATGGATAAACGTTACGGGCCAGAGCTATGATGCGGTTCGAGCCCGCTTCCGTTTCCATTGTGCGGATTGTCGAACGGAGCCGGGGGAAATCGTCCCCCTCCGGCCGGGGGAGGGATTGGAGAAAATCCAGAAGAAGCCCGTCCTCGGCGATTTCCGGGGCGTAGGGATGGGGCAGGAAGAGGCTGAAGCGGCCTTCCCCTATCTTCCTCTCCTCTTCTCCGTTCCCGAAGATTCTGCTCTCTTCGCCGTAGAAGAGAATCCACCGCTGGCCCGGAAACAGAAAGGGAGCGGAGGCCAGCCGGTCCGGCCACTCATCCCATTCCGTCCAGGAGAGCTGATCCGCCGTATAGTCGAATAGTTTCCTGTGGGCGACCATTCTGTCGGAATAGACTTTATAATCCCCCATCTCCACTGTCCAGAGGGAATAGAACATGGAATAGAGCAACAGGGCAAGAAGCAGGAACATGAGGTAACCGAATCGGCGGTAGAAGGGGATTCTTTTCATATCTGCCATTTATAACCCACCTGGTATACGGCGGTCAGCGAGGAGAATCGGGGATCGATCTTTTTAAGTTTTCCTCTTATCCGGGTAATATGGACGTCTATACCCCTCCCCCCATAGTATTTGTCTTCGGGGAACGCGGTTCGGGCCAATTCGTCCCGGCTGAAAACGCGTCCCGGGCTTTCGAGGAATTTGCAGAGGAGGCGGAATTCCGTAACGGTCAGCAACAGCTCCCGGCCTTTGTAGGTGCCGGTCCAGCTCTCCCTGTCCAGGATTATTCCGTCCTTCTCCAGGGGAATCCCATCCGGTTTCCCCCGGATTATTCCGTAGCTGTCCCGTCTCCTGAGGCATACGGCGACGCGGGCGTAGAGCTCCTTCATGGAAAAGGGCTTCGTCAGGTAGTCGTCCCCCCCTATCTCCAGGGCCAGTATCTTATCGTACTCCTCCGTCCGGGCCGAAAGAAAAATGACCGGGATCAAGCCCTGTTCCTCTCTGAACCATCGGCAGAAGCCGAAACCGTCCATTCCGGGCATATTGATATCGAGGATGACCAGATCCGGAACGAATCCCCCTTCCACCAGTTCCCTCCCCCCGGCGCCATCGCCCGCTGTCTTCGGGGCATAGCCCCACTTTTCTCCCGCCAGGGCGATGAGCCCGGAGAGGTCCCGGTCATCTTCCACAATCAATATTTTCCGCTTCATGCCCTATCATACCATTTCCCCGGGGCTTGTAAAAAGGATTTCCACCCCTTCCCCATCATTGAAACAGAATAGAAACATTTTCTTAGCTCCACCGTGACAGTTCCGGGCGAGAAATGAGTAAACCTATTGGTAAGGAGTCAATATGAACAAGCAAAATCCCCGTTATCTGCCGGTTATCGACGGTATGCGGGCTCTCGCCGTGACAGCCGTCATTATCTATCATCTGGATTTGCTGCCCCGGCTCGGGGGAGGCTTTTCCGGCGTGGATGTTTTTTTCGTCATCTCCGGCTACATCATAAGCCGGTCCCTTCATCAAAGCATTCAGTCGAGCCCCGAAAGGCTCAGCTTTCCCTCATACCTGGCCGGATTTTACGAAAGGAGAATCAGTCGCATCCTTCCCGCTCTGCTCGTCTGCCTTTCCGTTACATTCGCGGTCTCCACCCTGTTCATCCCCCCGGTCTGGCTGAACCAGTCAATCGACCGGACCGGCCTTCACGCCTTCTTCGGAGTCAGCAATATCCATCTGGCCCGGGAAGGGCAGAATTATTTTTCTCCCCGGGGCGATCTGAATCCCTTTCTCCATACCTGGTCCCTGGGGGTGGAGGAGCAATTTTACCTGATCTACCCCCTTCTCTTCTATTTTTGGCTCGCCGGAAGCGGGAGCGTAAGACGTCCGGTCCGGTTTCTCTCGCATATCATCCTGCCCGTACTGACGGTCCTTTCCTTGGCGGCGGCCTTTCTGGGGAGGGACGGGGGGCAGGGAGGATTCTATCTTCTGAACGGCCGTTTCTGGGAATTGGCGGCGGGGGCGCTGCTCTTCATGGGGCAGGCGAGGGGAAAATTCCTCCCCCGGACCGACAGGGCTTCCGCTCTGCTTCAGTGGGGAGGCCTTGCCCTTGTCCTGGCTTCCTTTGTTCTTTCCGCGCAGGGGTATTTCCCTTTTCCCGGCGCTTTTCTCCCCGCCGCCGGGAGTCTGATGATGCTTTCCGCATCGGCGGCGGAACCGGAAAGGCCTTCCCTCCTTTTCCGGCTGCTCCGGACGCCCCCTTTTCTTTATCTGGGTAAAAGATCCTACTCCCTCTACCTGTGGCATTGGCCGGTCATAGTGCTCATGCGGTGGACTTCGGGCGTACATACGCTCCCTCTGAAAATCACCGCCCTGTTCATCTCATTCGCTCTGGCGTCATTATCCTACCGTTTCGTTGAATCTCCTTTCCGCAGGGGGACGGGGAAGGGGTCCAGGTCCGGCCGCATACTGTTTCCCTCAGCAATTCTAGCTCTGTTGGTTCTCTGGTCGGGGTCTCAGTTCATGGTTCGCCATAAAGAAGAACTGAGCCTTAGCGTCACCAGGGATTCCTTTCAATGGCGTTCTTACAAGTTCAAGTCCGAACGGGCTCCCGAGCCGCTGTTCATGGATGAGAATGTCAACGGCCGTCGGTTGTTCGTCTGGGGGGATTCCCATGCCGCCGCCTACCGAACCATGGTTAATATCGTCTCCTCCCAGTTAGGCATGGAAGCCTACGAATTCGAACGGGGCGGCTGCGCCGTGGCGGGACTTCTCGAACCAATGGCGGACAGGCAAGAGTGGGCGGAATATTATGAAAACACTCTGGAAGATCTCAGAGCTCTGGCCCGTCCGGGGGATGTGGTCTTTCTCGCCTCCCTCCGCATGCCCGAACTGGCCGATCGCTTCGAGCCCGTCGATCTGGTCGGGGTGAAGTCCGCCTTTTTTAGTTTCGAAGCGAATACCGCCAGGGAAGCAGCCCTCGCCGAGGCGGACAGGATTGTCACGGAGTTGGAAAGCCTGGGCGTGACCGTGCTCATAGACGCTCCCAAGCCGGTCGTCCGCGCTCCGCTCTTCCGATGTTCCGACTGGTTCAACCGGAATAATCCCGTGGCCTCTGAGGGGGTTACCATGGAGAGGGCCCTTCTGGAAGAGCTGCGGGGGCCCCAGATGGCCTCCCTGGCCGTTCTGCAGGAACGACACGATAAATTGGCGGTTTGGGATCCCTTTCCCCTGCTCTGTCCCGGAGAAATCTTCAGCCCCTATGACGGGGAGGGCCTTCCGCTGTACTTCGACGGTGACCATCTGAGCGGAAACGGAAACCGGCACCTCGTCTCTTCTTTTAAGGAGGAGCTGCTTTCCCTGTGGCGGGAGTGAGAAGTTACGCCTGTACCCAGGCTTAAATCAAAAAGGGTACCAGAACATGCCGTCCAGGGTGGCCCGGAGGTAGATGTACAGGACAAGGAAGGCCGCCATGAGGATGAAGGTCAGGTAATCCCCTTTGCCGAAGGGCTTACGGTTATACCAGGTCCGGCCTTTCATTTTTCCGAAGCCTCTGAGCTCCATAGCGTTGGAGATGGTGTCCGTTTTATCCAGGCTGGAAAGGATCAGGGGAATCAGAATGGCGGTTACGTTCTTGAAGCGGCTCACAAAGGAGACGTTCTTCGTCAGGTCCACTCCCCGGGCCTGCTGGGAGTGCATGATGTTGACGAAGTCTTTGGTCACCTCGGGCAGATAGCGCAGGGCCAGGCTCACCGAATAGGCGATTTTGTAGGGAACTCCCAGCCGGGAGAGGCTGGCGGCGAACTCAGTGGGGTGGGTGGTCAGGATGAAGATAAGAGCCATGGGGAAGATGGTCAGGTACTTGGAGGCCACGGTCAGCAGATACCAGAGGGTCTCCCGGGTCAAAGTGTACCGTTCGGTCAGACGGAACAGAACCGTGCGGCCTCCGATATAGATCTCGCCCTGCTGAGGGGAGAAGATGAAAATCCAGGTGGCGTTGAAGATGACCACAAAGAGCATGAAGAAGGCGAAAGGCCGGTAGACGTGGAAAGGCACCCGGGTCAGTATCAGAAGAAGGATTCCCAGAACCAGCATGGTGCCGATGATACGGTAATCGAAGGTGAGCAGAGCCAGGGTGATCCAGTAGATGAACAGGAGGAACTTGGTAACCCCGCTCAGCCGGTGAAGGGGGGAGCCGGTTTCCACGTAATTCAGGCCGGTGCGGATTTTACTGCTGTCCACGGGTTTCCCTCCTTATCATTTTTTCATGGGCGATGAAGCGGTTGATAAAATCCTCCGGATTCCCCAGATCCCACTGCTCCGCCAGGGTGAAGAGACTGGTCTCTTTCAGATTCGCCTTCACAATGACGTCCCGGTCCGAGAAAACCCGGGCGATGCTGTTGTCGCAGATCATCTCCCCTTCGGAGAGAACCACCGCCCGGTCCGTATACTCCAGAGCCAGGTGCATGTCATGTGTGACCATCATGATGGTAAGCCCTGTCCGGCTATTCAGATCGGTCAGGAATTCCATGATTTCCGTGTAGTGGCGGTAGTCC
This sequence comes from Spirochaetales bacterium, assembly GCA_016936115.1. Classification (GTDB taxonomy): domain Bacteria; phylum Spirochaetota; class Spirochaetia; order DSM-2461; family DSM-2461; genus SZUA-368. The sequence continues at coordinate 3,877 of JAFGPQ010000091.1, read as the reverse complement.
TGGCCGGCAGTGGGTTCGTCCAGAATGAGAAGCTCCGGTTCGAGAACCAGGATGGAGGCGATGGTGACCCGCTTTCTCTGGCCGTAGCTCAGAGCCCGGATCGGCCAGTTCCGGAAAGGGTAGAGCCCGCAGAGCTTTAGCACGTCGTCCACGCGCCGGTCCCGCTCCTCCTCCGCCGTTCCCCGTAGATCCAGTCCGAATCCCACCTCTTCCCGAATAAGGGAGTGGGAGATCATGTGGTTGGGATTCTGCATGACGAAGCCGATGGAACGGCTCCTTTCGTTGACCGGTTTTTCCAGAAGATTCCCGCCCATGAAGGAGATGCTGCCCCTGTCCGGGGTGATAACCCCCATAATCAGCTTGGACAGGGTGGATTTTCCCGCTCCGTTCTTGCCCAGTACGGAGATCATCTCCCCCTTTTTCAGTGAGAAACTGATGTCGTTCAGGACCGGTTTATCCCCGTCGTAGCTGTAAGAGAGATCCCGGATTCCCAGAATCTCTTCCCCCTCCGGGGTTCCGGGAGAGACCTTCTCCCTCATTGTCCACTCTTCCAGGGCCGGCTTGAACCGATCCTTTGCCATGGCGGTCAGGGAGGAGGGGTTGTCCTGACCGGTTACGGGGCAGCCGGCATATTTCAGGGCCGTCAGATAAAGGGGCTCCCGTATGCCCTTCTGTGACAGCAGGGAAGAGGCCAGAAGTTCGTCCGGGGCCGTATCGGAGACAATGCGCCCCCTTTCCATCAGTATTATCCGGTTCACGGGACGGTGGAGTACATCTTCGAGGCGGTGTTCGATGATGATGACCGTTTTTCCGGTCTTCTTCTGAATGTCGTCTATCAGTTCGATGGCCAGGCGGCCCGTGTGGGGATCCAGATTGGCCAGGGGTTCGTCGAAGAGCAGGCAGTCCACGTCGTCCACCATGACCCCAGCCAGGGAGACTCGCTGCTTCTGCCCGCCGGAGAGTTCGAAGGGAGCCTGATCAAGAAAGCGGTCCATATCCACGAGCAGGGAAGTTTTTCGAACGATTTCCCGCATCTCCGGTTGGGGGATGCAGCTGTTCTCCAGGGCGAAGGCGATATCCTCGGCCACGCTGAGTCCCACGAACTGGCAGTCCGTGTCCTGCAGGACCGTCCCCACGACCTGGCTGAGGGGAAAGAGGCCCGTCTTTGAGGTCTCCTTCCCGTTGATCTGCGCCGATCCGCCCATCCTGCCCTTGAACGAGAAGGGAATCAATCCGTTCAGGCAACTGCCCAGGGTGCTTTTGCCGCTTCCGCTGGGGCCGATGATCAGAACCTTCTCGCCCCGATTGACGGACAGATTGATGTCATGCAGGGTGGGAGCGTTCTGAGATTTGTACTGAAAGGAAAAATCCTTGAACAGAATGAGAGGATCGGTTGTTTTCATAGGTGCCGCTGATTAATCTTCGGAAAGATTACTCTCCTGCTTGTTCCTCTTGGCAATCAGCGCCAGTATGGCCGTGCCGATGACGGCGATCATGACCGTATTCGTACTGGAGCTTATGAGCTGTTGGGCTATGACCTTGTTCAGAGGCTCCGAGTAGATGAAGAAGTCCAGGATGGCCGAAACGCTGTAGCCGATGAAGTTACCCGCCAGTCCCAGGATGATGAACAGGGCGATATCCTTGCCGGGGAAAGCGCCCCCCTCAAGACGGTCGGCGGTGACTTTTCCGAAAAAGCCAACGATCAGACCGGCGATACCGGAACCGAGGATCCAGGAGGGCCAGAAACCCCATCCGCCGAAAAGATCGGTCAGGGCGTGTCCCAGGATTCCCACGAGAAAACCCACAATGGGCCCGAAAAGGGCGGCGAATATGGCCAGAATGGCCGTCGCCGGTTTAGTTAAGATAGGATTAATATTAGCACACCCCGGGGCTTTGGAAAATAGGATCAGGGCAGAGTATTTCCCGCTTTCCGGTAAATTTCGTACCACTCTTCCCGGGTCAGGGTAAAGTCCGTCGCTGCGGCAATATCGGCCACCCGTCCCGCGTTGGTGGTGCCGATAACCGCCTGCATCCGGGCGGGATGGCGCAGTATCCAGGCGATGGCCACCGCCGTATCGGTGACACCGTATTTATCCGCAATCTGCTTGATCGCCCGGTTCAGTTCGGGAAACTTCCCGTTATTCAGGAATACCCCTTCGAAAAATCCGTACTGGAAGGGGGACCAGGCCTGAATCGTGATATCTTTCAGGCGGCAGTAATCCAGAATCCCCCCGTCGTGGTCCACGGAATTCTCCACTTTCAAATTAACATTCAATCCCGCGTCTATCATGCCCGTATGCATGATGCTGAACTGAAGCTGGTTAAAGAGGATGTCCTGACGGACATATTTCCTGAGAAGTTCTATCTGGTAGTGATTGTGATTGCTCACGCCGAAACTCAGAACCTTGCCCTCCTTTTCGAGCCTGTCGAAGGCTTCGGCCACCTCTTGGGGTTCCACCAGGGCGTCGGGCCTGTGAAGGAGCAGCACGTCCAGATAATCTGTCCCGAGACGGGAGAGGATTTTATCCACCGAAGAGAGAATGTAATCCCGGGAGAAATCGAAACGGCCCTCCCGAATGCCGCACTTGGACTGGAGGATCATCTCATCCCGCTTCACTCCCATCTCCTTTACGGTATGGGCGAAGACCTCTTCGGAGACGCCTCCCCCGTAAATATCCGCATGGTCGAAGTAGTTGATCCCACGGTCCAGAGCCGTTCCGATGAGTTTCTCCCTCTCCTTCGGGTCCATACCGGAAATCCTCATACATCCCAGTAGAATCCTCTTATCCTTAATCTTTTCCATAATTTCCTCCTCGCTTTCCATGTCAATTTTATTCATTGAAAGTTCTGTTCATGGCTTCAATAACCCATCTGATCTGTTCCTCCGCCGTTACGGAGCTCGTTCCATCCCCTTTCTGCAGGCCGTAATCTCCGAACTGGCTGTGATTACCTCCTTCCAGGTACAGGAATTCCGCCGACGGGGGCAAACGGGACGAAGCGGACCGGATTTTCTCTTCCGTGGCCAGGCCGTCCTTTGAACCGGCCAGGGAGAGGACCTTGCCGGTCCAGCGGGAGAGATCGGCACTCTCCGGCGGGTAGGAGGCAAGCAGCAGGAGGCCGGAAAAGGAGTCGGGAGACTTGTTCAGGCAAAGACAGGCCGCCACGCCGCCCAGGGAGTGGCCCGCCAGGAAAACCGGTGAGTTCCCCTCCTGTGTTTTAAGTTCCTTCAGGGCCCGGTTCGCGTTGAAAAAGGCCAGATTCAGGGGCATTTTCAGAAGGTGGACATCATATCCCGACAGGGCCATGGCGGCGCACAGGGGAGCGTAGGCCCGGAAATCCACCCGTCCCCCCGGATAGAAGATCACCTCCTTCCCATTCGGAGAGGAGGGGGTGAAGTGCACCTGATGATGACCAGTTTCCAGGGCGTAACCGGATGGTTCGGTCAGGGCGGCCAGAGCCTTTCCATCCGCTTTCAGCGGGGTCCAGGCCCATAAGAGAAAAGCGGCAATTATCAGAATGAGCACAAGGGCCAGGCCCCGGATTATTTTTTTCATAACTTCTTACCTCCTGACGGCACCGTAACAGCCGTCCAGCATCTTCAGCTCCCTTTCCCGGTAGGTCCCTATTCTCAAGGAGAGATTATCTCCCTTTCGGGCGGCCAGAATATTGATTCCCCCCAGAGAGTCTCCGGTAATTTTAAGTGTGAACCGCAGGACTCCGTCATCGAGTACCGTCACGTAGCCGTAACAGGGATATTTTCCCCCTCCCATGGCAAGTGAACTCTCCACAGGCTCGAAAAGGCCAAAGGGAAGGACGTGCCTTTTTCCCTTCCATTTATACCTCAGAATGAGGGAGTCCTCTTTCCTTGAAAAACGGA
>JAFGPQ010000090.1 GCA_016936115.1 Spirochaetales bacterium | reverse complement strand
GCCGTAACCTTCGGAAGCGGCGAGGACGTTTACGAAGTCCTGGCTTTCGAATACGGATTTCCGGGCCGGGTCAACGGTCTTGCCCACCGTGGAAGCCCACTGGTTGAATTCCTGACCGGTGAAGTACTGCAGGAAGAGCCAGGCGGCGGTCTTGTGCTTGGAAGCCTTGTTGATGGCCATGGCCCAGGTCCACAGGTTGGCGTTCACGTCCTTGGCGCCTGCGGGTAGGGGAGCATGTACCCAGGCAATGTTTCCCGCTTCCTTGGAAGATCCGGGAACATTCTGGAAATAACCGTTACAGTCGGCGTCGAAGAGCATGGCCGCCTTGCCGGCGCCCAGATCGGCACCTGCCTGATACCAAGTGTAGCTGGCCCAGGTGGGGGAACCGCCGGTCTTGATCAGATTAACCCAGTCCTGGGTCATCTTGACCGCTTCGGGGGAGTTAACCTTGGAGACGAGCTTGCCCTTTTCGATAGCGAAGTCCACAGCGCCGTAGTTGGAGTAGGTGGTCATGTAGCCCGCGTGGATGGTACCCCAGTTTCTGGAGCCGCGAATGGCCAGGGCGTAGGTACCGGGTCCGTCGAACTCCTGCAGTTCCTCACAGAGAACGGCCAGCTCTTCCATGGTCTTGGGAGGCTTGAGGCCCCTTTCGTCAAAGATCCGCTTGTTGTAAGCCAGGGTATTGGTCTCGAATCCCAGGGGAAGAGCCCAGAGGTTGCCCGAACCGACTTTGTGACCGGGAGTCAGGTCCCAGCGCAGAGAGGAGATAACTCCGGGATAAAAATCGGCGAAGTTATAATCGGGAGAAACCAGGTTGGGATCGTTGATGAACTGATCCAGCTCCTGAACATAACCGGGTACGGCATATTCCCAGATCTGATAGGCACCGCTCATAAACAGGTCCGGATCGCCGGAACGGCTGTTGAGAGAGGTGGTTACCTTATCGAAATAGTTTTCTTCCGGAGTAATGGCGTAGGTTACCTTGATGCCCGTAGCCGCTTCAAACTCGGGAATCTTCTTGATAATGGACTCGGCGTAGGGATGCTGATTAAAGAGAACCTTAACCGATTCGCCCGATGCCATGTCCCAGCTGAATCCGGTTGCCGCTGCGGCGCTTTTCACCGTATCGACGGAATCTCCCGAACCGGAACCATCCTGTTTTCCATTAGCGAAAACAGAACCCAAAGCACAAATCAACAGAATCGCAACTGCTGTGAACAATTTGTGTTTTCTCATAAAATAACTCCTTTAATTGGATTTACCGGCAGTATAAAGCGGCTCTGTCCAGAACGAAATGGAGGATATTTCTAAAATCACCAATTTGGTCGTCCGAATATTTTTGAGAAATTCCTATTCGATTAACATAGCATAAACCATATGTCAAACCGAATTTAAGGAAATATATTACGATAATTAGCAATTTTTTACTGCGGGAAAAGATAATTTTACAATATTGTCCCATTTTCTCCAGGATCTTTCGAAAATCAGCAATGGCCGTTTTTTTCATTGACAGTTTCCCCTTCCCCCCTGATCATGGACAGAAAAAAAAACGGGGAAAATTTCATGACAATCAGAATGAAGATGCTGTCTCTCTTCGGCAGCCTGATTCTCTCCCTTCTGCTGGCGCTCGGTCTCTACACTCTCATAAATGGAAAGATTCAGGAAATCAGAGAAGAGGAGGATAAACTTCAGCAGATCCGCCGGGCCTACCGGAATGAGCAGATCGCTCTGGCCCGGCTATTCAACGCTCCCTTCGCCCAGGCGGTACGGGAATACCATATCAGTATTAAAGCCACAGAAGATGCCCTGACACAGCTTGAGGCCATGGTCATTCTGCCCTCTCTCAGCCCCTCCATCGCCGAAGCCCTACACGCCATTGGAACCCTCAAGGATCTTTCCCGGGGGCAGCGGGATCTGATAGAGGAGACCCTGAGACAGGTGGACGACGGGGTCGGTGAATCGACTATCGACAGGAATTACTTCAACCTGTTCACCCTGTACTCGGAAAATATTCAGAAGAGCCAGATCAGTGACGGGGCCCTGGCGGACAGGCTGACGGTCCTCTCCAGGGAACTCTCCGTGGCGGCGATAAACAGGGACTTCAATCTGACCGGCTCCATAGAGACCATTGAGAGAAACAGCGCCATCATCGCCGGGGAAACGAAGAGGATGATGCGCCGGGGCTATATCCTGACCGGGCTTATTGTTTCAGCGATAGTTTTTGCAGGATTTCTTCTCCTCATACTGACAATGGGCCGGATGAGCCAGGGGATTTTCCTGATCCACGGGGGCATGGAATCCCTCAAAAAGGGAGTGCTACATCAGGGGGTTTCCCTGGCCACCAAGGATGAAATCGGCTTTCTAGGTGACTCTCTGAATCAATTCCGACTTAGTCTTCTCGATACGATCAAGCGTCTTAAGGAGGTTTCCGGGGGGAATTCCATGGTCAGAAAGGATCTGGAGGAAGCGGTTGAGCAGATTCGGGGGATCACGGAAAAGCTCGCCCTGCAGATCAAAGCCATAAGCGAGGAGACCGGATCCCTGCACACCCATCTGGGGGATTCGGAGAAGCAGTTCACCATCATCACGGACAACTTGGAGGACCTGAACCGCATTATAACGAATCAGAACGGCATGATAGAGTCCGCCGCCGATGAGGCGGGCCGCATGAAAGAGGCCGCCCATATTCTGGAACGGGAGGCCCAGGAACGGAACCGTTCGTCCCGGGATCTGCAGAAAGCGGTGAAGGAGAGCGGAGAGAGCCTGACTTCGGCCCGGACTGTGATAACCGAGGTTTACGAAAGCATCGATATGATACGGGAGATCGCCGATACGGTGAAAAAGACCGCCTCACGGACCAATATGCTGGCCATGAACGCCGCCATAGAAGCAGCCCACGCCGGGATTTACGGGAGGGGTTTTTCCGTGGTGGCCGATGAGATACGAAAGCTGGCGGAGATATCATCGGAAAATACGGACCGGATCTCCAAGGTACTGGAGACGATTATAGGCAGAATAGAAAAGAGCAATGAAGCGGGTGACCGCACCGTGGAGGCCTACCGCAGAATCGAAGGGGAAATCGGGGAATCCCTTCGGACCTACGAGAGGATGAACGGGGGAATCCGAGAGCTCACCCGGGGATCGGACAGCATCGGGGAAACGGTGGAACAGCTCAGGGATGTTTCATCCCGGGTGCTGACCAACAGCGCCCGCATCGCCGATTCCTCGGTCCGGACAAGCGGTAATATCGGCCGGGTCAGGGATATCTCATCGGATTTCCTGCAGAATATCCGCTCCTTCTCCCGGGAATACGATATGATTGACCGGCAGGCGCGCCACCTGTCGGAACTGGCCGACCGGCTGCACGGGACATCGGACCTGCTCGACGAGAATATCAACTGGTTCCGGACCGGAGAGGAATTCTAGTCGGACCGGTATGTTGTCTACCAGCTCCTGATCGACTCTTCGATGAGGGCTCTCTCTTCAGGAGCGAAACCGGTGACGGTGACCGCCGCCCGGGCCATATTCTGGTTCGAGGCGGGATTATTCACGCCCACCGCCTTCATACCCGCATTCCAGGCCGCTTCCAGGCCCAGGGAGGAGTCTTCAATGACCGCGCAGCGGGACGGCTCGGAGCCGAAGATTCCGGCTATTTTCAGAAAAAGATCCGGATGGGGCTTACCCCGTTCCACCTCATAGCCGCTCACCAGATGGTCGAAATAGGACTCCAGGCCCAGTTTTCTCACAATCAGCCGGATCAGCTCCGATGAGGAGGAGGATCCCACGGCCAGATTATATCCCTGCTCCTTAAGGGAAGCGAGAAGTTCCTTCGCCCCCGCCGCCGGAACCAGTTCGGATCTTTCGAAATCCTCGAAAAGCAGACGGCCGCACTCGGCGAGCATGGAGGGGACCGTTTCACTGAGGCTGTACTCCTTCTTAAGGTAGATGAGCATCTGTTCCACAGGGAGACCGATGAAATTCTTTTGATAAAAATCCATTGTCACCGGGGTCCCCAATTTATTGAAAAAAGCCTGATTGACTCTCTGGTGAATGGGTTCGCTGTCAATGAGAACCCCGTCCATATCAAAAATAACCGTCTCTATCATGAAATTCGCTCCTCGGGCCTATTTCTGACCCAAATCGGGAGAAAAATCAACCCGTACCCCTTGGAAAAACCGATTCCCCGTGAGAGACAGAAACATTCTTAAGAAAACCGGAATATTTTATAAGAAAAAGCAAGGCCCCCCTAAAAATTCTTCATGGGTTTCCCGACGCTCTTTTTCTATAATAGAGCGGACAAACAGATAACCGGGAGGAGACAGGAGTATGAAAGAGTCCTACTTTATGGGCATTGATAACGGAGGCACCATGTGCAAGGCGGTGATTTTCGATTCCCGGGGCCGGGAAATCTCATCAGCCTCCCGCAAACTGACAATGGAGACACCCCGCCCGGGCTACACGGAAAGGGACATGGAGGATCTCTGGACCCAGAATGTCCTCGCAATCAGATCAGCCCTGGCCGAGGCGCCCGTCAAGGCCGATGAGGTCCGGGCTGTAGCCTGCAGCGGTCACGGCAAGGGGCTGTACCTCTGGGGAAAACAGGACCGCCCCGCCTGCCGGGGGATCGTCTCCACCGATACGAGGGCCTGGGAGTATCCCGGGAAATGGGCCGATGACGGAACCTCAGCCCGGGCCTTTGAAAAGACCTGCCAGCAGATCCTGGCCTGTCAGCCCGTTTCTCTTCTGAACTGGCTGAAAGAAAATAATCCCGGTGTCCTGGAAGAGACGGAGTGGATCTTCAGCGTGAAGGATTACATCCGCTTCCGCCTCACCGGGGAGGCCTATGCGGAAAGAACCGATTTCTCAGGAACCAGCCTGATGAACCTCAGAACCGGAGAGACGGACCGGGAGCTTCTCGCCCTCTTCGGCCTGGAGGAGATAGAGGACAGACTCCCTCCCCTGCGCTCCTCCACGGATATCTGCGGACTGATAACGGCGGAGACGGCGGCGGCCACCGGACTTGCCGAGGGAACTCCCGTGGCGGGGGGCATGTTCGACATAGACGCCTGCGCCCTGGCCATGGATATCACCGACGAGTCAAATCTCTGCGTCATAGCCGGGACCTGGAGCATAAACGAATTCATCTCAACGAAACCGATTCTTAACGGCAGCATCATGATGAACTCCCTCTACTGCCTGGACGGCTACTATCTGATTGAAGAGTGCAGCCCCACCTCGGCGGGGAATCTGGAGTGGTATGTGGAGACCTTCATGAAGGGGGAGAAGGAGAAGGCCGCCGCCCTGGGGATGAATCTTTTTCAATACGGGGATTACCTGGTGGAGAGCCTTCCCCCCCAGGAGCAGTCCCTTCAGTTCCTTCCCTACCTTTTCGGATCGAACTACAACCCCAAGGCCCGTTCCTGCTTCGTGGGAATGGATCCCTCACACAGCCAGGCCCACCGGATCCGTGCCGTCTTCGAGGGAATCGTCTTCTGCCATATGGCGCACATTGACAGGCTTCTGGCGAACCGGGAGAAGACCCGGGCGATCCGCCTGGCCGGGGGAGCCGCCAAGTCACTGGTCTGGGCGCAGATGTTCGCCGACGTGTCCGGCCTGCCGGTGGAGATCATAGACACGAAGGAGCTGGGCGCCCTGGGATGCGCCATCGCCGGCGCGGTGGCTACCGGGGCCTATTCCGGACTCAGGGAAGCGGCTGGAGCCATGGTCAAGGTGAAAAAGGCTCTGGAACCGGATGGGGACAGGCACCGTATCTACCGGGAGAAGTACCGCCGCTACCTGCTGGTCAGCGAAGCACTGGATCCCCTGTGGGGGGAACTGAGCCGTCCCCTTTCTGACGAGTTCCGCCGTTTTCTATAGCCGTTTCTCTCCGATCTTCTTATCTTCAATAAAAAGGCAGGAGAGAAATATCATGGCAAAACTGTTTTCCCCCATAACATTACGGGAGCTCACCCTCAAAAACCGCATCATGATGGCGCCCATGTGCATGTACAGCGCCGATGTCCGGGGATACGCTCAGGACTGGCACTTCACCCACTACACATCCCGGGCGGTGGGCGGAACGGGTCTCATCATGGTGGAAGCCACGGGTGTGGAACCCCGGGGGCGGAT